>VDMG01000251.1 GCA_006514895.1 Beijerinckiaceae bacterium
GCCTCGGCCTATATCTTCGGCGCCATCTGTCCGCAGGACGGCAAGGGCGCAGCCCTCGTCCTTCCGTCCTGCAATACCGAGGCGATGGCCCTGCATCTCGAGGAGATCGCCGCTGCAGTGGCGCCCGGCGCGCACGCCATTCTCGTTCTCGATCAAGCGGGATGGCACGTCTCGAAGGCGCTCCCGGTGCCACCCAACATTACGCTCGTGTCACTGCCGCCGAAATCGCCCGAACTCAATCCCGTCGAGAATATCTGGCAGTCGAACCGAGTCTTCACCTCCTACACGAACATCGTCGACCATTGCTGCTATGCCTGGAACAAACTGGTCGGCCAGCCATGGCTGATCATGTCCATCGGAACTCGCCAGTGGGCAAACCGGTCATGCTAATGAAGACTTGGTATAAACCCCCATTTTTAAATGTTGACAGTATCTCTCCAGAATTAATGGCCGGAAAATCAGCGTCCGCTGGTTGCCGTACGTACATGAGATTCCAAGGCTACGTTAGTCCTTATAAGCCCCGCTTCAAGCAGCGTGTTACCGTTCCCATATCGGAGGCTGCCGCTGTACATGAACGAAAGATTGGGGTCTCTGCTAACGTGAACAAGGTATCTCCGATATTCCTGTGATCCCCCGAAATGTTGCCCTGTTGAAACCGCGTTTTTTGCCTTTTCATGGAAATCAGCAAAAAATTTGAAATGTCCCGCTCACCGTCGATAGTTGCCGTTGGCGAGGCTTTACGATGGTATGATTGGACAATCGTTTGCGGCCTGCCTGCCATTTAACGAGCGGAACCTTTATGAGGGCTGGCGCATAGTGAGGCTTATCCCCGCCCCAGAAACTTAGTTTATCCGCCAGTCTCACGCCAGCGCCTTGCTAAAGAAATCGGTTCGTTTCTGCCAAGGATAGAATTTTCTCACTCGCGGCCCGCCAATAACCCTTACGGGCGGCAACTCATCCACTTCCCTGTTGTTTGCCCCGAGCTTTCTGAACACATAGTCCTTATCAAAATACGGGCAAATCTCATGGAAAGGCTTGCCTGGTTCACATGTCGCTTGAGAGAAGTCCTTACCCGGATACATATCGAGCAGAAAAGCAAAAAACGATGTCCTGCCTTCACTCTCAAGAACTTTGCAAAACTCCGGCAGCTTAATTTTCTCGCAGTCCGGGTAAACCAGCAATTCATCGGCATCTACAACCAAGGTCCAGTAGCCAGTTCCATATTCATCCAACAGCAAATTTTGCCAATGCACGCCTGCCCGCGCATCTTTGAAAGAATTTGAAGGCTGAAAAACGTGGCAATCCTCTTGAGCAAGCAGAAACTCCCGGGAGACATATTTCTTTACGAGAATTTCCTTCGCAGCCATGATCGCCTCCGTCGTTCGCGTCGCGACGAAAGCGAATCATCAAATCCTTTCAAATTGGTTGAAGCGAAGCAGCAGTAGCCCGTTCGGTTCGGCATGACAGAGCGTTATAGGAGCGTTATAAATGAGTAGTCTGTTTTCTGACTTGCATTCCGAAGACGAGATTGCAGAGCGATTTTCCGTGACGGTCCGAGTCGTCCGCGAGCACGCGTGGGAAAAGGGCCTCGGGCTGAAAATCGGCAAGCAAAAACGGTGGTTCACCGAGGCGGAAGCCCTCGCGTTGTGGGAAAAGGATTCGACATGCTCAAACTCACAAAACGGCACAGGTCGCCGCACTGGTACGCGCGCGGGACGTACCTCGGAGTCAACATTGAGCAAAGCCTTGGCACGGTCGACCGAGCGCTAGCGGAAAGACTCCTCGCCAAGCTGCAACACGAAATCTTTGAGGGAAAAACGCGTGGTCCCGTTCGGGCCTCGGAAGGATTCACATCTGCGACGCTGAGCTACATGGAAAGCGAGGGCGAGCGCCGGTTCATCGCGCCTCTATTGCGCCATTTCGGCGACACGCCGATTGACCAAATCGACCAACAAGCAATCAACCGTGCCGCCGTGGCGCTCTATCCGAACGGTTCAAATGGAACCCGCAACCGGCAAGTCCACACGCCTATCTCGGCTCTCCTGAAATTCGCTGGCGTGAAGTGGGATATTTGTCGCCCGGAACCGCCGCCTTCGCGAGTCCGCTAGCTGACGCATGACGAGGCCGGCCGGCTCATCGCCGCTTGCTCGCCGCACCTTCGACCGCTCGTGATATTTTTGCTTTTTACCGGCGCCCGAGTCGGTGAAGCCCTTTGGCTTGACTGGCGCTGCACCGAATTGGCGCGCGCACACGTCTCGTTTCCCAAGACCAAGAACGGCGACCCGCGTGGCGTGCCGCTGCACCGGGATCTTGTCGCCGTGCTGGCGAATCTTCCGCACCGCGACGGCTGTGTGTTCCGGCGGCCCGATGGCAAGCCCTATGAGCGGCCTAGCGGCGATGATAACATATCGGCGGGCAGCAAACTTAAAACGGCATTCCGGGGCGCTGTGAGGCGCGCTGGGCTTGAAGATTTCCGGGTGCATGACTGCCGCCACACATGGGCGACGTGGCATTATGCTGAGCATCATGACCTTGTCGCGCTGAAAGAGCTTGGCGGCTGGAAGATGGACGCCATGGTCCTACGCTACGCGCATGCAAACACGGAAAAATACCGGGACGGCATCAATGCGTTGCCCTCGCTTTGGGAAAAATCCGGGATCTCGCCAAACTTAAAGCGTGAAACATCATGAAAATCAATTAGATAGGAGCAGCGCACCTTCCCTTGGTAAGGGAGAGGCCGAGAGTTCAATCCTCTCTCGCAGCACCAGAATTCATGCGTCTCATTGCAGCTAAACTGCTGTCTCATTCCAGCGGAGGACGTTCCAGCCCGAGCGCAATCCAGGTTGAGCCGGCCCGGCGCCCCTATGGATAAGTGCGGCGAGCCATGTAGGATACAGGCCGTAGGGACCGACAATATCGATCTCCCGGATCGCCCCCAGACCATGATCGCTTCAAGTTCGATCGCTCATGATCTCTATCACTTTGTTTTGTCGCGTGATCTTATCCAAAAACTCTGCAACTCTTTAAAATCATGCTCTAAGCTCTTGCCGGAAGTTTCATGCAGGCAGCCAACGTCTTTACTATCGCGCCCGGCGCGCCTTTTCTGAAAACCTTCGCCACCGCTCTCCTCGAAGGCCGCGTTGTCGAGGGATTTTCAAATAATCTCGGGCCGCTCGCCATGGCGGACGCCACGATCTATGTGCCGACGCGCCGCGCGGCCAGCGCGCTCTCCGGTGAATTCCTCCGCACGGTGGGCAGCTCCTCGATGCTTTTGCCGCGCATTATGCCGCTTGGCGCGCTGGAGGAGACCGAGACAAGCCTCCTCTTCGATGAAGCGGGGCTTGGCTCCACCTACGAGCCTGGTCTTCCCGAGGCGGCGGGCGAAATAGAGCGGCGGATGTGGCTTGCCGGACTTATCCTCGCTTGGGCGCAGGCCTTGAGCTATGCGATCGTCTCGGTCGACGCACAAGGCAAACACGAATTCGATACGCGCGAGTCTTTTCTTGTCGCGGCGACCCCCGCCGATGCTTGGCATTTGTCCGGCGAACTCGGCAATCTCATCGACGAATTGATCATCGAGGACGTGGCCTGGGAAAAGCTCGATCCCTTGGTCTTGCCGGAGTTCGACCCTTATTGGCGAATCACGCTCGATTTCCTCAATATCGCGATCGAGCAATGGCCCCAGATACTGGCCGATCGCGGGCTCGTGGATAAGGCGCGGCGGCAGGACGCGCTTATCGACGCGCAAATCCGCCGTCTGCAAGACGGCACCGTGAGCGGGCCGGTCATAGCGATCGGTTCCACCGGATCGCACCGCGCGACGGCGCGGCTGCTTGCGGCCATCGCGCGCGCACCAAGGGGCGCCGTCGTTCTGCCTGGTCTCGATCAGGATCTCGACGCCGACGCATGGGCAATGATCGCGGGCGGTTTCGAACAGGATATCGAGGCCTCGTTCACCCATCCGCAAGTCGCGCTCAGCCGCCTCCTTGGTATTCTGCATGTGCGTCGAGAAGACGTCGTGAGCCTTGGCAAGGTTGCACCAAATCTCGCCATGCGCGGCAAATTCGTATCGGAGGCTTTGCGTCCGGCGGAGTCGACCGGCGAATGGATCGCCTTCCGGGAAAGCATTAATGCCAACGAACTTGAAGCCGCGCTGCAAGGCGTCAGTTTGATCGAGGCGCACGATGAACGCGAGGAAGCGCTGGCCCTTGCGATCGCCATGCGGGAGGTGCTTGAGACACCCTTCAGCACTGCGGCGCTCGTCACCCCGGATCGCAAGCTCGCCCGCCGCGTTCGCGCGGAATTGCTGCGCTGGGATGTTGTTGCCGAGGATTCCGCTGGGGAAGCCCTTGGGGCGAGCCCTATTGGGGTTTTGGCGCGCCTCGCCATCGCCTGCGCCGCAAGCAAGATGGCGGCGCCAGACCTTGCCGCGCTCCTGACGCATCCGCTGTCCCGACTCGGGCTTCCCCGCGCGGATATTGAACGGCGCGCCGTGCTTCTCGAAATCGCTCTATTGCGTTCGCGTCATGCCGCTGGTGGTCTTGCCGAGTGCATTGTTGGCGAACCGGCAGCCATAATTGCGCGCGCGCGCGAGGGAGCAAGTGGCCGTTTCGCGCCTCCGGCCAAGGAGCGGATTTTCGAAAATGATTGGGAAGATCTGAGGGATCTTTTGGTTCGCCTTTACGCCCGATTCGCGCCTCTTATGAATTTGCGCGGCGAAGTCACCTTGGACCAGTGGATTTCGGCGCATCGCGCAACGATCGAGGCAATCGCCAGCGCCGACGATGACGGTGCTGGCGAGGCTCGCGCGGCCCTCGATACTCTCTTTGATGAACTGGCGCAAAACGCGTCCGATCGCATGACCTTCGACGTCGAATCCTACGGGCTTTTGTTCGCCTCGGTGGCGAGCGAGGTCATCCTGCGCGGCGAGAAGCTCGCGCATCCGCGCCTCCAAATCCTCGGCCTTCTCGAAGCACGCCTCATCGATGCCGATGTCATCTTGCTCGGCGGCCTCGACGAGACGATGTGGCCGCCGCAAGCGCGCACAGATGCTTTTCTCAACCGGCCCATGCGCGCCGCCTTGGGGCTCACGCCGCCCGAGCGCAAACTCGGCCAGACGGCGCATGATTTTTCGCAAGCCATGGGCAAAGGCAAAGTGATTTTGAGCCGTGCCCGCAAACGCGACGGCGCTCCCGCCGTGGCGTCGCGTTTCCTTCAGCGCATGGCGGCGCTGGGTGGTGAGGCATGGAACGCATGCCGCAGACGCGGAGATTTTTATCTGCACATTGCGCGGACGATCGATCGCCCGGACAAGGTCGCGCCGCCAAGCGACAGACCGCTGCCGAGGCCGAAGGTCGCGCTGCGCCCAAGACATCTTAGTGTCACTCAGATCGAGACGCTACGGCGCGACCCTTACGCGATTTATGCCGAAAAAATACTGCGCTTGAAGGAACTCGATCCTCTCGGGGGTGCTTCTGGCGTGGCCGAATTCGGAAGCGCGGTCCACGCGGCGCTGGAGCGCTTTGTCAACGCTTATCCGGCCGGTGCCCTACCGCCGGATGCGCGCGAAAACCTTCGCGCCTTTTTGCGGGAAGGGCTCGCCGCTCAACTGCTCGATGCGGAGTTCGCCGCGCTCAAATGGCCGCGGCTCGAAAAAACAATCGATTTCTACCTTGATGTCTTCGAAGCACTTCGCCGCGATAGGATCAAGATGATCAAAACCGAGGCCGAAGGCAAACTCGATATTGGTCTTGCCGACGGTTCGAACTTTCAGCTGACGGCGCGGGCGGACCGGATCGAACTGAATAAAGATGGAACCGTAACGCTCGTCGATTATAAGACCGGCGTGCCACCCAGTAATGATGAAATTTTCGTGGGCTTCGCACCGCAGCTGACCTTGGAAGCGGCGATGTGTCTACGCGGCGCGTTCGAGCTTGGACAAAAGATTGAAACTGTCGAGGCGATCTATTTGAAGCTCGGCGGGCCCGTGGGCGGCAAGGAAAAGCGCGTCGAATTTGCCAAGGCCAATTTCATGGACGTTGTGGAGGACCATTTTCGCGGTCTCGTTGAGCTGCTCAATCAGTTCCGCAATCCCGCGACGCCCTATCCGCCACGCCCGTTCCCGAAATTCGCGAAGCGCTACAATGCTTACGACCATCTTGCCCGCGTCAAGGAATGGTCGCGTGGCGGCGAGGCCGAAGGGGGCGGCGAGTAATGGCACCCTTCGATATCCCCACGGAGACGCTCGGCAAGCAGCACCAGGCCTCAAATCCAAACCAGTCCGTCTGGGTTTCCGCCGATGCCGGATCGGGCAAGACACATGTGCTCGCGAGCCGGGTGATCCGGCTTCTTTTGCAAGGCGTCGCGCCCTCGAAAATCCTCTGCTTGACCTTTACCAAGGCGGCGGCCGCCAACATGGCAGAACGCGTCTTCAATACTCTCGCCGACTGGACATGGCTCCCCGCTGACGAACTAAGCCGCGCGATCGTCGCGGCCGGGGCGCCAAAGCCGGGCAGCCGGGAATTGTCTGCGGCGCGCAAGCTTTTCGCGCGGACCCTCGAGACGCCGGGCGGGTTAAAAATCCAGACGATCCATGCTTTTTGCGAACGGCTTCTCCATTTGTTTCCGTTCGAAGCCAATGTCCCGGCGCGGTTCGAAGTGCCGGACGAGCAGGGCCAGGCGGAATTGTTGCAGCGTGCCCGGCGCGAGGTTTTGACTGAGGCAAATTCCGGCAAGGGCACGCTCGGCGCCGCTGTGCAACGCCTCAACGAGGAGTGTGGGCCGGACGCTTTTGAAGGCCTTATCAAAGAAGCGATGCGGCGTAGTGCCATTTCGCGTGCGCGCTGGCCACATGATCCTGCGGAGATTTTGCGCCGTTCCCTGGGTCTGACCGAAGGCCGTGATAGGGCTTGCATTGAGCGCGAGATGGCCGAGGATGGCATCGCGCCGGAGCGCTGGGATGACCTCGCGGCGATTCTCGATCTTGGCACGAAGACCGATCGAGACCGCGCAAAGCGGTTTCGGCAAGCGCTTTCGGCTTATCGAGCGATCTCCTCCGGCGGCTACCTTAGAGATTGCCTCGGTTCTTATCTTGCCATTTTCTTCACGGCGGAAAGCGAGCCTCGCAAGTCTCTCGTCAACAAGGCGCTGGCGATGGCGCATCCCGAAATCGAGGCTGAACTTCGTGACGAGCAGAGCCGCCTAGAGAGGCTTATCGACGAACGCAGAGCCGCCGCGATCCTCGATCGCTCAAGCGCGCTGATCGAGGTCGCGAGCGCCATCTTCAAGCGATATGGCAAGGAGAAAGCCGCGCGCGGAATCCTCGATTTCGACGACCTTATCGACAAGACCTTGGCCTTGCTCGAACGCTCCACCGCGCGCTGGGTGCTCTACAAATTGGATTCGGGGATCGACCATATTCTGGTCGATGAAGCGCAGGATACGAGCGAGGCCCAATGGAAAATTCTCGAAGAGCTCACCGGCGATTTCGCCGCCGGGCGCGGGCAAAGCCACGGTCCGCGCACATTCTTCGCGGTCGGCGACGAAAAGCAATCGATCTTTTCTTTTCAAGGCGCAGCGCCGCACATGTTCGGCCGGATGCGGGGGAAATTCGATAAACGGTTTTCGGATGGCGGGCAAACCTTCGCCCATGTTCCGCTCACCTTTTCGTTCCGCTCCGCGCCGGGCGTGCTTGCCGCGATCGACAAGGTGTTCGACCACGGTGAGCATAAGACCGGAGTTGTCATGGCAAATGACGTTTGGATGCCGCACCAAGCGGTGAAGCATCAGTTGCCTGGTCTTGTTGAGCTCTGGCCGCTCGCAGCTGCGCAGTCCAACGAGAGTCCTGGGGAATGGATGCTCCCGCTCGATCTTCTCGATGAGCAAGACCCGGCCAATCTTGTTGCGAAGCGCGTCGCCCAAAAGATCGCGGATCTCATCGATCCTGGCTCCGGCGAATTCGTGCACGATAGCCGGACCCTGCAGCGGCGGCCGGTGCGGCCTGGCGATATTCTGATCCTCGTTCGTACGCGCTGCGCATTTTTCGACGCCATGATCCGGGCGTTGAAAAAGAAAGACATCCCGGCCGCTGGCGCCGACCGGCTTGAACTTACGCAACATATCGCTGTTATGGATCTCATGGCAGCCGGGCGCGCTAGCCTGCTTTCGCAAGACGCTCTCACGCTCGCCTGCGTGCTGAAATCGCCGCTCATCGGTCTCGACGATGATGATCTCATGGCGCTCGCGCCGTGCCGAAGCGGCAGCCTTTTCGACGCGCTCCGAGCTTCCAAGGAGGCAAAGCATATTGAGGCCGTCAACAAGCTTGCGCTCTGGCGGGGGCGGGCCGGAGGCGGTCCTTTCGCATTTTATGCAAGTCTTCTTGGCGCGGATGGCGGCCGTCGCGATCTCGAAGCAAGGCTCGGCCCGGAAGCAGGCGACGCGCTTGACGAATTCTTGAGCCTCGCCATGGCGCACGAGGAAAGCGCGGCGCCTTCGCTCGCCGCTTTTCTCAACGATCTTGCCGGGGTCGAGTATTCGATCAAGCGTGACATGGAGACCGGCGCGGACGCGGTACGAGTCATGACCGTTCATGCCGCCAAGGGGCTCGAAGCGAAAATCGTGTTCCTGCCCGATACCTGCGGCGTGCCCGCGCCGTGCCACGATCCGAAAATATTTACGCTTGATACAATTGTGCCGGGCGAGGAGACCATCGCCTGGTCGCCGAGGAAAGAACTCGATTGCAAAGCCGTTGCCGCCGCGCGTAAAAAGGCAAGCGATGCGACGATGGAAGAATACAGGCGGCTTCTTTATGTGGCTTTGACCCGCGCCGAGGAGCGTCTCTATATTGCCGGGTTTCATGGCGCGGAGGACCCAAATGCCGGCTGCTGGGCTGCGATGATCGAGGCCGCACTCGGCCAGGGAGCGGAAATTGAGAGAGTGCCGGCGTTCTGGAACGGCGAGGAAGAAATTCTACGCCTCGTCTCGAAGGGGAGCGGCGCGCCCGCCGCGGGTGAACTGGCGGATGGCGGAGCCGCCGTCTCGCTGGGGGTCTTGCCGGATTGGCTTCACCGCGCCGCCCGTTACGAGACAAATGCGATGCCGCCGGTCAGGCCTTCGAAAGCGCGCGAAGTCCTGACCGGCCGTCTCGAGCGCGCGGGACCGGCACAAGCAAGGGTCGCAGCCGCGCGCCGTGGCCGCTTGATTCATCAGCTGTTGCAATATTTGCCGGGCGTCGCAGCGCAGCATCGGCGTGATGCGGCGCTGCGTTTCCTGTCCGCCCGGGCGGCTGGCCTCGGCGAAATGGTGCGCCAAAATCTCGTCGAAGAGGCACTGCAAGTGATTGACCTGCCGGAACTCGCCGGTTTGTTCGAGCCAGGTTCGAAAGCCGAGGTATCGGTTACGGGCCGGATAGCGCTTGGGCGGCGGATGATCGATATCCCGTGCCAAATCGATCGGATAAACGAACGCCCAAGCGAAATTCTTCTCGCCGATTTCAAGACCGGAACCCCTTGCGCGCTCGACGACACCCCTGCCGACTATTTCACTCAAATGGCACTCTATCGTGCCGTTTTGGCTCCACTCTGGCCAAACAAAACCTTGCGCATGCTGCTGATTTGGACAGAGGGACCCCTCGCCGTTTCGCTTCCCGCCGGGAGGCTCGATGCGGCTCTGGCGACATTCGCGGCCGGCGGCGGATGAAGCCCGCTTCGCGGGGATTGGTCGCTTCAGACTGTCGCCACCCGTATCTTCGCTCGATTGCACCGCAGCATGGGGCGGCACTTTTCCTCACACATAAGTCTGTGCTAAAGTGCGCAAGTTCTGCCGTTCTAGCTTCCGTATCTCAGACCACGCCCATGTACAGCACCGTTACTCACGACATAGAGATCACCGTTCTTCCCGAATTCGTGCCGGAGCGCTCCGACGCCGACGAGGCCTCGTTCTGGTGGGCCTACACGGTCGAAATCGCCAACAAGGGCGACATCACCGTGCAGCTCACCGCCCGCCATTGGAAGATCACTGATGGCAACGGCAAACTCGAGGAAGTGAAGGGCGCGGGCGTTGTCGGCGAACAGCCGGTGCTGAAGCCCGGTGAAACCTTTCGCTATACGTCGGGAACAAATATGACGACACCTTCCGGCATCATGACCGGGACCTACCGGATGGTGAACGAGAAGGGTGATGTTTTCGACGCGGAGATTCCCGTCTTTTCGCTCGATTCGCCCTTTGCGCGGCGGGTACTCAACTGATCCGCCGCCGCTTTGATCTGTATGCCTGGCGGGCAAAGGCATAATCTTAAATAAGATCATGCAAGAAAACAAACAGATGGAGACCATGAGCGATTCGACTTGAAACGATCATGGTTTAGAGACAGCGCGCGATCGAACTTGATGCGATCATGCTCTGGGATGGGTGAATCCGCCGCTCATGGCCTTAGCGAGCAATGCACCGGACGAACGTCTTAACGCAACGCTCGACATGCTTGAGCGCCTGATCGGCTTCGATACGGAAAGTTCGAAATCCAATCTCGGCCTCGTCGCTTTTGTCGAGGATTACTTAAAATCCCTCGATGTTGCCTATGTGAAAGTCCCCAATTCCGCCGGCGACAAAGCCGCGCTTTTCGCCACCATCGGGCCGGAGCGCGATGGAGGCGTCGTCCTCTCAGGGCATACCGATGTCGTCCCCGTAGAGGGGCAGGCCTGGACGAGCGATCCTTTCAAGCTGCGCCGGGCGGCAGGCCGCGTTTATGGCCGCGGCGCCTGCGACATGAAGGGTTTCGACGCCATCTGTCTTTCGATGATCCCGGAATTTCAGACCGCCCGCCTATCGCGCCCCGTCCACATTCTTTTAAGCTATGACGAGGAAACCACCTGCTGTGGCCCGCTCGATACTATCGCGCGGTTCGGCACCGATCTGCCGCGCCCCGGCGCCGTGTTCGTTGGCGAGCCGACATTGATGCAGGTGGCGGATGCGCATAAGAGCGTCGCGGGTTATTCCACGATCGTGCATGGCCATGCGGCGCATTCCTCGAAGCCCAGTCTCGGTGCGAGCGCGATCGAAGCGGCTTGCGATCTTGTCACCGGCCTCTATCGCTTTGCCGAGGAGCTCGCGGCACGAGGTGATCCATCCGGGCGCTTCGATCCTCCTGCATCCACCATTCATGTCGGCAAGATTCATGGCGGAACCGCGCGAAATATCCTGGCTAAGCTTTGCACATTCCAGTGGGAGTTTCGCGCGCTCCCCGGGGTTGCGCAAGGTCTGGCGCTCCAGCACCTTGAGGATTACGCCGCCCGTGTCGTGACCCCAAAGCTCACGCGCTACGCCAAAGACGCGTTTATCGAAACCGTGACCGACGTTGAGGTCCCGGGCCTCAAGCCGGACAGTGGCTCGATCGCCGAGAGTTTGGCGCTGAAACTCGCGCAGCGGAACCACACAATTACCGTGCCTTACGCTTCCGAAGCAGGCCAATTCCAATCGGGCCATGTGCCGACGGTCGTCTGCGGTCCCGGCTCGATCGACCAGGCACATCAGCCAGACGAATATATCGACATCGCGCAGATCGAGGCTTGCATCGCCTTCATGCGCAGGTTAGCTGCCGAGTTGAGCTGAATTT
>VDMG01000162.1 GCA_006514895.1 Beijerinckiaceae bacterium
GCGCGTCCTTGACTTCAAAGTTCAGATACGCTCGGGTCAGCCGTGCGATGAATGGCCGGAGCGGCCGTTCCTGATGGGAAGGGGCAGATCGCGCACCTCGCGAAAAGGCAAACCTGCGGCCTCATCCTTCGAGACGGCGCCTACGGCGCCTCCTCAGGACGAGGGAACGGATAAGACTCTCTACATATTCGGATAGTTCGGGCCGCCGCCGCCTTCGGGCGGCACCCAATCGATGTTTTGCGCCGGGTCCTTGATGTCGCAGGTCTTGCAGTGGACGCAGTTCTGCGCATTGATCACGAAACGCGGATCGCTCTTCAACGCCTCATTGCCGTAAACCACTTCATAGACGGCGACAGGACAATAGAGCCGCGCCGGTTCGCCATACTCGGGAAGGTTCCGCGAAATCGGAATTGAGGAATCCCGCAAATGCAGATGGCAGGGCTGGTCTTCCTCATGATTGGTGTTTGAAACGAACACGGAAGAGAGTCTGTCGAAAGTGAGCTTGCCGTCCGGCTTGGGATAGGCAATGGGCGTCACCTCGGCGAGCGGTTTCAGGCTCGCGTAATCCGGTCCGCCATGCTTGAGCGTGCCAAGTGGAGACGCGCCGAAAATTTCATTCATCCACATGTCGAAGCCGCCGAGGGCGATGCCGGCCCTGGTGCCATATTTTGACCAGAGCGGCTTGGCGTTGCGGACCTTGTAAAGGTCGCGGCCGAGGGCCGAGCCGCGCCACGCGGCCTCAAAGGACGTAAGCTCGTCATGGGCGCGGCCGCTTTTGAGCGCCTCAACCAAATGTTCGGCCGCGAGCATTCCAGAAAAAATCGCATTATGCGAACCTTTTATGCGCGGCACGTTGACGAAGCCCGCGGCGCAGCCGATGAGCGCGCCGCCCGGAAAGACGAGCTTCGGCACCGATTGCCAGCCGCCTTCGGTGATTGCCCGCGCGCCAAACGAAAGCCGCTCGCCGCCCTTGAACAAAGGCGCGATCTTGGGATGCGTCTTGAAGCGCTGAAATTCATCGAAAGGCGAGAGGGTTGGATTTGCATAATTCAAGTGGACCACGAAACCTGCGGCGACGAGCCCATCTTCGAAATGATAAAGGAACGAACCGCCGCCGGTGCGATCATCGAGCGGCCAGCCGAAGGAGTGCTGGACGAGACCAGGCCGGTGCAAAGAGGGATCGACGCGCCAAAGCTCCTTCAAGCCGATGCCGAATTTTTGCGGCTCGCAATTGCGGTCGAGGCCAAAATTGGCGATCAGCTGCTTGGCGAGCGAGCCGCGCGCGCCCTCGGCGATCAATGTATATTTGCCGCGAAGTTCCATGCCCCGCGTAAAACCGCTCTTGGGGCGGCCGTCCCGAGAGATGCCCATATCTCCCGTCGCGACGCCCAAAACCTCGCCCGATCCGCCATAAAGGATCTCGGCGCCGGCAAAGCCCGGAAAGATATCGACGCCCAAAGACTCTGCCTTTTTGCCGAGAAAACGCACGGCATTGCCAAGCGAGCCGATGAAATTTCCACGATTGTTCATAAGACGCGGCATGATGAAATTGGGTAGCCGGAACGCCCTCTTCGCGCTCAACATATAGAAGCGGTCGGCGGTGACTTCCGTCTTCAGCGGCCGGTCTTTATCTTGGCGCCAATCGGGGAGGAGTTTGTCGAGAGCCCAAGGATCGATGACCGCGCCGGACAAAATATGGGCGCCGAGTTCGGCACCTTTTTCGACGACGACGGCAGATAGGTCCGGATTAAGCTGCTTTAGACGGATCGCGGCGGCAAGGCCAGCGGGGCCGGCGCCGACGATCACGACATCGAAATCCATGCTTTCGCGCGGCGACAATCTCAATCCTGCCTCGGTCATGGTGTTCCTGATCCTTGCGCGCCCGAAGTCTGTACTTGTCTTTATTGCTGGACGATTAGGCGTAAAGGATTGCGCTTTGGACTTCAATGCGTGCTAAAATGGTGTTCGGATTTAAAAGATGGCGCCAGCGGTTTGCCGCCCGCGTGGCAGGGGCCGCCATCCGGGCGTGGAGATGGATGGACGCGATATGTTTTCCCGGCTCCTCCGTTAGACCATGATCGCTTCAAGGTGAATCGCTCATGGTCTCTATCTCTTTGTTTTCTAGTATGATCTTATCCAAAAAGTCTGTAACTTTTTGGGATCATGCTCTAAGCGGTCCTGAGCGTGGCTGAAAGTTTCGCCGGGCTTCTGCGATGGTACGCCGAAATGGGCGTCGATATCGCTGTCGATGATGCTCCCCATGACCGGTTCGCCGAGAGCCGCGCCAGCATCGCCGCTCACACGGAAGCGGGAACCCTTTCCGCCGCGCCGCAGCAGACGTTCGACGCCAGTCACCGGATCACCCGCGAACCCGCCCCTGCCCTCCCAGCCGATGCCATCGAGGCAACCGCGCTCGAGTCTGCCTCCGGTGCAACAAACCTTGACGACCTCCGCGAAAGGCTTTCGCGCTTCGAAGGCTGCGGCCTAAAAGCAACCGCCACGCGGCTTGTCTTCGGCGATGGCAATCCCGGCGCGGGCATTATGTTCATTGGCGAGGCCCCCGGCGCCGACGAGGACCGCCAAGGCGTGCCTTTTGTCGGCCGCGCTGGGCAATTGCTCGACAAGATGCTGGCCTCGATCGGGCTCGACCGGACCAAAGTCTATATTGCTAATGTCGTGCCCTGGCGGCCGCCGGGGAACCGCACGCCGACTCCCCTTGAAACGGCGGCCTGTCTGCCCTTCACCCGCCGCCAAATCGAGCTTGTGGACCCCAAAATTCTGGTCTGTCTCGGTGCGGCGGCGGCGCAGACTCTGCTCGGAACCAAGGAGGGCATCATGCGCCTGCGCGGCCGCTGGTTCAGCTATAGGGCGGGCGATAAGGAGATCCAAGCGATCGCCATGTTGCATCCGGCCTATCTTCTGCGCCAGCCTGCGCAAAAAAAGCTGGCATGGCAGGATTTGCGGATGCTCGCCAAGGAAATCCGTCGTTTACAGCTATTTGCTCTGCCTTTTAATTCAGCCATTTAATAAAGAGAATGGCGAGAGAGACGGGACTGAACCAGCGACCTCCAGCGTGACGTGCCGTCACGCCGGGGTCGGCAACGCAATAATAGATCGTCTGCGATTCACGTCTGATTTTCACCAGCTGGCTGCGGCGAAGCCTAGCTAGGTGCTGCGAGAGAGATTTCCATGTGGCTGTATTAATCTATGCTATGCTATGCTATATCCTAATATATAAAATATTATTTAATAGCTCATTGCTTAGTTTCTATGCTTAAATAATAATTGTACATTGATGGCTGGATGCTGAGAGCGCCGCTTTCCGTAAGCTGATTTGCTTAACGATGGACAAACGCCTATGCAACCCGTATCCGGCGCCACAGAAATGCAATTCTTATAGTAAAGGCTCTTACCTTTACCTCGGTGAGGAGAAACGGATCTGTCGCGCACAAAACCTCTTCACTCTCAGATGCACGAAGCTAAATCCGGCCCAAGTCTATGGTTGCACCCGCATTATCCGAGACCATCGGTCCGTAAGCGGGTTGCTGCGACCCTTTTTCATTCCTGAGCGATTAAGGTGTTTCGATGGCATGGGTCATGTTCGTCCTCAAACGACCCTACACGGTCGTCGCGGGTCTGATACTTATCTGTATCATGGGCGTCGGTGCCGCGTTGCGCATGCCGATCGATATTTTTCCCGAGATCGATATCCCCGTGGTCAGCGTCGTCTGGACCTATGCCGGGATGACCCCTCTCGATATTCAGAACCGCATACTTACCCTGCACGAACGCCAGCTTGCATCGCTCGTCGACGACATCAGCCGGATCGAAGCTACGAGCTACTATGGCGTGGGAGTCTTGAAAGTCTACCTCCATGAGGGAGCCGATGTGACGCGCGCAGTCGCCCAATTGGCCAGCAGCGCGCTTGTTGTTTTGAATACATGCCGCCGAATATCACGCCGCCGTTGGTCTTGCGGTATGGTGCAACGGACGTGCCGATCATCCAACTCAGCCTGTCGAGCAGCTCCCTGCCGGACACCAAGCTGAACGATCTCGGCCAAAACACGATCCGCCCCTATCTAGCGGTCGTCCATGGGGCGCAGGTTCCCTATCCCTATGGCGGCAAGCCCCGCGTCATCATGGTCGATCTCGATCAACAGGCGCTTCAAGCACGTGGCCTTTCTCCTTCGGACGTCGCCCGTGCTCTTCAAGCGCAAAATGTGATCCTGCCGTCTGGCGATGTCAAAATCGGCAGCAAGGACTACATGCTCGCGACGAATAATAGCCCGGATCTCGTCACCACTATCAACCAGTTCCCGGTGGGGGATGTAGATGGCCGGCTTGTGTTCGTGCGTGATGTGGCACATGTTCACGATGGCTATCAGATTCAAACAAATTCTGTCGCCGTCGATGGCCAGCCAGGCGCTTTGATGATGGTGCGCAAGACCGGCGGCGTTTCGACGTTGGCGGTTATCGATGGCATCAAAAATGCCCTTCCGTATATCAAAAAACTGCTGCCAGCAGGTGTCGATGTTAAGCCGATCTTCGATCAATCGGTTTTCGTCAGGGCCGCGCTCAATAGCGTCCTCATGGGCGGTGCGATGGCAGCCGGTTTGACGGGGCTCATGATCCTCCTGTTTCTCGGCAACTGGCGTTTGACGCTTATCACTCTTGCTTCAATCCCGCTGTCGATCGTAACAGCCATAATAGTGCTTTACATAGGTGGCGAGACCTTGAACACGATGACGCTTGGCGGTTTCGCGCTCGCCGTCGGCATCTTGGTCGACAACGGCACGGTTGTCATCGAGAACATCGAGCGCCACGTCAAGCTTGGGGAGGAGTTAACTGAGGCGATTGTGACCGGATGCGGCGAGGTCGGCGTTCCGACCATGCTTTCGACCCTTTCCATCTCGATCGTCTTTGTGCCGGTATTTTTGTTGCAGGGTACCGCAAAATACCTATTCTCGCCAATGTCACTTTCTGTCTGCGTATCGTTGATAGCAAGCCTTGTTCTCTCCTTTACCCTCGTTCCGGTCTTATTCAATTACTTGATGCGCTCGTCGGTCGAACGGCACGGGCAAGATTTAGAAAATGTTACGGCAGGGCGCCACGGGTTCAACCCTTTCACCGCCATCCATCTTGGCTTCGAGGCGAGATTCAACCGTTTCCGCGAGACTTATCGCAATAGCGTCGCCTATTGCGTTGCGCGTCCAGGCGTGACGAGTGTGTTCTTTATCCTATTGATGGGGTGTTCTCTACCGGTCTTTACTCAGCTCGGCAGAGATTTTTTTCCGCAAGTAGATGCCGGTCAGATGCGGCTTCACGTGCGAGCACCGCCAGGAACGAGAATCGAGGAGACGCAGCATTATTTCGCCGAAGTCGAAAAGGCGATCCGTCAAATCGTGGGCGAGGAGCAGGTCGACGTCATCCTCGACAATATCGGCCTGCCCTATAGCGGCATCAATATCGCGTTAAGCGATTCGGCCACGGTCGGCACAATGGATGGCGAGATCCTGATATCTCTCAAGACGAAACACACACCAACGGCGGCTCATGTCGCCAATCTCAGGCGCGAACTGCCGAAGCGCTTTCCAGAATTGCAGTTTTTCTTCGAGCCAGCCGACATTGTCGATCAGGTATTAAATTTCGGTCTGCCCGCCCCGATCGACATAAGAGTTTCGGGACCAAACAGTGATGAGGCTTATGCAGTTGCCCAGAAAATCGCAGGAGATATCAGCCATATTCCGGGAGTCGTGGATTCACATGTGTTTCAAGTGCCCAATGCACCGGCACTCACGATTGACGTAGACCGCTCAAGGGCGCAGGAGCTCGGAATTAGCGAGGCGGAGGCTATTGGGAATGTTCTTGTGACCACCAATTCGAGCGGGCAAACATCCCCCAATTTCTGGGTGGATCCAAAGAACGGGGTGAGCTACCTCTTAGCCGTGCAGTTGCCGACCTATCGCGTGAACTCGGCTCAAGATCTTTGGACTGTGCCGGTCACTCAGGCCGGCGCGAAGTCATCTGAAATGCTCATGAACATTGCCCAGTTCGGGCGCGCCAAGGTGCCGATCGTTGCGTCGCAATTCAACATCATGCCGGTATTCGACGTCAATGCCGACGTGCAGGGCCGCGATCTTGCCTCGGCCGCGGCCGAAATCGAGAAGGTGATGGCGAGCGAGCAGCACAGTCCCTCCATCAAGGTGGCGCTCAGCGGACAGGTTGAAACCATGCTTGAGAGCTATAACGGCCTCTTCTCTGGAATGGCATTTGCCATGGTGCTCGTCTACCTTCTGCTGGTCATCAATTTCCAGAGCTGGATCGATCCGCTGATCGTCGTCATGGCGCTGCCGTTCGCGATTGGCGGAGTTATCTGGATGTTGTTCCTCACTGGAACCCACCTCAGCGTGCCGGCACTAATGGGGGCCTTGATGAGCCTTGGGCTGGCCACCGCCAACAGCATTCTCGTCGTGACCTTCGCCAATCAGCGCATGGAGGCAGGCGACGACTCGGCCACGGCCGCCGTTAGTGCAGGCTTTACCCGGCTTCGGCCCGTGCTCATGACAGCCGGCGCCATGATTTTGGGCATGATCCCCATGGCCTTGGGCGTGGGAGAGGGAGGTGAGCAAAATGCGCCACTTGCGCGCGCTGTCATTGGCGGGCTGCTGTTTGCCACATTTGCAACCTTGATATTTGTTCCAGTTATGTATCGAATTCTGCGCCGGGAGAGGAGCTCGCCCGCGTCACTGTGAGCAGCAGCTTGAGCCAACCAAGAGCGAGTGCGGTCCATGGACAGCGGGAACCGGAATGGTGCAAAATTCGATAAAGGGGCGATCTCAACGGACTATTCGGCCGACATGGGACGGAGACTATTGTTTCTCGCCGTCGCGGTTGCGCTCGCATTAGGTATCGGCTTCGTCGTTGTTCATCACCTCAGGGCAAGGTCTGAAGCGCAGCTAGCTTCAGAGACCAAGCAAAACACGTCGGAAGGTGCTCGTGTGGACGTGGTGACCGTAGGTCCGCTTCCGGCGACTCGGTCTCTCACGCTCCCAGGCGAAACCGCGGCCTGGTACACAGGCACGATCTATGCGCGGGTAAATGGTTACGTCGAGCAGTGGTTTGTCGACATTGGCGACCATGTCAAAAAGGGACAAATACTCGCCACGATCGACACTCCAGAACTCGATGCCGAGCTCAACGCCGCGAAGGCAAGGTTCAAGGCTAGCGAGGCTCAGGTGCTGGTCAAGCAAGCTCAATTGGAGTTCGCCAAGACCACTTATGAACGGTGGAAGAATTCCCCGAAGGGAGTTGTGTCGGAACAAGAGCGGGAGGACAAGAAAGCCCAGAACGCAGTGGCGGTTGCCGAGCTCAATGCCGCCCAGGCCCAAGCCGGACGCGACCAGGCGGAGGTGGACCGGCTAACGGCTCTTGAGGGATTCAAGCAGGTTACGGCGCCTTTCGATGGCACGATCATCAAACGTGATATTGACCTCGGCAATCTGGTGACAGCCGGAAGCACCTCCGCCACGACGCCGCTCTATCAGATGACACAAGACGAGCCGATCCGAGTCTTCGTTGAAGCACCGCAGAGCACCGTGGCACAGCTAATGCCAGTGGGCACGCCTGCCACAATCGCCGTAGACTATCTGCCGAACCAGCGCTTGGAAGGCACAGTCACCCGGACTGCGCAAGCGGTCAATCCCGAGGCACGCACACTGCGCGTGGAAATCGACATCCCGAACTCGAACCGCGCGCTCGTTCCCGGTACCTATGTGAATGTGTCTTTCAAGCTCAATAGCAGTGGTCTGATTGAGGTTCCCGCGGCCGCGCTTTTGTTTCGAACGAAAGGTCCGCAAGTCGCCGTTATTGAAGATGGAATTGTTAACCTCAAAGATGTCACCATTGCCCGCGACAATGGGAATGTCGTTGAAATAAGTTCTGGACTTAAGGAAGGCGACAAAGTCGCGCTCAATCTGAGCAGCCGGATCGTGGCTGGCGAAAGGGTTGAAATTAACGAACTCGATAAAGGACACGCGAACGGTGTTGCAGCATCAGGCCATTGACATGTTCCGTGCGAATTTCGCTGAAGCGGAATTGCGGGCGTGAACGGAGGGAGGTGCCTAACTGCGCTTGGCCTCGCCGCTTGCTTGGCCAGTTGTGCCGTTGGGCCTGATTACCAAATGCCAGACACACCTGTGCCAAATGTGTTCCTGAGGCCACCGGTCGAAAGCGCACAAAAAGCCACCCGTCGGCCGAGCGTTGATCTTGCCGAATGGTGGCGATCTCTGCGCGATCCAGAGCTTGATTCGCTTATCAGTCGCGCGCTCGAATCGAATCTCGATCTCGAAATCGCCCTGACCCGGCTGCAAGAAGCACGAACGCAGGAACTGGTGGTGATCGGTGAAGCGCTTCCTTCTGGCGGGGGAACGGCCGGCGGCGGGATTGGGACAGGGACTAATCTCACGCTTGGCCGCGCCTCGGAGCCGCTCAGATCGGGGGAAAACGCAACGAATCTTCGCCACCTCGCAGTAGCCGGCGGCTTCGACGCTACCTGGGAAATCGATATTTTCGGCAAGTACTGGCGCGAATTGGAAGCGGCAACTTACGATACCGAAGTCCTCGCCAGCGCGCGGGATTGGGTGTTGGTGACGGTCGCGGCGGACGTGGCGCGTGCCTATCTCGACATGCGGGCGCTTCAAGCGCAGCTCGCCGTTTTGCGGAAAAACATTGGCGTGGCCAAAGGCAGTTATGATTTCCAAAGGTCACGTTTCCAACAGGGAATCACCAATGAACTCGATGTCGCCTTAGCGCAGCGCCATTTGGCGACTTTGCAGGCCGCTGTCGCACCACTCGAGGCACAGGTGGCCGCAAGCCAACACGTGATTGCGGTTCTCCTCGGACAGTTTCCAGAGGATCTTGCCAAGGAATTGGCGAGCCCGCATGAACTTCCGGCCCTCCCGGCGCGCGTCCCGCCTGGTCTGCCGGTTGATCTGTTGCGCCGCCGGCCAGACATCCATGCGGTGGAACGTCAACTTGCCGCGGCCACGGCGCGCATAGGTGTTGCAACGGCCGACCTCTTTCCCACGGTGATAGTCAGTGGCGCGCTTGGCGGCCAAGGCGGGCCCCGTTCGTCCTCGGCAATTCCAATTACATTTATTGGGGCCGCAGGCCCCTCTGTCTATTGGCCCGTGCTTGATTTCGGCACGCTCGACGCAATAGCCGACATTGCCGAGCTGCGCGCACATGAAGTCTTGATCGGTTACAAACAGACGATACTGACCGCCGTCCAGCAAGTCGACGATGCGGTCGCCTCCTACTCGGCCGAACAGGACCGCCTGAAGAAGCTTGATCGAGCACTCACGGCCGCTCGTCAAGCGACCAAGCTCGCAACGGATCGATACAACCGCGGTTTGACAGATTATCTGAATGTCCTCGACGCCCAGCGCCAGGAATTCGATCTTGACGAACAGTATGTCAGCGCTCAACAGACGGCAGCCGAGGAGCTCATCACGCTTTATAAGGCGCTTGGCGGCGGCTGGGAACTGCATCAATTTATACCCCCAATCCGGCAACCGCAGCCCGCCATCATCGCGGCTACCAGACGCCTTCTAGCGCCTGCGGAAAACCATTAAATGGAGCAGCGGCCTTCTTGAGAAATTTGATAATGAGATAATCCTGCTGACTGAGAAAAATTTGTGGGACGAGGTTTTGAAAGATCCGGGACAGGGGTGCGGAAAAGCACCGTTCGCGCGTAGGCACCCGCGTATCCCGCCAGAAGGATTGCCGGACGTCTTGCTGTTCAAGATGCTCCGCTGAATGTGCCAAATCCGGATGATTGAGCAAGTGGCAGGGCGCAGCTCTGCCACATGCCACGGCAAATTCCGGTCAAAAAGTCATACGCATGCTGAGGATCCACGCATGATTATACAGAGGTGTCAGCGGATCCGTTATGGCATGAGCTGGTACGACTGCGACTTGATAAGTAATGCCGAAGTTAAACTTCACACGCTTGTAGATCTGAAAACGGCCAAACATAATACCGGGGCCGACAAGAAGCTGGTTTCTGTCGGCGCGCTCGCCGCTCGTCCACTGCGTGTCGTTTAAAGCGAATTCCGGCCAGAAATATTCACCAACATGATATTGCAAGGTCGTGCTGGTGACGAGTGTCGTGCCGACGGCGTGCTGATTCCGTCGGAAGCGTATAGGAAATCGTTCCCTGGACGTCAAAATCCCCCCAGCCGATGCCGCCTGCGATCGAGGGAATGACAATCCAAGCCGGCCTGTTGGTAAAGGCGCTAATGCCGGTTGGCGCTTGAAATCCCAAAAAAGCGCTGAGAATATAGTTTCCATTTTCTTCGTTGGCGCTGAGCAGCCGCTGTTTGATGGTGACGAAGTTCCCGTCGGCGAAACCCGTTGCGGGCTCGTGGTACAAGCGCTGTTCGTAGGCCGGCACATTGATCAGAATTTCATTGGTGGTCGTCGGAATCAGTTCCAGACCCTTGCCAAAGAAATAATTGTTAACTTCCGCGCCATTTTGCAGGAATTGTTGAGATTGATCATATCTGTACTCTTGCTCGAGTCGCGGAGTGACGGTCGTGATCGGCGTCATCCAATGCGGCTGGCTCGCCTGTGCCGCTTCCACCCGGTCAAACCAGGTGGCGAAATATTGGGTGATTGGATCGGTCGAGGCAACGTCCGGTTCAGGTTGCGGCAAAGGCAGATCCGCAGCAAGTGCGCCGCATGGAAGACCCGCGGCCAATGCAGCGATTACATAAAGTCTTGCCGGCTTAGCGATGCCATGGCTTTGGCTTTGTTTTTCTTGCGTCATTTCCGTAGCCCCGTTCAGGAATATTAAGCCCCGCGTAGCATTCCCTTAGTTATTTAGTATCAATATATAACGACTTGGGTTTGCTCAACGATGAACAGCCCGGGTTCCAAACGCGCGTGCTATTAAAATCACTTCCGTTGTAAAAATGTCGCGGCCCGCGAAACGAACGGGACGATTGGTCATCACGTTGCAGCCTTGCCCGTCGGTGTGCCCGCGTCGCGACCCGGCCTACTGCCGGTCCGGGCAGCATATTGATTTCGGGAAAGTGCGCCGACATCGGCAAGATCAATGTGCCCGTTCCGCGCGGACTGGCCGCGCGCCCTATTTGCACGATTGGCGCGCTTGAGCGTTGCCGCTGCAATTTTGATGGCCTCGGTCGGCGCCGTCGCTGCGGACGAGCGTTTCCCCCCCCCAATCAATTCTACGGCCCTTATTAAAATAACGGCCGTTTTGTAAAACCGAGCCAAGACCTCCCCCGTCGCGGGAGGATCGCAATGCCTTCTATCGCTCGGGAACGCGTGGCCGCCAAGGTTTGGGCGCTAGCCCGATACGTCCCGAAGGTGCGGGCAATGTATCGAATTGAGGCTTGAAGCCTCGCACGAGGAGTCGGCCAAAGGCGCCAAGCCCAAGGCACGGCCATGAACGGGTTCGTTGCACGGATCTGCCAAATTCAATAGGCTGGTGACTGCGGTCCCCGACGCCGAAATGTCTCTGTAAATGTTGTAA
>VDMG01000263.1 GCA_006514895.1 Beijerinckiaceae bacterium
ATCATGGATTGTCTCGAAGGCTTTGAAGGCGCGACGCTGGTCGTTGGTGGCGACGGACGGTTCTTTAATCGCGAGGCGGTTCAAATCGTGCTGAAGATCGCGATCGCCAATGGTTTTGGCAAAATTCTGGTGGGGCGAGGCGGCATATTATCGACGCCGGCAGCATCGAATCTGATCCGCCGCCGCCGCGCCTTTGGCGGTGTCATCCTCAGCGCGAGCCACAATCCAGGCGGCCCCGGCGGCGACTTCGGGATCAAATATAATGCGGAAAACGGCGGTTCGGCGCCGGAAAAACTGACCGAGGCCGTGTTCGCACGTTCGAAAGCAATCACCCATTATAATATCATGACGGCGCCGGATATCGATCTCGATAAGCTCGGCCCCATATGCCTCGGGCAGGGCGAGGTCGAGGTGATCGATCCGGTTCATGACTACGCGGAGCTGATGCAGGATCTGTTCGATTTCGACAAGATCAAGGGCTTGTTCAAAACCGGCTTCCGTTTTCGTTTCGACGCGATGTCGGCGGTAACCGGACCTTATGCCTCCCGAATCTTCGTCGACGTGCTTGGCGCTCCGCCAGATTCGATTCTGACTGGCACACCGCTGCCGGACTTCGGCGGGCTTCATCCCGATCCCAACCTTATCAACGCCAAACATTTGTTCGATCTCGCCATGTCCGCCGGCGGCCCCGATCTTTGCGCGGCGTCGGACGGCGACGGCGACCGCAATCTCATCATCGGCCTGGGCCGCTTCGTGACGCCCTCCAACAGTCTCGCGATCCTGGCCGCGAACGCCCATCTTGCGCCGGGCTATGCCAAGGGCATTGCTGGAATTGCGCGCTCCGTGCCGACAAGCCGCGCCGCCGACCGTGTCGCCGCGCGGCTTGGCGTGCCGCTGTTCGAGACCCCCACGGGATGGAAGTTTTTCGGCAATCTGCTTGACGCGGGGCTGGCGACGATTTGCGGCGAGGAAAGCGCCGGAACGGGGTCCAGCCATGTGCGCGAAAAGGATGGACTCTGGGCGATATTGCTGTGGTTCAATATTTTGGCGATGCGGAGCGAGAGCGTCGCGGTGATTACCGCCAAGCATTGGGCGGAGTATGGGCGGAACTATTATGCCCGGCACGATTATGAGGAAGTCGATGCCGATGGCGCGAATGCGCTCGTGCAAGCTTTGCGCGACTCGCTGCCGCGACTGAAGGGCAAGCTGGCTTCGGGGCTCAACCTCGCTGGGGCTGACGATTTCGCTTACCATGATCCGGTGGACGGCTCGGACTCGGAGCACCAGGGCATTCGTCTCCATTTCGAGGTTGGCAGCCGTATCGTGTATCGCCTCTGGGGCACCGGCACCACCGGGGCGACGCTCAGGGTCTATATCGAGCGGTTCGAACATGATCCGGCGCGGCAAAACCAGGATACCGGAGAAGCACTCGCCGCTTTGGCCGCGCCATCACGCGATTGCGCACGCATCGCCCATTATACCGGGCGCGAAGCACCAACGGTGATCACCTGAGCGCCGGAAACGAGCCGGTGCTAGCGCCGCACATCAGTGTTGGCCGGCCCGAGCCGCTTGGCGCGGCCCCTGACAGGTCCGGGGTCAATTTCGCCGTCGCGTCGAGCAGCGCCGAGGCGATATTCGTTTCGCTTTTTGACGCGGCCGGGTCCGAAACCGCGCGGGTCCGGCTACCCGGCCGGTTGGGCGATGTGTTTCATGGGCATATCGCGGGCATCGGCCCCGGCGCCCGCTACGGCTTGCGCGCGCACGGTCCATTCGAGCCTCGGTCCGGTCACCGTTTCAATTGCGCCAAACTGCTGGTCGATCCCTACGCGACGCAGCTCGATCGCCCGTTCAAGCTCGATGCAAGTTTGTTCGATGCACGGATCCATCGCGCGCCCGAAGACGATATCGACAGCGCGCCTTTTGTTCCAAAGGCCATCGTCGAAGTGCCGGAGCTGTTCCAGCCGCCCCGGCGTCCTCTCGTCAAATGGCGCGACCTCGTGATCTACGAAATGCATGTCCGTGGTTTCACCAAGCGGCGTCAGGACATACCAGAGTCCATTCGTGGCACTTTCGCGGGGTTGGCGCATGAAGCTTCGGTTGAATATCTGAAAAGGCTGGGCGTGACCGCCGTCGAGCTTTTGCCGGTCGCGGCCTGGATCGACGAACGGCATCTGCCGCCGCTCGGTCTCAGCAATTATTGGGGATACAATCCAATCGCCATGCTGGCCCCCGATCCGCGTCTTGCGCCGGGCGGCTGGGCAGAAGTGCGCGCGGCTGTCGACGCGCTGCACGTGGCGGGGATCGCCGTCATCCTTGACGTGGTTTTCAACCATAGCGGCGAAAGCGACGAGTTTGGCCCAACTTTGTCGATGCGCGGCCTCGATAATAGCGGGTTCTACCGGCTGCGGAACAACAACCCCGCGCTTTATGTCAACGATGCCGGTTGCGGCAATGTGCTGGCGCTGGAACGTCCGCTCGTTATGCGTCTCGCGCTCGAGGCGCTGCGCACGGCTGTTTTCCGCGCCGGAGTCGATGGCTTCCGCTATGATCTTGCGCCGGTGCTTGGCCGCCGCGAAAGTGGCTTCGATCCGGATCATCCGCTGCTCGCGGCGATCGCGCAGGACCCGTGGCTGAAGGATTTGATCCATATCGCTGAACCATGGGATGTTGGCCCCGGCGGCTACCGGCTCGGGGCCTTTCCCTCGGCGTGGGGCGAGTGGAACGACAAATCGCGCGATAGCTTCCGGCGCTTCTGGCGCGGGGATCCTGGCACCGTCGGGACATTTGCGACACGACTTGCCGGGTCGGCGGATATTTTCGGGCCCCGCCACCGGCCGCTGTCGCGATCGATCAATTTTGTCACGGCGCATGACGGTTTCACCCTCGCCGATCTCGTTGCCTTCGAAACCAAACGCAACGCGGCGAACGGTGAAGCAAATCGCGACGGCACCAACAATAATCTTTCTTGGAATTGCGGCGCAGAAGGTCCAACAGAGGATGCCAAAATTTTGGCGCGGCGGGCAGGCGATGTTCGCGCCCTGCTCGCAACCCTAATAGCTGCACGCGGAACGCCGATGCTCAGCATGGGCGATGAACTGGGCGGCTCTCAGGGCGGCAACAATAATGCCTATGCCCAGGACAATGAGCTTGCCTGGATCGACTGGGTCAGCACTGACGCTTCGCTCATAAATTTCGTTGCAAGACTGATCCGCTTGCGCCGGTCGCTCCGGGCTCTGCACGCAGAGACACCATTGACCGGCGCGCCCCTCGACGCGACCGGCATTCCCGATGTCGAATGGCTGACGCCGGAAGGCCGGCCCTTCTCGGCGAAGGACTGGAACGATCCGGGTACACGAACGCTCCTGGCGGTGTTCTACGATCCGGGCGAGTATGATGCTGTGGCCAGCCGCGCCGCCGTGCTGATCAACGCGGGTGAAGGTACGATCGTTTGCGCGCTTCCGGGGCTACGCACGAACCATGTCTGGGCTCTTGCAATCGACTCGGCCGGCCCGGACCGCGCATCCTCTATCGTCGAGGCTGAACGTTACGCGGCTCGCCAGCCGCTCGGTAGCGATCCTCGTCGAGCAGCCGTCGCGCGAAATACGGCGCACAGCGCCGGGCGCTACGGGTCATGTACTCGATGCCTTGGCCACGGCAGCGGGGATCGCGCCGCAGTGGTTTGACGTGAATGGCCGCCGGCACGAAGCTCCCGCGGACACCAAACGCGCTTTGCTCAATGCCCTCGGCCTTCCCGCTTCATCGGCCGGGGAGGCATGGGCGAGCCTCGCATTGCTCGCTGAGGAACGCGAGCTTCGCCCGCTTCCGGCCGCAACGACACTCCGCCAATCCGGCGCAATGAAGATCCGCCTTGGCGGCCGCCACGCCGGATTTGCGCGGCGTATCGGCCTGATAATCGCGCTCGAGGACGGCTCAACGCGCCGCTTCGAGATCGCCGCCAGTGACGGACAGCGCGGCGAGGCCGTCGCCGCCGATGGGCGCAGGGTAGCGGTCCGCGACGTTCCGCTGCCAGCTTTGCCACTCGGGCGGCATCGGATTTGGGCGGAGGAGGCGCCGGAGTGCCTTGCCCATCTCGCTATCGTTCCCGACTCGGCGTTTTTGCCGGAAGCATTGCGTGGAGATTCCCGCGCTTTTGGGATCGCCGCGCAGCTTTATGGGCTGCGGCGCGAACTTGTTGATCGAATGGGCGATCAGGGTATTGGCGATTTTACCACGCTGCGCCTCCTTGCCGAAGAGGCGGCCGCAGTAGGCGCCGCAACTGTGGGGCTCAATCCCCTGCATGCTCTATTTTCGAGCGATCCGGATCGCGCGAGCCCCTATCATCCGTCCGACCGGCGCTTTCTCGATCCGCTTGCCATCGATGCGTTCAGCCTGCCCGCGCCGCTTCTGACTGCGCGCGTGCGCGCGGCAATCGCACAGGCGGTGCCGGAAGCCTCACGTTTATCGGCGAAGCCGCTCGTTGATTATGCCGCGGCCGCGGCGCTCAAAAACCCGCTTTTCGATGCCGCCCATGCGGCCTTTCGCGATCTCGCTCGAAACCGCCCCCGCGATCCGCTTGTCGAAGATCATGCCGCTTTTGTTCGCGAAGGCGGCGAGACGTTGCGGCGCTTCGCGATCTTCTCCGCGATCGAAACAAGCTTCAATGGCGCTTGTGAGAAATTTCCCGAGCCACTTAAATCGTCACAGGGCAAAGGAGTCCCGGCCTTCGCGGCGGCGCATGCGGACGCCATTTCCAAAGGCATGTTTCTGCAATGGCTCGCGGACCGGCAGTTTGCCGCCGCCGCCCGCGCTTGCGGGCTGAACCTTGGATTTTATCGCGATCTCGCGGTCGGCTGCGCGCCCGATGGGGCAGAGGCGTGGGCGGAGCCGGAGCTTTTCCTGCGGGGCGTTTCCATCGGAGCGCCGCCAGATCCCCTCGGCCCGAACGGTCAGGTGTGGAATCTTCCGCCCTATGATCCGCGCGCGCTCGCTCGCGGCGGCTTTGCCGCTTTCGGCCAATTGATTGCCGCGAATATGGCTCACGCCGGGATATTGAGGATCGATCATGTGCTTGGGCTCAATCGCTTCTTTCTCGTGCCCGAGGGGGCCGAAGGGAGGGAGGGAGCTTATCTTGCTTATCCCTTCGCCGATCTCCTCGGCCATATTATGCTGGAAAGCGGGCGCGCGGAAACTGCCGTTGTCGGCGAGGATCTCGGCACGGTGCCGGAAGGTCTCCGAGAGGAACTGAACGCGGTTCAAATTCTTTCCTACAGGGTGATGCGTTTCGAGAGGACAGGGGAGGGGTTTGTGCCGCCCGATCGCTACCCGCGCTTAGCCGTGGCCTGCGTCGCGACGCACGATCTGCCGCCGCTGGCCGGCTGGTGGGAGGCTAGCGATCTCTCCGAGACGGCAAGGCTTGGCCTTGTTCCAGATGCGGCGGCGGCCATCGCCGCCCGCGCCGCCGAGAAGACCGCCTTGATGGAAGCGGTCGCGGGGCAAGGTTTTCTGGGGTCAATGCCAGATCCTGAGGCTCCGCTCAGCGAAACGGCCGCCGCTTCCGTGCACGGTTATGTGGCAGGCTCGAATGCCGAGCTGGCACTCGTGCAGGCCGACGATCTCGCGATGGAAACGGTCGCGGTCAATCTTCCTGGAACCGACAAGGAGCGGCCGAACTGGCGCCGCAAGCTTCGCGTGCCTGTGCAGTCGCTCTTCGCGCTGCCTTCAGCAAAAGTAATCCTCGACGAAGTCCGGCGCCAACGTCAAACGCCACCCCAAAGCCAGAGCATGTCCGGAAAAATTTGATCGGTTCTTCGCGATTAGGACGACTCCCGCTCAACGACATGCGTCTATATCGCGGCAGGCATTGGCCATTCTGATTTTTACGCTTGCTCGACCTTTGAGTTCGCAAGCGATTTGGACGTGCAGGGAACCATGCCGGTACTTTAAAGTTTCCCGTTGTCTTTAATCAGCGGAGGTAACATGGACAAGGAACATGTCAAAGGCGCAGCGCAAAAGGCCAAGGGCGCCGTCAAGGATGCGGCTGGAGGCTTAACCGGAAACGAGAAGCTCCAGGCCGAAGGAAAAGCCGACAAAGCAGCGGGGCGTCAAGCGGCAGGCGATATCAAGGATGCCGCACGCAAGGCCGCCGACAGCCTTAAGCGCTGACGTCGAACCAAGGCATAGTTATGGAGTTTCGTGGTACTCAGCGGCCAGCGTTGGCCGCTGGGTCTTTTTATGTGCAGGCGCAAGTAGTGACATGCTTTTAAAGGCGTACACGTCGCCTTTGAGATGTGCGGCTGCCGCGTGTTCATTGAACAGACACGCGTAATTGAAGAGGTATTGCGCGCGCTTTGCCGTAGTTTGGTCTGATTGTCTTGCGATTCAAGGCCACCGTCGATGAGTTGATGCAAACGGCAGCTTCGCTAGGAGGTCATGGGTCCAAGCGTCGCGGCTAGCGGATTTGCGGTTTGTCTTTTAGTCGCCACATCGCGTTTAGCGGCATCGGTGTGTTGGACCTGCGCTGTTGTACCAATGTATTAGAGCGGCCGAGCGAGTTCTTTGTTTTTGGTGGCTCATTGTTTATTTGAGTGTCCCCGATTGCCACACTCCGAGTGAGCCGCCTTGGCCTTATGGTCGGTAAAAGTGAAGCGCAGCATCATATTCATTGTCGTTTTGGCATTTCTTGCAGCTGTTGGCGGCGGCCTTGTGTATTTCCAATTCGTCGTCAAGCCAGGAATGATAAAGGCGTTCATTTCCGCGGCGGCGCCTCCCCCCGCTTCGGTCGCGGTCACCGCCCCCCAAGTTGAGACCTGGGCGCCGCGCCTGCCAGCGATTGGGACTTTGAGAGCCGTCCAAGAAATCGATATCGCGCCTCAAATCGGTGGGGCAGTCGTGTCGGTCCGGGTCGAGTCGGGCCAGGACGTTGAAAAGGGCGCTCCTCTTTTTGAAATCGACAATTCAGTGGAGCAGGCAGACCTCAAGAACAACCTCGCGGTTCTCAAGAACGCCGGGCTGGTGCTTGAGCGGCAGCGTCAATTAATCCAGGGCGGCAACACCGCCAAGGCCAATTTCGATGCCGCCGAAGCCGCGCGCGATTCAGCCGCCGCCGCCGTCGAACGGGTTCGCGCCATCATCGCCCAGAAATTGCTTACCGCGCCATTTGCCGGGCGACTTGGTATTCGCAAATTGGATCTCGGACAATATGTTTCACCGGGAATGGGCCTCATCACTTTGCAGCAGCTCGATCCGATTTATGTCGATTTCCCGGTCCCTGAAAAGTCGCTCGGCCTGCTGAAACCGGGTCAGGAGATTGACCTCGAGGTTGACGCTTATCCTGGCGAGATTTTTCGTGGCGTGATCAAAACGATCGATGCGCGAGTCGCTCAGGACAGCCGAAATGTTTTGGTGCGGGGTCAGCTTGACAACGCGAAGAAGCAACTATGGCCTGGCATGTTCGCCAATGTGAGTGTCATAGCGGGCACGCCTGTCAAGGTCGTGACGCTTCCCCGGACGGCGATTGCTTACTCGCTTTATGGCGACAGTGTTTTCGTCGTGAAACCTGTCCAGCCCGATGCCGGCGGTGCGCAGGCGGCCGCGGTCAATGGGGATGCGGCACTGAAAGTTGAACGCCGGGCGGTGCGTACGGGTGAAATACGAGAAGATAGGGTCGTCATACTTGATGGCGTCGAGCCTGGCGAAACAATCGTGGCAGAAGGTCAGCTCAAACTGCAATCCGGTGCGCGGGTGCGCATCGACCCGGCCGCGCACCTCGAACTGCCAGCGGTGCGGCCGAAGGAATAAGGGATGTCCTTTACCGATATCTTTATCGGGCGGCCGGTATTGGCCAGCGTGGTGAGCCTGTTAATTCTGCTCGCGGGCATTCAGTCCGGCCTCAAGCTGCAGCTCCGCCAATTTCCGCAGCTGTCCTCGGCCACGATTACCATTACGACATCCTATCCGGGTGCCAACGCCGAGCTGATTAAGGGTTTTATCACGACGCCAATCGCGCAGGCCGTGGCAAGCGCCGAGGGTATCGACACGCTGGTTACGAATTCGGAGCAGAATACCTCGACGATTACCCTCAACCTTCTCCTCAACGCCAATGCGGACCGTGCGGTCGCTGATGTCCTGGCTAAGGTAAACCAAGTCAAATACGTTCTGCCGCGGGAGGCCTACGATCCTGTCGTCGCCAAGCAGACGGGGGATTCGACAGCCGTTCTTTATATGTCCTTCAACTCGATGGTTCTCACACCATCGCAAATTACCGATTATCTGAACCGCGTGGTGCAGCCAAGACTGCAGACGATTGATGGCGTCGCCAATGCTCAGATTCTCGGCGGCCAAACCTTCGCGATGCGGATCTGGCTCAATCCTGACCGGATGGCCGCGCGCGGCGTGACTGCGTCCGATGTCTCGGCCGCTCTGGCCGCCAATAATTTCACCACGGCGGCGGGACAGATCAAGGGTGATTTTGTTCAAACGAGCATCAATGCCGAGACCTCGCTCGATTCGGCCAAGGCTTTCGAGCAACTGGTCGTTTCCGCACATGGCGACGCTTTGATCAGGCTCGGCGACATAGCCGATATCGAACTCGGCCCGGAATCGGTCGATTCGTCTTCCTCCTTCGATGGAATGAAAGCGGTCTTTATCGGCATTTTCGCGACGCCGACGGCGAACCCGCTCAATGTGATCGATGAGGTCCGCAAGGCTTTTCCAGAACTCCAGTCGCAGCTTCCCGTCGGCCTCAATGCCTCCATCGCTTATGACGCCACGAAGTTCATCCGTGCCTCGATTTGGGAGGTCGAAAAGACGCTCGGTGAAGCGGCCATCATCGTCATCGTGGTGATTTTCCTGTTCCTTGGGAATTTGCGCTCGACGATCATCCCGATCGTGACCATTCCGCTTTCCCTCGTCGGCGTGATGACCGTTCTTTTCTCGCTCGGCTATTCGCTCAACCTCCTGACCTTGCTTGCGCTTGTGCTGGCGATCGGTCTCGTCGTGGATGACGCGATCGTCGTCGTAGAAAATATATACCGCCACATGGAAGAAGGGATGCCCCCGCGCGATGCGGCCCTGCAAGGAGCGCGCGAGATCACCGCTCCCGTGATTGCGATGACGATCACGCTCGCCGCCGTCTATGCGCCCATCGGCTTTGTTTCCGGTTTGACCGGCTCGCTGTTTCGGGAATTCGCGTTCACTCTGGCCGGCTCGGTCGTTGTTTCCGGGATTGTCGCGCTCACTTTGTCACCGATGATGTGTTCGCGCCTTCTGAAACCGCCCCGTGCCGAAGCGCGCGGGTTCCCGGCTTTCCTCGACCGGGTGTTCGATGGGCTGCGTCAGCGTTATCAACGGCGGCTTCGTAAGACCCTTAATTTTCGCGCCGTGACTGTTCTGATCCTCATTGGCGTCTTGGCGATAACGGCCGTGATGTTTGCCTCTACACCGAATGAGCTAGCGCCAGAAGAGGATCAGGGTATCGTTTTTGCTAATATAAAGACACCTCAATACGCCAACCTCGATTACTTGGAAAAGGCGACGGCGCAGGTGGAAGCGGCTGCCAGCGATGTCCCCGAAAGGGACCATGTGTTCATGATCAACGGATCGGTTGGCGTGCATCAGGGCTTTGGCGGTCTCCTGCTGCAGCCTTGGGGCGAGCGCAAGCGCAGTCAAAAAGCGATCATGCAGGCGCTGCAACCGAAACTCGCCCAAGTCACGGGAGCCGACATCCTGGCCTTCGGGCCATCTTCGCTGCCGGGCTCAACAGGCGGACCTCCCGTTCAATTCGTGATCCGCACGATCGCCAGTTACCGTCAGCTCGTGGATGTCATGGCCGAGCTCGAGACAGCGGCACGCGACAGCGGACTGTTTCTCTTCGCCAACAGCGATCTCAAATTCGATATGCCGCAAATCGATTTCAAGATCGATGCGGACAAGGCGAACCGGCTCGGTATCCGCATGCAGGATATTGGCTCCTCGCTCGCCACATTGCTCGGCGGCAATTATGTCAACCGTTTCAGCCTCAACAGCCGCAGCTATCAAGTCATCCCGCAGGCGCCGAGGGATTTCCGGCTCACGCCAGATTGGCTGACCCGCTATCAGCTACGTACCAGCTCCGGCGCTTTAGTTTCGCTCGCGACGGTCGCGAGCCTCTCGACGAGCGTACAGCCGAATGGACTGCCGACCTTCCAGCAATTGAATGCGGCGACATTGCAAGGCGTGCCGTTTCCCGGACATACCCTTGGCGAGGCCATCGGTTTCCTGCAACAGAAAGCAAAGCAGCTTTTACCGGAGGGCTATAGCGTCGATTTTCAAGGAGAGAGCCGTCAGTTCGTCCAGGAAGGCAATACGCTCGTTATCACTTTCATCTTCGCGCTCATCGTGATTTTTCTCGTGCTTGCCGCCCAATTCGAAAGCTTCCGCGACCCCCTCATTATTCTCATCGCGCTGCCGACATCGATGTTTGGCGCGCTTTTGCCTTTGAACATCCTCGGCGTGGTTGGCGCGGCGAGCATGAATATTTATTCGCAGATCGGCCTCGTCACGCTGATCGGCCTCATCTCCAAACACGGAATCCTGATGGTGGAATTCGCCAACAGGCTTCAGGATCAGGAAGGTTTTGGCCGCCGCGAGGCGATCGAACATGCCGCCTCCGTGCGACTGCGCCCGATCCTCATGACCATGGCCGCCATGGTGGCCGGGATGATTCCCTTGATCGTCGCCGAGGGCGCCGGCGCGCAAAGCCGCTTCGCGATCGGAATCGTCATCGGGGCGGGGATGAGCATCGGCACGATTTTTACGCTTTTCGTGACGCCGGCGATCTACACGCTGATCGCGCGGGATCACAATAGAAACAAACAGCAACGGCAGCCGGAAAATGAGGTTCCCCCAATTCACCAGGCTCAGGAACGCTCCGCCGCTGAATAATCGCTTTGCACCGGCCCCGCGGTTGACATTTCCTTCCTCTTGCGGCGAAGCATCGGCATGAACGCTCTCGATCCGGTCGCCCGGCGGCGAACCTTTGCCATTATTTCCCACCCCGATGCGGGCAAGACCACGCTCACCGAAAAGCTCCTGCTTTTTGGAGGCGCGATCCAGCTCGCGGGCGAGGTTCGCGCCAAGGCGAACCGGCGGCAGACCCGCTCGGATTGGATGGGAATCGAACGCGAGCGCGGGATTTCAGTCGTCACCTCGGTGATGACCTTTGAATATCGTGGTTGCGTGTTTAATCTCCTCGATACGCCGGGCCACGAAGATTTTTCGGAAGACACCTACCGCACGCTGACTGCGGTCGATTCGGCGATCATGGTGATCGACGCCGCGAAAGGCATCGAGGCGCGCACGCGAAAACTCTTCGAAGTCTGCCGCCTGCGCGATATCCCCATCCTGACGTTCATCAACAAGCTCGATCGCGAGACGAGGGACCCGTTCGATCTCCTGGACGACATCGAAAAGACGCTCGCTCTTGATGTTGCCCCGATGACCTGGCCGCTCGGCCGGGGCCGTGCCTTCGCGGGCACTTTTGAATTGCGGCGTAATCTCGTGCGGCAGCTCGACCGCGACAGCGAGCCCGTGCCGGTCGAGGGTCCCGGCGATCCCTTCATCGCGGGCCTCCTGAACGAAGCGGATTTCGCGCGGGCACGCGGCGAGATCGAGCTCGCCCGGGGTGCTCTCAAAGCTTTCGATCGTCAGTCATATTTGCAAGGTCATTTGACGCCGGTCTTCTTCGGCAGTGCGTTGCGCAATTTCGGCGTGCGCGATGTTATCGACGCACTCAGGGATTTTTCGCCGCCGCCGCGAGGGCTTCAGGCCGTCTCGCGCACAGTCGATGCGCGCGAAGAAAAAATGACCGGCTTCGTGTTCAAGATCCAAGCGAACATGGATCCAAATCATCGCGACAGGATCGCTTTTCTGCGCATCTGTTCTGGCCGATTGACGCGAGGCATGAAGGCCAGACTCGTGCGCAGGGGCAAGACGATAGCGCTCAACGCGCCGCAATTTTTCTTCGCGCAGGACCGTCAACTCGCCGAGGAGGCATATGCGGGCGATGTCGTCGGCATTCCAAACCACGGCACCTTGCGCATCGGAGACACTCTGACGGAAGGTGAGGATCTCATCTTTCGCGGGGTCCCAAGTTTCGCGCCCGAGATCCTTCGCCGTGTCAAGACCGGCGATGCCATGAAAGCGAAGAAGCTGCGCGAGGCTCTGGGGCAAATGGCCGAGGAAGGCGTTGTCCAGCTGTTTTTGCCGAATGACGGGTCAGGCGCGATCGCGGGTGTCGTCGGCGCATTGCAGCTCGACGTCCTCGCCGGGCGGCTGAATGCGGAATATGGCTTAAGCGTAAGTTTCGAGACGAGCCGGTTCGAATTCGCCCGCTGGATTGACACAAAAAATCCGGGCGAGGTGGATAGATTTATTCATGCGCATCCGGCGTCGATGGCGCGCGACCTCGACGGTGCGCCGGTCTTCATGGCCGCCTCTGCCTTCGACCTGAAATATGAGCAGGAAAGATGGCAGGACATCGTCTTTTCGGACATCAAGGATTACCAGAAAACGCATGGCTAGCCGAGTTCCGGAGAAACGTAACTCTATAGAATTTATAGACTCTGCTCGAACTCGATAAATTAAAAAAAGAACAGTCCTGCTGTCATAGATCAACTTCGGTGAGCGTTCTATATGGTCTAGGACCCAAAGCCGTTCATCTCCAGAAGTTAGGTGGTGCCGGCGGGATATAAACTTGAAGGAGGAACACTCATGGACCGTCGTGAATTTATTGCCGTCGCTGGCACCCTCGCTGCGGCAGCCTCGGCTTCACCGGCCTTTGCGCAAATGGGCGAAGAGCCAGATATGCATCCACCGAAATACAAGGCCCTTGAGGAAGCCACCGCGCATTGCGTCGCGACGGGCAACGATTGTCTCCGGCATTGCCTCGCCATGTATAAGATGAAGGACACGAGCATGTCGGATTGCGCCGACTCGGCCTTCCAACTTGTCAACGCCTGCGGCGCGCTGGCGGCACTGGCAGCGGTCAATTCAGAGCATACCGGCCATTTAGCCAAAGTGGTCGCGATGGTTTGCAGGGACTGCCAGAAAGAATGCGAAAAATTTCCTAAGGTCGCCGAATGCAAAGCCTGCGGCGACTCGTGCAAGGCCTGCGCCGCGGAATGCGACAAGGTTGCCGCCTAATCGCTGATCACTCGGGAGCGCGGGGAAGCCGTGCCGCGCTCCTCTATGGCCGAGAATGCTGATCTGGCCGCGACCAATTTCGTTCGCCGCCTGGCGTCAGGTTCGGCCAGCTTGCGCCGCCCCCGATTTCACGTAAAGCGGCAAGTTGCTCCTACTTCGGGGCGTTCGGCCGGAGCGCGAGGGTTCGCCTTCGGGATTTGCATTTGGGCATGCGCGGACATAGATGAAATCCATGCTCAACTACGCCGGTCCCACCCATTTTCTGCGGCTTGCCCGTGTTCTCGTCCCTTTGTTGGCAACGCTGACGGCGCTGCTTTTGGGCATTGGCCTTTATCTCGCTTTCTTTGTCGCGCCTCCCGATTATCAGCAGGGCGAGACGGTCCGGATCATGTATTTGCATGTGCCGGCCGCCTGGCTTGCCATGATGATCTATCTTGTCATGACGTCGGCGGCGCTCGGCACGCTCGTGTGGCGCCATCCTCTCGCCGACGCGGCGCAAAAGGCGGCGGCACCGCTTGGCGCCTGCTTCACCTTGCTCTGCCTTGGCACCGGCTCGCTCTGGGGCAAGCCCATGTGGGGCGCTTGGTGGGTCTGGGATGCGCGGCTAACCTCGGTTCTCGTGCTTTTCTCGATCTATCTTGGCCTCGTGGCTTTGTGGCGAACGATCGAGGACCCTGGCAAGGCGGCGCGCGCGACGGCGATTTTCACCTTGGTTGGCGCGGTCAACATTCCGATCATCAAATTTTCCGTCGATTGGTGGAACACCTTGCACCAACCGGCCTCGGTGTTCCGCCTTGGCGGTCCCGCGATCGCGCCCTCTATGCTATGGCCTCTCGTCGTGATGGCGCTCGCCTTCACCTTTCTCTTCGCCACACTCTATCTCATGGCGATCCGCAACGAGATCCTCCGCAGGCGCTTGCGCCGACTGTCGATCCTAGCGGCGGATGCGGAGGAACAAAGCGCGGCGAGCGCGCCCCGCGCATGGAACGCTGCTTATGAGCCATGACCCGCATTTTGGCTTCGTAATCGCGGCCTACGTCCTTGCCTTGGCGATCGTGGCGGCAATGGTTGTGACGATCATAACCGATTACCTGAACTTGAAGCGGGCGCTTTTGTCACTTGCCGCGCAGGAGAAGGACCAAGCCTTGGATGCTCCGCGAAATCCGGACCCGGAGAGCTAAGATGCCGACGAGCGCGCCACGGCCAGAAACGGATAAAAATGCCGCGCCGCGGCCGCTGTTGATTTTTCTACCCTTGTTTTTTTTTGCGGCGCTCGTGGCGCTTTTCCTCGTCCGGCTCTATTCGGGCGATGCCTCGCTTTTACCGTCGGCCCTTATCGGGCGGCAAGTTCCGGCCTTTGTCTTGCCGCCGGTCGAGGGGCTGCCGGACAAACAAGGATTTTCCGACGCGGATCTCCGCCAAGGCAAAGTGACGCTCGTGAATGTCTTTGCTTCCTGGTGCGTGCCTTGCCACCAGGAACATGAGCTGATCATGCGACTTTCGGCGGACCCGCTGGTTACGAGCGCGGGCGTGCGTGTGCTCGGGCTTGCCTATAAGGACGATCCTCAGAGCATAAAGCGCTTTCTGGCCGAGGGGGGCGACCCTTTTGCGCGAATCGGCGCTGACCGCAAGGGGCGGACCGCGATCGACTGGGGGGTCTATGGCGTGCCGGAAACCTTCATCGTCAAGGGAGACGGCACCATTGCCTATCGTTTTGTCGGGCCGGTCACGGAGGACTCCTATCGGGAAACGATTTTACCGGAAATCAAGAAAGCGCTGCGTTAACTTTTCTGCGGTTCAGGCTCCAACGGTCATTGTGCCACGCTTGCCGTTGCTCCCCATGCTTGCAGGATTTTGCCGATCCACGGCAGTTGCGGCCCGGCCAGCACCGCCTCGGTGACAGCGCCGCAAGCATATCCATCGTTGCCCTTGGCTCTTATCGCCACGGCCACCAGCGCCGGTTGGCCAACAACGAAGACCGGTGCTCCAGAATCGCCCGTGCAGCCGCCAAGCCCAGTGCCATACGGGTCGGTCAGCCGTACGAGAACTGGCGATTTGGGTCCGCTTACGGCCAGGACGGCGGTCCGCAAGACGCCTGACGTGCCGCGCTCTTCCTCATCCGTATGACCAAAACCCACGATCCGCAACGGCTGCCCTGTCTCGACAGGAATATTCTGCTGAAGTTCGACTGGTTTAAATGAAGAGGGAAGGGGCCTCCTGAGTTGCACAAGCGCGAGATCGATGGAAGCCGTATCCTGCCCGGTGTTGGGCCTATACCCGGGGTTAACGGCAATCGCCGCGACATCAAAAAAAACTAGCCTTGCGGCAACGTCCGACCAAAGATAATAGGCTAAAGCGCTGCCAAAGAGGACCAAGCTCAGGCCGGCTTGGATACCGACGCGCGGGCGGATGCGACCAAAACGGATCGCCAGCAGGGCGAGCAGCGCCGAGGCCAGGATCCAGGCCATCCAACAGGCAACGAGAAAAACCAGCTTGCCTTCTCCGTCTCGAAAAAAAACCCGCGTCTCTGAACGGCCGGAGACGCAATGGGCGGCGGTCAGGACGACGTCTGGAGCGATAACGCTCGCGGTACAATAGCTTCCGTCGCTACTGTCCAATACCATAACGGCGTAGGGCGCGAACTCAGGGGCGAGCCGAGCCGGACCCACCAAGGCAACCGCCGGCACTGTCAAAACTATGCCGGACAGGCAGGCCAGTATTGTGCCCAAAGCCACGCGCCGGGCAGACAAAAAAGCCTTCGCTTGTGAAATGATTCGAAAAAATTTGCGCATCCTTCGAATATTCATGGACCATTCATTGTTGCCGCGCCAGCTTTGAAACATGATTTTCTTCGTTTTGGCCGTTGTCTCGGCATATCTGGGCTCCGCTGTCGCCGCGCGGACGGAACCAGAGGAGCGCGTCTGTTTTTCCACTGCCGAGACGCGTGACAAAATCCTCGCGCACGGGCTTTTCGAGCCATTTCATGCGATTAGGAGCGCGGCGGGCCGGTTACAGGCGGAGATGATCGGGATCAAGCTTTGCCGCTGGAACGAGGAACTCGTCTATGAGCTAAGCCTCTTGGGCCACGACGGCCACGTCATTCACGTTTTTATAGACGCCAAAACGGGTCAGGCGATTGGTTCGAAGAATGAACATTGAACGGCGTTGGCTTGGCAATATGGTGGAGTCCCAGCTTTCCGTTTTGCCGCATTTTTGGCCGGCGAAATGACCGTGTTTCACGTGACACATTGCCTTTGCAACGAGGAATTGAAGCGTGCGGCTGCTCGTCGTCGAGGATGACAAGGACCTCAATCGTCAGATTGTCTCGGCGCTTTCACAAGCAGGCTATGCTGTCGACCGTGCCTTCGACGGTGAAGAAGGGTGGTTTTTAGGTGACACCGAGCCTTACGATGCCGTCGTTCTGGATTTGGGTTTGCCCAAAAAGGACGGAGTTTCCGTGCTCAGCGAATGGCGCCGTGCGGGGCGCGCAATGCCGGTCCTGATTTTGACCGCACGCGATCGCTGGAGCGACAAGGTTCAGGGCTTCGACGCCGGGGCCGACGACTACGTCGCCAAACCCTTCCATATCGAGGAAATCCTTGCCCGGCTGCGCGCTCTGCTGCGGCGCGCCGCTGGTCATGCGACGAGTGAATTTCATTGCGGCCCGGTGTACCTCGATGCGCGCATGGGCCGGGTCTCCGTCGATGGGAGCCCTGTCAAGCTTACCTCGCACGAGTACCGGCTACTGTCTTACTTGATGCACCATGCCGGGCGCGTCGTGTCGCGCGGCGAGATCGTCGAGCATCTCTACGAGCAAGATTTTGACCGCGATTCCAATACAATCGAGGTTTTCGTCGGTCGTTTGCGCAAGAAACTCGGAGTTGAAGTGATCCAGACCGTGCGCGGGCTTGGCTATATATTGGCGATGCCGGAAACAGCTGATAAGGGCACCAAGCCGGGACGGCCCGATCCTTCCGTCAGAAGTTGATGCCATGGCAAAACTGGCCTTTTCACTGGCAAGCCGGATAAATTGGAAAAATCGGTGGTTCCATGAGAGCCGGTATGGATGAGTTCCGGCAACGCCACGAGCGTTTCGAGTTGAATCGCTTAGGGGTCTATCAGTTTGTTTTCTCATATGATCTTATCAACAAAGTCTGCAACTTTTCTGCAGATCGTGCTCTAGCGGACATTTTGCCGGCGGCGGCTGATGCAAAACGGCGAAGAGGAAAAGCGGCAGTCCGGCCTGGCGTGGCGTGACGGCGTCTCTGTACGGCAAAGGCCACGCTCAATCGCGAAACGGCTTTTCTTTTCCGCCGCGCTGTTGAGCTTTGCCATCCTTCTCGCCGCCGGGCTCGTTCTCTCGACGATTTACCGGCGCACGGCCGTGGCCAATTTTGACGAGCGCCTCAGTGTATATTTGCATGAGCTTGTCGCCGATATCGCAACGCCCGGAGAAGATAGCCGCACGGCGCCAGGCCAGCTTGGCGAACCGCAATTCGAAATACCCTTGTCCGGCTGGTATTGGCAGCTCACGCGCTTGGATATGCCGAAGCCCGAGATTAGAAGTTCGCGCTCGCTGTTTGCGGCAAAGCTTCCACGGCTATCCGATTTTGGCGTGGCGGCTGGTGCCGGGGGTGCCCGCCGAGGCTTTGCGAAAGGGCCCGACGACCGGATTTTGCGAATGGCCGAACACATCATCGATGTAGGAGATCAGGGCATTTATCTCGTTCAAGTTGCCGCGACGACGGAGGAAATCGATGCGCAAATCTCCCGTTTCGAATTTGATCTCGTGCTCACCTTCGCGGCTCTCGCGCTTGCGCTCGTTGTCTCCTCCGCGGCACAGCTTCGCTATGGTTTGAAACCGCTTTGGCAATTGCAGGAAGGGGTTGCCGCGATCAGACGCGGCGAAGCCGAGAAAATCGAAGGCGATTTTCCGCAGGATCTCGCGCCGCTTGGCAGCGAACTCAATCTGTTGATAGACGCCAATCGCGACGTGGTGGAGCGCGCTCGCACCCAAGTCGGCAATCTCGCCCATGCCCTGAAAACGCCGCTCAGCGTTATTTTCAACGAGGCGGCGGTCGATCAGAGCCCGCTCGCGGCGAAGGTGAAGGAGCAGGTGGCGATCATGCGTGATCAGGTTACCTACTATCTTAATCGTGCCCGCGTCGCGGTCCGGGCGCGGACACTCGGGGGCGTCACCGAAGTTGCGCCGGCCACTGAAGCCTTGGTCCGCACTTTCGAAAAAATCTATTCGGAGCGGGCAATCGGCTTTACTCTCGCGGGGCCGGGGACCATTCGCTTTCATGGGGAGCGTCCGGATTTCGAGGAGATGGTTGGTAATCTCGTCGATAACGCGGGCAAATGGGCGCGCCACGCGGTTACGATCACCATTCGGCCGGAGCCCTGGCGCAACCTCTCGGAGCGGCGTTTTTTTCACGTCACCATCGATGACGATGGGCCTGGACTTGCTCCCGAGCTGCGCCAGGCCGCGCTGTCACGCGGCAAACGCCTTGATGAGACAAAACCAGGCTCGGGTCTCGGGCTTTCCATCGTTGCCGATCTGGCGTCGCTCTATGGCGGCGCCTTGACCCTGGAAGATAGACCAAATGGCGGCTTGCGCGCGGATTTACGGCTTCCTCTAGCATGAGATTCAATCCGTACCGGCCGATTTTGTGACCCGATGAGCCTTGCAAGAGCCCTCGCAATCACTATTAAGGCTCTATGTTGTGGTTGATTTTCGCCTTACTCACCGCCGCCGCGGTGATCAGCGTCCTATGGCCGCTTGCGAAAACCCCGCGCCGGGCGGGGCGCGACGAGATCGGCGTCGCATTGTACAAGGCCCAACTCGCCGGGATTGAACGGGACGAAGCGCAAAGCCTGGTGGCGCCCGAAGATGCACAAGCCGCTAAGGCCGAAGCGGCCCGCCACCTAATGGCAGCGGCGGAAGCCCCGGTTGAACCAGCGCCGGCGGCATCCCCAAAGAGAGTCTGGCTGGCCTCCGTAGCTGTTTTGATTTTTGTTCCTGCGCTTTCGATGTCCCTCTATGCAATTATAGGCCATCCGGAGTTGCCCGATGCGCCGTTTGCGGCGCGGCTCCAAACTTCGCCGGCGCATATGGACTTGGCCGTCGCGGTCGCAAAGATCGAAGCGCATCTTGCGCAACATCCCGATGATGGACGCGGCTATGAGGTTTTGGCGCCGGTTTATCTCCACATGGGCCGCGCCGATGATGCCGTCCTTGCCGCGCGCGAGGCATTGCGCCTGCTTGGCGCGACCGCTGAGCGGAATGCGCTTTACGGGGAAGCCCTGGTGAGTGCCGCCAATGGCGTGGTGACGGCGGAAGCGAAACAATCGTTCGATGCGGCGGCGGCGAAAGATCCCTCGGCCGCCAAGCCTCGCTTTTTTCTCGGTCTTGCCGCCGAGCAAGAAGGGGACAAGGCCCGCGCAAGGGAGATTTGGGGTAAACTCGTCGCCGAAGCGCCTCAAGACGCGACTTGGGCGCAAGTACTGCGCAAAAGAATAGCCGCCCTCGGTGGCGAGCCTGGGGAATCGCAAGATCGCTTGGCGGCCACGATCGAGGCGTTGCCCGAAGCCGGGCGGTTGAGTGCCATTCGCGGCATGGTCGATGGGCTTGCCTCGCGCCTGGCTCAGAACGGGCAGGATCTCGAAGGCTGGCTTCGCCTGGTTCGCTCCTATATGGTCTTGCATGAAACCGATAAGGCCCGTGCGGCGCTCATCGACGCAAAACGCAATCTCGCGGGCGATCCAAACGCCATCGCGCGCATCGAGGCACTCGCGCGCGAACTTGGGCTGGAAGGCTAATCTTGATCATGACGCGGAGAAAACGCCGTCTCGTTCTGATCGCCTCCGCGCTCGCCGCGCTCGGCCTGGCCCTGGGACTCGTCCTCTTAGCGTTGCGCGACAATATCGTCTTTTTCTACGGGCCAAGCGAGCTTGCGCAAAAGACCCTGCATGAAGGCCAAAGGCTGCGCATCGGGGGGCTTGTGAAGCAAGGCTCCCTTGTGCGCGAGGGCGAGAGCACGATGCGCTTTGCCGTCACCGATACAAAGCAAGAGGTTGAGGTGACGTATAGCGGCGTGTTGCCCGATCTTTTCCGTGAAGGGCAGGGCGTTGTCGCCGAAGGCACGCTGGGTAAGGACAAAATTTTTCACGCAGACAGCATCCTCGCCAAACATGACGAACGTTACATGCCGCGCGAGGTCGCCGATGCCCTGAAAAAGCAAGGGCTTTGGCGTGAGGGCGCGGAAGCGGCAAGCATAGGCAAATGAGGACGTGCCAGTGAGAGCCCACATTAAGATTCTGCGAAAGAGGCGCGTATGATTGTCGAAACCGGGCATTACGCCCTTGTCTTGGCTTTGGCGCTCGCGCTCGTGAATTCAATATTGCCGGTATGGGGAAGCATCGCGCGCGACCGGCGGCTCATGGCCGTCGCGCCGCCAGTTGCGCTAATGGGATTTGGCCTTGTGGCCTACGCCTATGTCGCCTTGACCACTGCCCATGTCGTCTCGGATTTCTCGCTCGTCAATGTTGTCGAAAACTCTCATTCCGCCAAACCTTTGATCTACAAAATCACCGGCGTTTGGGGCAATCATGAAGGCTCGATGCTTTTGTGGGTGCTCGTTCTTTCGCTGTTCGCGGCGGCGGTCGCCTTGTTTTCGCGATCCATGCCACAAGATTTGCGCGCGAATGTGCTGGCCGTGCAATCCTGGATCGCGGCCGCGTTTCTTCTGTTCATTCTGCTGACGTCCAATCCCTTCGCGAGGCTTGCCGAGGCGCCGGCGGAAGGCAATGATTTGAACCCGCTCCTTCAGGACCCGGGTCTCGCCATCCATCCGCCGCTGCTTTATCTTGGCTATGTCGGGCTTTCGATCACCTACTCGTTCGCGGCGGCGGCCTTGATTTCGGGGCGGATCGATGCGGTGTTCGCGCGTTTCGTGCGGCCATGGACGCTGATCGCCTGGATTTCCTTGACGCTCGGCATAGCGATGGGTTCCTATTGGGCCTATTACACGCTTGGCTGGGGCGGCTTCTGGTTCTGGGACCCGGTCGAGAATGCCTCGCTGATGCCGTGGCTCGCCGCCACCGCGCTGCTGCATTGCACGGCGGTGATGGAAAAGCGGGAAGCCCTCAAAATCTGGACGATCTTCCTTTCGATCCTCGCTTTCTCCCTGTCGCTTGTCGGAACGTTCCTGGTTCGCTCCGGCGTATTGACCTCCGTCCATGCTTTCGCGAGCGACCCAACGCGAGGGGTCTTCATTCTCCTTATTCTGGTGATCTTTATCGGCGGATCCTTTGCACTCTTTGCCTTGCGCGCGGGCGGCCTGAAACAAGGCGGTCTCTTCGCGCCGGTCTCGCGGGAGGGCGCGCTCGTCCTCAACAATCTGCTTTTGACGACCTGTTGCGCCACGGTTTTCATCGGGACGCTCTATCCGCTGGCGCTCGAAGCCGTTACGGGAGAGAAAATCTCGGTTGGCGCGCCGTTCTTCAATCTGACCTTCGTGCCCTTGTTCATCCCTCTGTTTATCCTGATGCCTTTTGGCCAGTTGCTGCCGTGGAAACGCGGCGATCTCGCTGGGGTCGCGCAAAGGCTCACTGTGGCCTTTGGGGCCGGGCTCATCTTCATGGCACTTCTTGCGGCATGGCGCGGCGGGCCCGCCGTCAGCGTGATCCTCTCGGGCGTCGCCCTTTACGTGCTCGCCGGCTCTTTCGTCGATCTCGGCAGGCGTCTTTTCGGTGGCGATATTTCCGCTAGCATTGTGAGCCAACGTGTACGGTGTTTGCCGCGCCACGCCTTCGGAACGGCTTTCGCGCATGCGGGGCTCGGAGTGACCTTACTTGGCCTAGCCGCGACCGGCTGGGGTGCCGAAAAGATTATTTCGTTGAAGCCTGGCGAAAGGGTCGAAATCGGCCCATACGAACTGACCTTCGAGAGCGTCGTGCCGGGCAACGGCCCGAACTATTCCGAGCTCGTTGGGCGCACGGTCATAGGCGCCAAGGGAGCGGTGGTCGCCACGATCGAACCCGCGACGCGCTTCTATCCGGCCCGCGGCATGAATAGATCCGAGGCAGGCATCGCGACGCTTGGCTTTGGCCAGGTCTATATGAGCATCGCCGACGTCGCCGCCAATGGCGTGGTCAATGCAAGGATCTTTTGGAAGCCGCTTGTTTCTTTGATCTGGATCGGCGCTTTGGTTATGGCCTTCGGCGGATGTCTGTCGCTCAGCGACCGGAGTTTTAGAGTCGGCATCGCGCGCCGAGCCCGAAAAGCACAAGTTCCGAGCCCGCAACCGGCGGAATGATGATGATTTCCGCACGCAATATTATCTTGGCGTGTCTGTTGGTTCTGACGCCGCTTACGGCACGGGCAGTTCAGCCCGATGAAATCATGACGGACCAAAGGCTGGAGGCAAGGGCCCGCGCGCTCTCCGCCCAATTGCGCTGCATGGTTTGCCAGAACGAATCGATTGACGAATCCAACGCGGACCTTGCCCGCGATTTGCGTCTGCTCGTGCGCGAACGGCTTCAGGCAGGCGATAGCGACGATCAGATTCGTGCCTATCTCGTTCGCCGCTACGGCGATTTCATATTGCTGAAGCCGCCGTTCAAGCCTGAAACCTGGCTGCTTTGGGGGGCGCCATTCCTCGTGCTTCTTGTGGGCGGCTGCATTATCTTTATCGCCCGGCGGCGGCAAAAGAGTCTTGTTCCGGCAAATCTCTTATCCGAAGCCGAGCGCGCAAAGCTTAATGCCCTGCTTGGCGAGGATGGATCTTGAAGGCGCTTTAAAAAGGGAGATTGAAGACGCGGCCTGGTATCAACTCCCCCTTCTCGACCGCGCCAATGGCGACGACCACGCCGCCGCACGCGGCATAGGCGGAGCCATCGAAGGGCGCGTCACGGCCGCGCAACAGCAATGGTTGACCGCGCCGGAGTTTGGCCGCGGCGCTGGAATCGACCACGACGCGCGGCACTTCCATGAGCCCTGCCTCGACCCGCCGCAAGGCCTCCATGCTGGAGACGGGATCCTCCAACTCCGCTAAAGTCACCGCATCCATTTCGTAGAATGGGCCGACGCGCGTGCGCCGCAAGGCGCTGATATGGCCGTAACAGCCAAGGCTCCTGCCGAGATCGCGGGCGATCGCGCGGACATAGGTTCCCTTGCCGCAGCGGGTTTCGAATACTGCCTCGTCTTGCCCGGTGCTTATGAGATCGAGGGCGTGGATTGTCACCGCGCGCGGCGACAAAACCGGCGCCGCACCCTCGCGCGCGAGATCATACGCGCGCTCGCCATTGATCTTGATCGCCGAGTAGGAAGGCGGCAGTTGCAGGACCGTCCCGATGAAACCCGGCAACAGTGCGCGAATCTCGGCTTCCGCCGGCCGCGCATCAGATTGAGCGGCAACGTTGCCATCGGCATCGTCGGTGTCTGTTTCAGCCCCCCAGCGCACCGAAAAGCGATAGGCCTTTTTGCCGTCTTGAACGAAAGGCACGGTTTTTGTCGCCTCGCCAAAGGCAACTGGCAAAACGCCAGTGGCGAGAGGGTCCAACGTGCCGGCATGTCCTGCCTTTTTGGCGTTGAATATCCGTTTCAACCGGGACACGGCCTTCGTTGAGTTCATGCCGGCCGGTTTGTCAAGCACGACCCAGCCGTGAACCTCTGTGCGCGTCGACGCGCGATCTGTCATTCTGGCTTTTCCTGTTTTTTGTCCAAGTCGCGTTTCACTTCAGGCAATTCAAGCAAGGCGTCGATCTTGGCGCCATAGTCGAAGCTCCGGTCGGCCTTGAAGCGAATGTCGGGCGCGAATCTCAGATTGATGCGCCTGGCAATTTCGCCGCGCAGGAATTTCCTGTGCCGGTCGAGAGCCGCCAAAACGCCGGTGATGTTCTTGCCGCCGAGCGGCATGATATAAATCGTGGCGAGCTTCAAATCGGGGCTCATGCGGACTTCCGGAATCGTCACGGCCTGGCCTTCGAGAAGAGGCTCGCCGATCACTGATCTGACGAGAAGCTCGGACACGGTGTGGCGGATCAATTCGGCCACGCGCAGCATCCGCTGCGATGGCTCGCCGCCTTGCTGATGATGAACTCTGGACATGGGGCTCCGGCGTATCTTGCCGCTCGGCTGGTTCGGCGCCTTAAGCCGCGATCAACCGTTCGAAAGGATCTGGTCCAGCTGCTAATTCAGTTTCAATCCCTGAGTTCACAGCGAGCGCTTGATCTCCCGCACAGTATAGCATTCGATGACATCGCCGATCCGCATGTCCTGGTAATTCTCGAAAGCCATGCCGCATTCCTGCCCGGCTTGCACTTCCTTGACCTCGTCCTTGAAGCGCTTGAGCGTCGAGAGCTTGCCTTCATGCACCACCACATTGTCGCGGATAAGCCGCACATTGGCGCCGCGCTGAACCGTGCCGTCCGTGACGCGGCAGCCTGCGACCTTGCCGACCTTGGAAATCGTGAAGACTTCCAGGATTTCGGCATTGCCCAGCATTTCCTCGCGCAATGTCGGCGCCAGGAGCCCGGACATCGCCGCCTTCACATCATCGACGAGATTGTAGATAATATTATAATAGCGGATTTCGATGCCCAACTGATCGGCAAGAGCCCGGGCTTCCTTGTGGGCGCGCACATTGAAGCCGATCACCGCTGCCCCCGAGGCTTCGGCCAAGGTTATGTCGGATTCGGTGATGCCGCCGGCGCCGGCATGGATCACGCGGGCCGCGACTTCCTCCGTATTGAGTTTTTCCAGCGTTGCGACGATCGCCTCGACCGAACCTTGAACATCGCCCTTGATGACAAGCGGGAATTCCTTGCGGCCCGCTGTTTTCAACTGGGTCATCATATCCGAGAGCGATCCGCGTGCCAAATTGCCCCGCGCGGCGGCCTTGTCGCGCTTTTGTCTCTCACGATATTCGGTGATTTCCCGCGCTCTTGTTTCGGTCTCGACGACGGCAACGCGATCGCCTGCTTCGGGCGAACCGGAAAAGCCCAGAATTTCGACCGGAGTCGAGGGACCGGCATCGATCCTCGTTTCGCCCTTGTCGCCGAGAAGCGCCCGCACCCGGCCCCATTGAGAACCGCCGACAATAACATCGCCGACTTTGAGCGTGCCACGCTGCACCAGCACCGTCGCCACGGGTCCGCGGCCCTTGTCGAGACGCGCCTCGATGACCGTGCCTTCGGCGGGCCGCGCCGGATTGGCCCGGAGATCGAGCAGTTCGGCCTGCAAGCAGATCAGATCGAGCAATTTGTCGAGATTGATGTTCTTGGTCGCCGAAACTTCGACTTCGAGCGTCTCGCCGCCGAGGCTTTCGACCTGCACCTCATGTTGCAGCAATTCGCTACGCACGCGCTCGGGTTTGGCGCCGGGCTTGTCGATTTTGTTGATCGCCACGATCATCGGGACATTGGCGGCGCGCGCATGCGCGATCGCTTCCGCCGTCTGCGGCATGACGCCATCGTCGGCGGCGACGACAAGAACGACGATGTCCGTCACCTTGGCGCCGCGCGCCCGCATCGCGCTGAAGGCCGCGTGACCGGGCGTGTCGATGAATGTGACCTTTGCGCCGTTCGGCGCGACGATCTGATAGGCGCCGATGTGCTGGGTGATGCCGCCCGCCTCGCTGGAAACGACATTGGCGTGACGGATCGCGTCAAGCAGCGAGGTCTTGCCGTGATCGACGTGGCCCATGATCGTTACGACCGGGGGGCGCGGCACAAGATCGCCAGTGTCCGGCGCATCGAAGAGCCCTTCCTCGACATCGGCTTCGGCGACCCGTTTCACGGTGTGACCGAGTTCCTCGGCAATGAGTTGCGCCGTGTCCGCGTCGATGACGTCGGTGATTTTCGCCATTTGGCCTTGCTTCATCAGAAGCTTGATGACATCGACGCCGCGCTCCGACATCCGGCCGGCGAGTTCCTGGATCGTGATCATCTCGGGCAGGATCACCTCGCGCGTGAGCTTTTCCTTTACCTCGTTGACATGGCCCTTGAGCCGTTGAACGCGGCGGCGAAAAGCGGCAACGGACCTTGTGCGTTCTTCTTCTTCCCCTGTGACATTGGCGACCGTCAGGCGGCCACGGCTTTTTTGCTCGGCACCCCGGATAGGGCGCGGAAGAGCAGTCTTCACCGGCAAGCCAGCGCGGCGAACAAGATGCGGGGAGTCCTCTTCCTCGGCCAAGGATGGTCTCGGTGCCGGAGAATGAGCGGCCGAAGCGATGGTCACGCCCGCCGGTGCCCTGCGTACGGGAGGGGCCGGGGGAGCCGGCGCCGGTTCGCCCCCGGCGAGACGCCGTTTGGCCTCGGTTTCCGAGCGGCGCTTGGCTTCCGCCTCTTGCGCGCGGCGCGCCTCTTCCTCGCGTTTGCGCGCTTCGGCTGCGGCACGCTCTTCGCGTTCGCGGGCCTCGCGCTCTTCGCGGATCTTGGCCTCGATCTCGGCACGCTTACGATCTTCTACCTCGCGTTCACGGGCATCCGACAGGGCGCGCGAGCGGGCGTCACGTTCCTCTTCCGTTAGCGAGCGTAAAATAACCCCGGATGACGCCCGGTGCGGCGCTTGCTGCTGAGCCTGGGTTGGCTGCGGGCGCGGCTTTGGGGTGGCGGCGGGCGCCGGTGGCGGCGGCGCCACAACAGCATCGCGCGGCAGATGCGTTTCCCCGGGCGCGATCGCCCGGCGTTTCACTTTCTCGACGACCACCGCTTTCGAGCGTCCGTGCGAAAAGCTCTGGCGCACGATGCCCGCCTCGACAGGCCGCTTCAAGGACAGTCTTTTGGCCGGAGCGACGCTCAGCGTCGTATCACCAGGCTTCTTGGTGTCATTCATCAGTCTTACATTCCCGGGCCCGCGCCCATTCGGTTTCTAGAGCGCTTCCCGATCAGGTTATTCCATGTGATCGGGAAGGAATCGCTCAAATTCAAAGAGTTGGAGCATGTCCTTATCGAAAAAGTCGAGCAACTTTTTCGGGATATGCTCTAGCGCCGGACACCCGGCACGCAACTCAATTTCTATATTTTCATTCAATTCCATTCAATTCCGGTCCGGACGGCCTGTCCGGGCTTTCCACCCCAGGCAATCCTGACCGGTAAAGCGCCAACTTCCGGCAGCGTCCCAAAAAACCCTCAGCTGCCGGACCTTCGATCAGAGCCGCATGTATCACATTTGCCCGTCCCAATGCCAAATCCAATTGGCCGGACGAAAACAGTTTTACGCGCGGTGTCGCTTGGTCACTGCCATAGCACCGTCGCAGGCCTTGCCCGAGTTTGCGCATTCCGTCGGCGCCGCAATCCGCCGCATGAACAAGCCCCGCGATGGCGCGCGAGGCAATCGCCTTTTCAGCCTTGGCAAAGCCGGTGATGACGAGCCCCGCTTTGTTGGCCATCGACAAAGCCTGGAGACAATCCTTTGTCAACAGAGCCTCGATCTCGGCCGCCAAATTTTCCGAAGCCACCGCCTTTTTCTTGAAACACCTGGAGAAAGCTTGCCGTTTGACAGCTTCCGCAACATGCTCGGACCGCGCCGTCACCCAAACGCCGCGTCCCGGCAATTTTCGTCCGAGGTCGGGCACCACGATCGCCCCCGGCCCCATAACGAAGCGAATCATGTCTTCCGGCAAACCCTTCGTCCGGGTAACGATGCAGGTTCGCTCGGGGGACCCTTCCGCGTCGAGGAGTCCGGGTCTCGCCAAATGAATTCCTCCTCGACAGCAATCGCTTCGCATCGAAGCGATCATGGTCTCTATGTCTTTGTTTTATCGCATTATCTGATCCAAGAAGTCGGTAATTTTTCCGCAATGATACGCTAGTCACCGGTCTCGTTCGCGAAGTGGTCTTCCGCTGCAGGGTTAGGGACGGCGTCGATCCACCCCGCCTTGACCCGCGCGGTCATAATGAGGGTTTCCGCCTCCTCGCGCGAGATTTCGAACCCGTCGAGAAGGCCGGCGTGCTTCGTCGTCTCGCCGTCTTTGCGTTCGCTCCAGCCAACAAGATCGTCGGTCGCGCAGCCGGCGAGGTCCTCGACGGTTTTGATCCCGTTTTCGCCAAATTTGACGAGCATCGCCGTTGTCACCCCGGCCACTTCCTTGAGGTCGTCGGAAACGCCGAGTTCTCGCCGCCGCGCGTCCTGTTCGGACTCGAGTTTTGCCAAATAATCATGGGCGCGGGACTGAATTTCAGCGGCCGTGTCTTGATCGAACCCCTCGATCGCGGCAACCTCGGAAGGCTCCACGAAAGCCAATTCCTCGACCGACCGGAATCCTTCCGACGCAAGCAGCTGGCCAACGACTTCGTCGACGTTCAGCGCTTTCATGAAGACGTTCGTGCGTTCGGCGAATTCCTTCTGGCGGCGCTCCGACTCCTCCGCTTCCGTCAAAATATCGATGTCCCAGCCGGTAAGCTGCGATGCCAGCCGGACGTTTTGGCCGCGCCGCCCGATTGCTAGGGAAAGCTGGTCATCGGGCACGACGACTTCGATCCGCGAGGAATCTTCGTCGAGCACGACCTTGACAACTTCCGCCGGCTGCAGCGCGTTGACGATGAAGGTGGCGGCATCCGGCGACCACGGGATGATATCGACCTTCTCGCCCTGCAATTCCGTGACGACCGCCTGCACCCGCGATCCCCGCATGCCTACGCAAGCGCCGACCGGGTCGATCGAAGTATCCCGCGAGATCACCGCGATCTTGGCGCGCGAGCCCGGATCGCGGGCGACCGATTTGACCTCGATGACGCCGTCGTAAATTTCCGGAACTTCCTGGCGGAACAGCTTGGCCATGAACTGCGGATGTGTGCGCGACAGAAAAATCTGCGGCCCGCGCTGCTCGCGCCGCACGTCATAGACATAGGCTCTAGCGCGATCGCCCGGCCGGAAGACCTCGCGCGGGATCAGTTCGTCACGCCTGATCGTTGCCTCGCCGCGCCCGAGGTCGATGATCACATTGCCATATTCCACCCGTTTTACGATGCCATTGACGATATCGCCGATCCGGTCCTTGTATTCCTGATATTGCCGGTCGCGCTCGGCTTCGCGGACCTTCTGAACAATGACCTGCTTGGCCGATTGCGCGGCGATCCGTCCGAAATCGAAGGGCGGCAAGGTCTCGGCGATCCAGTCACCCACCTGTGCCGCCGGGTTTTTCTTGCGCGCTTCGTTGACCGTGATTTGCGTGGCGTCGTTCTCGATCTGATCGACGACGAGAAGCAGGCGGGAAAACCGGATCTCTCCGGTTTTCGGATTGATTTCGGCACGAACCTCGGTTTCTTGACCGTAGCGGGAGCGGGCGGCTTTCGAAATGGCGTCTTCCATCGAGGCGAGGACGATTTGGCGGTCGATTGATTTTTCCCGCGCGACGGCGTCGGCGATCTGCAAGAGTTCGAGCCTATTGGCGCTGACTGCCATCTCTATCTCCTGTTCCGGGCAAGGCCGCGCTTGCGCGGCGCGGTGCCGGCGGTTTGGCTTGCATTGGGTTGCCTCGCTTGAATTTGGCCTGCACTCCGGCGGGCAACAGAGGTTTTGCCTTGATGGCGCCTCGCGCGAAGCGGCCGGGTTCACGCCGCGGCTCCAAAGCGCAACCTTCGTCCGGCGCGGCCATGCCGGCCTTGTCGTCTTCCCCGCCTAACTCATGAGTTTGCGACGCCTTCGCGGCCCGCAGAGACTGGCGGATAAGCGCCTCCGTCAAAACCAGTCTGGCCTCGGCGAGGTCGTTGAGCGGAAGCACGGCTGTCGCGTCTTCGCCCGGCTTTGCGTCGCCGCGATCGAGCATCACCACCGCGCTTTTGCCTTCGCCCTCGACCTTACCGATCCGGCCGCGGAAACGCTTGCGCCCGCCGATCCCGGTATTCAGCTCGATCCGCGCTTCCTGCGCCAGGGCACGGCGGAAATCCGAGACGCGGACGAGCGGACGGTCGATCCCCGGCGAGGAAATTTCGAGACGATAGGCACTTTTCACCGGATCTTCGGCGTCGAGGACCGGCGACAAGGCCGCGCTCACGATTTCGCAATCCTTGACATTCATCAATCCATCCGGCCGTTCCGCCATGATCTGCACAGTCATTCCCGCTTGCGCCGAAAGCTTGACCCGGATCAGCCGATATCCGAGACCCGCCAAAACCGGTTGTGCGAGCTGCGCCACGCGAGCGGCAACCCCGGTTTCCTCGATCAAGCGAGGTTCATCCAAGCGAAGTTCATTGAAAACGCCTTGCGTCTCCATGGCATTGCCGTCGCGATCCAAACTTTGCCATTCCATCGCCGGTTCACTCCGGCATCGACTATCCAGAAACCATGCTTCGACCCCGAGGCAGCTCAAAAGGCAATAAAGCAGCTCAAAAGGCAATAAAAAAGAGCGGGTCCCGGAGGGCCCACTCTCAATAAAGCGATTGTTTCGATTGAACAACCGTCATGAGAAGCATGAACGTGAATTGCATATAGAGCAATAGGCCCCTTTATGCAAGGTGCCCAACACACATTCTGGCCACCCGAGCCTTGCTTTTGTTTTATCTTCGATTATAAGGCGCGGTTTCGAACCGCTCGGCTCAAGGGCTGCCGTGGCGGTTCTTTTCGCTTGAAGCAAAAACAGGAGCGGGATTGCCGTTCCGCCCGGCGGCACATTTTTGATGCTTGCCGCCCAACGGGAGACTTAAGCCAAATGCCCAAACTGAAAACCAAATCGGGCGCCAAAAAGCGCTTCAAGATCACCGCGACAGGCAAGGTGATCTACGCGCAACGGGGCAAACGCCACGGAATGATCAAACGCAGCCCCAAGCAGGTCCGTAATCTGCGTGGCACCAATGTGCTGTTCAAAAGCGATGGCGACAACGTCATCAAATTCTTTCTGCCGAATGGCTGAAGTTTGCCACGATCGTTTATTTCATTATAGGCTCGGAGATCCTTTATGGCACGCGTGAAACGCGGCGTTACCTCGCACGCCAAACACAAGAGGACATTGTCGGCCGCCAAGGGCTTTTATGGCCGCCGCAAGAATACGAGCCGGGCGGCGAAGGCGGCGGTCGATCGTTCGATGCAATATGCGACACGCGACCGGCGCGCCAAGAAACGGGTCTTCCGCGCCTTGTGGATTCAGCGTCTCAACGCGGCGGTGCGCGAGCAAGGCCTCACCTATTCGCGCTTCATCGATGGGCTTGCAAAAGCGGGTGTCGAAATCGACCGCAAGGTTCTCGCCGAACTCGCGATCAGTCAGCCGGAAGCATTCAAGGCAATCGTCGACAAGGCGAAAGGCGCCCGGCCCGCCCTGGCTTGAGGCGCGGCGCGCTTCCGCCGTTCCATGAACGCCGCCTGTCCCATCGTCCTCGTGACTTGGGTAATCGCTCGCCATCCACACATCATCTCGCCGGAGCCGATCACCAGGATCCACGCTATCGTTTCGAAAATCACACAGCATTTGAAGATATGAGACCAATTCCTGCTGCGTATTCTTGAAAGTTGACAAAATTCCTTTCAAGAGTCCCAACGATCTCTCTCAGCTTATCCAGCGTATATGTGACTTTATCTTCCTCATCCTCGATAAAGTATTTTGTACCTCCGCCAATATTGTGCACGGGTTTGATGGCAGTCGTCGGGCATGTCCCGGTGATTGTTGAAATAGGAGGAGCGGCGTTGCTCGCCTTGAGCTTGTAGGCTCGGGGTGCTGATTCCACGAGAGGAAAGCAACGCCATGAACAGGCTTATCACATCCACCGCGATTCCTGCGAGAGCGGTCAAGATCGAAGCGCTGGCGAATATGACGGCGAGTTTCGAAAGTTTCTGCCTTGCCTCTGGG
>VDMG01000151.1 GCA_006514895.1 Beijerinckiaceae bacterium
ATCCAATCCCGATCCGGAACAGAGAGCCTCCCGTCACGCTCGCGCGAAATGTTTTGATCGACAGAAGTTTGAGATCGAGGAGAGGAAAAGCGGCGCGGCGCGCATGCAAGACATAGGCGGTCATGAGGAGAGTGCCTGAGCCCGCCAGCAAAATCGCGGCTTCCCAGGGGATAAGAGCGCGCCCGGCTCCGCCAAGCCCAAACAAGAGAAAGGCGAGCCCAAAGCCGCAGAGAAGGAAGCCCGTCACGTCGAGCGGCCATGAGCCTTCGCCCTCGACGTCCTTGACGTAGACGGTCGCGAGGAGAATGCCGGCGGCGCCAATCGGCACATTGATCCAAAAAATCCAGCGCCAGTGAAAATATGTTGTGATAAAGCCGCCGAGCAGCGGCCCCGTGATCGGCCCAAGAAGCGCCGGGACCGTCAAAAACGCCAAAGCGTTCACGAGTTCGGACCGCTCGACGGAACGCAAGAGCACAAGCCGCCCGACCGGAACCATCATCGCGCCGCCAAGACCTTGAATGACACGGGCGCCGACAAGTCCCGGCAAGGTCGACGCCATGCCGCACAAAATGGAGCCCAAGGTGAAGGCCAGAATGGCAATGCGGAAGATTTTGCGGGCGCCGAAACGGTCGGCCGCCCAGCCGCTCGCCGGAATGAAAATCGCGAGCGAAACGAGGTAAGAGGTGAGCGCAAGTTTTAGGGAAATCGGGTCTTCATGCAGATCCTTGGCAATCGCGGGCAGCGATGTCGCGATGACGGTCGAGTCGAGATTTTCCATAAAGAGTGCGCAAGCAACGGTCAGCGCCGAAATGAGGTAGGAAGGCAAGCGCGGCTCCCAAAACGTCGTGCTGGGCTGTGGAAGGAGACAGGAAAGGTCATAGAGGTAAAATCCCCGCCAATTCAACCCGGCGGGCGTGGAAATAGCTCCTGGGCATTATAAGAAGACATATCAAGGCGTTATAAGGCGACATATCAAGGCGTTCGCGATATTCGAGCGGGATGAGGAAAAGTGGAGACCGGCTTTCCGCCCGCATCCCGCTCTAAACTCAAGGAGTCGAACACGTTCATGATTTGGATTGAATCAATCTAAAATCATCGTGATCTGGTCGCGGGCTGCCGCCAAGGCCGAGGCACATGGCGTTCACGCACCCAAAGCCAGGTGTTTGGTGGGAAATTCCCAGTAACAGGCCAGGCCGTCTTTGCGCTCCGCGCCGGGCGTGCTATGAGCCGCGGGCAACTCTAGACCGGCGCTATTATACGAAGAAGCTTCCCCCACGAACTCTCGCGGCGCGGGAGGCTCTTTCTCATGCCGGGAGGCAAATCACGGAGTTGGCATTGGCCCTGATCACTCAACCCCCGCTGAACGAAGCGCTAACGTTCGACGATGTCCTTCTTCTGCCGGGCCATTCGCAAGTCCTACCGGGCGCGGCCGAACTGAAAACGAAACTCACGTCGACGATCGGTTTGAACATTCCGATCATCTCTTCGGCCATGGATACGGTCACCGAGGCGAGACTCGCCATCGCGCTCGCCGAGGCCGGGGGAATCGGCGTTATTCACCGAAATATTAGTCCCGCCGAGCAGGCCGAGGAGGTTCGTAAGGTCAAGCGCTACGAAAGCGGCATGGTCGTCGATCCGATCACGATTTTCCCGGATGAAACGCTCGCCGACGCCCTCGCCCTTATGCGCCGGCACGGGATCTCGGGTATTCCCGTGGTCGAGCGCGGACCGGGCGGCAAACCGGCGCGGCTTTGCGGCATATTGACCAACCGCGATGTCCGATTCGCCGACAATCCCTTGCAGCCCGTCAGCGAATTGATGACCAAAAATCTTATCACCGTCCGTGAAGGCGTGAGTGAGAACGAAGCGCGCCGCCTCCTGCATCAGCATCGCCTCGAAAAGCTGATTGTCGTTGACGATGATTTCCGCTGCGTGGGGCTGGTGACCGTCAAGGATATGGAAAAGGCGACCTTGCACCCGGCCGCCTGCAAGGACGCCGAGGGGAGGCTCAGGGTCGCCGCCGCTTCGACCGTGGGCGACCAGGGTTACGAGCGCGCGCTCATGTTGATCGATGCCGGCGCCGATTGCATCGTGATCGACACGGCGCATGGTCATTCCCAGTCCGTGTTGAATCAGGTCTCGCGCTTGAAGCTGGCCTCCAACAAGGTCGGGCTCGTCGCCGGCAATGTCGCGACCGCCGACGGCGCGAAGGCGCTGATCGATGCCGGCGCCGACGCGATCAAGGTGGGCATCGGCCCTGGCTCCATCTGCACCACGCGGATCGTCGCCGGGGTCGGCGTGCCGCAACTCTCCGCGATCATGGATTGCGCCAAGGCCGCGCGGGCCGCCAATGTCCCGATTATCGCGGATGGCGGGATCAAATATTCCGGCGATGTCGCCAAGGCGATCGCGGCCGGCGCCGATTGTGTGATGATCGGCTCGCTTCTTGCCGGGACCGACGAAAGCCCGGGCGAGGTCTATCTTTATCAGGGCCGTTCGTTCAAATCCTATCGCGGGATGGGGTCGGTTGGCGCGATGGCGCGCGGTTCGGCGGACCGCTACTTCCAGCAGGACATCACCGACCAATTGAAGCTCGTGCCAGAGGGTGTCGAGGGACAGGTGCCCTATCGCGGTCCGGCCTCGGTGATCCTGCACCAATTGGCCGGCGGATTGCGCGCCGCCATGGGTTATGTCGGAGCTCCCGACATCGCGGAATTTCAGGCGCGCGCGCGATTTATTCGAATTTCGTCGGCGGGACTGCGCGAAAGCCATGTCCACGACGTGGCGATCACCCGCGAGAGCCCAAATTATCCGACAAGCGAGTGAACCAATCGCTGAGCGCTTGCCCACCACGTGGGATCCCGTGATCGAAATAGTATCGCTCGAATTCAATGAGATGCGGCATGTCAAAATCGAAAAAGCCGGACAGCTTTTTTAAGGACATGCTCTAAAGAACGTAGGTGGGGACCACACCGCATGAGCCTTCAATCGATCCTGGTGCCGCTTTTCGTTCAGACCGGACTGGCTTTTTTCCTCATCATCTGGATGGCGAAGGAGCGGACCGCCCTCCTCCAGCTTCGCGAGGTAAAGTGGCAGGGTATCGCTCTGCGCCAAAAGGCCTGACCGGACCGCACCCAGCAAATCGCCAATTGCTTCGAGAATCAGTTCGAAAAACCAGTATTATTCTATGCCCTTGTCGTGCTGGCGATCATCACCAAGAGAGCCGATCTTTTGTTTGTTGTCATGGAATGGCTTTTCGTCGCGCCGCGCGTCGCGCACGCCTATGTCTTCACGACCTCGAACTATGTGCCGCTGCACGGCCAGTTCTTTATTGCTGGAACCATTCTCTTATTATTTATGTGGGAGATCTTCGCGCTCCGGATTCTTGCCGGCCCCTTGAGTGGAGCGTTATGAGAGTTAATTTTCTATGACGCCTGGCGCTCGCATTTCGGCGGCAATTGAAGTTTTGGAGGACATCGAAACGCGCAAAAGACCCGCCGCCGATGCGCTGAAGGATTGGGGTCTCGCGCATCGCTTCGCGGGCTCCAAGGATCGCGCGGCGATCGCTTCGCTCGTCTTCGACGCGGAGCGCAACCGGGCCTCTAGCGCGTTCCTCATGGGCAATGAGGCGCCACGCGCGATCGTTTTCGGCGTCCTGCGTCAGACCCGTGGCATGGATGCTGGTGCGCTGGCGGCGCTCTGTTCGGGCGAGGCGCACGCGCCGCCTCCGCTCGACCAGGGAGAAATTGAACGCCTCAAGCACGCCGACCTGAGCGGCGCGCCAAGCTATGTCGCGGGCGATTTTCCGCAGTGGCTGGAGCCTTCCCTTAGCGCTGTCTTCGGGGAAAGCACCGTCGCCGAGATGAGCGCCCTCGCCACCCGCGCGCCGGTCGATCTGCGTGCCAACACACTTAAGGCGACGCGCGAGAAGGTGCTCGGAAGTCTCGCTCATTTGCGCGCGGGCCCAACCCCGCATTCCCCGGTTGGCCTGCGTTTGCCTTTGGCGCCTGATGGACGCGGCCCCGCGCTTTCAGCCGAGCCCGCCTATATCAAAGGCCTTGTCGAAATTCAGGATGAAGGCTCGCAGCTCGCCGCGGCCCTTGCCCTGGCAAGGCCAGGCGAGCAAGTGCTCGATCTTTGCGCGGGGGCGGGCGGCAAAACCTTGGCGCTCGCCGCGTCGATGCAAAACAAGGGTCAGATCCATGCAGCCGACCGCGATGGGGCAAGGCTCTTGCGGAGCTTCGCGAGACTCGAACGCGCCGGGGTCCGTAACGTCCAACTGCATGCGCCGCGCAAGGACAGCAACGTGCTTAGCCATCTCGAAGGGCGCTGCGATCTCGTTTTTGTCGATGCGCCATGCACCGGCACAGGCACCTGGCGGCGCAATCCGGACGCGAAATGGCGGATGAGGCCCGGCGCGCTGGCGATTCGGATCGCGGAACAGAACCAGGCGCTGGAAGACGCCGCGCGCTTCGTGAAACCACGCGGGCGCATTCTCTACGTAACATGTTCACTTCTTCGCGAGGAAAACGAAGACAGGCTCGCGGCTTTTCTTGGCGCTCATGCGGACTATAGAAGCCTTCCCGTGCGGGAAATGGTGGAAATGGCGCAGCTGCCGGAGCTTGAGCGATTTGCGTCGCGCCTTGGTTTTGGCCTGCGTCTCACGCCGCTGACAGGCGGTACCGATGGTTTCTTCATTGCCATGCTCATGCGTGGCTGAAGGATGATGATTGCTTCGCGCCGAATAGGTCATGGTCCGCCAGCTGATCTTATGCGGCAAAATGCCGTAACCGAGCCAAGTTCATGCGCAAGACTACCGCATCTCGCGCCTCTGCTCCGGCGGAACAGCGGTTTCGTTCCCGATTTTCGGCAATTGCTTGTTGATTGGTGTTCTTTGTCACTTTACGTTATCCTTGTCTCGTTCTAGATGGAGGTGAGGAGCCTGTGATCGGGCGCCGGACCCTTGCATTTTTTCTTAAATCAAATCCTTTTAATCAAAGACAATGAGGAAGGCTTACCATAACAGTGATGACAAAGTGGCACCCGCGCACCGCCATCCTATAGCGAAATTCTTAATGCCTGCCGAAACGCTTCATTATCAGCGAATACCCCATGGTGATCGACGAAGCGTCGGGCAATCGGCTGGAACTCACAAGGGCATGGAAACCGCCAAGGCTTGGTTCCCCTTGAACCTTCTTCATGGGTATGTTTTTTTTGGCGTTATTAACGCGTTTGTGAAAAAGGGTTCATACGCCATCGCAGTTTAGGATTATGCAAGGGTGATGAAATTGTTAGAACCGGCTGTCCTAATTGCGAGTCGAGCCATGAGGAGAGCGGATCGAGAACAATCATTGTTGGCGCCGGAAAAGAACCCGGAATGAAGATGCGCGGGATCAAGGCTAACCTCGTCTTCAATGTCGCCGGGCCGATCGTGTCGCTCGTTGTCGCACTCATCACAACGCCAATTTATGTTTCGCACATCGGTTTGGCACGATATGGGCTCCTTGCGATTATCTGGAGGCTGCTCGGCTATTTTGGCTTCCTCGATCTCGGCCTATCGCGCGCATCTGCCAATGCGCTTGCCAAGCTCAGAGATTCATCGTCGCGGGGAGAGCGGGCGAAAGTTCTGGTGACGGCTTTCTGGATCAATCTGTGCCTCGGCATCGCTGGCGGGATCATCTTTTATTTCACGGGGATTTTTTTTATCGACCATCTGCTTACCGTGCCGGCCGATCTGAGGCCTGAGATCGAAACCGCTTTTCCTTGGGTCGCGTGCGTGCTGCCCCTCGCGCTCGTTTCCGGCCTGGGGTTTGGCGCTCTCGAATCGCGTGAACGATTCCTCGCTACCAATGTGTTGCAGGTTGCGGGGACGACCGCGGGACTAGTGGTGCCCCTTTTATCTGCCGTGTTCATCTCGCCCAGCTTATCGGTCGTCGTTCCCGCGACCGTCATTACGCGTGGCCTATCAGTCCTGTTGTTTCTCGGCTTCGCTCTAAAAGGAGAGAGGCCTTTGAGCCCGCGGAACTTCGATTGGAAGCGAGGCAAGACGCTACTGAGTTATGGCGGATGGGTAAGCGTTAACAATGCCGTCGGTCAGCTTCTCTCGTCCGTCGATCAACTAATGATCGGCTCGGTGCTCGGCGTCGCGGCGGTTGCTCATTATTCCGTGCCAATGAGCCTTGTCGTGCGCAGCCAACTGTTAGCCGCGGCATTATCGCGAACGCTTTTTCCGCGACTGTCGCGAGTCACAAGGGACGAGGCTAGGGGATTGGCAGAAAGGGCTTTAGTGACCCTTGCCTATGCTTACGGTGCCATCTGCGCCCCGGCCGTCGTATTGACCCGGCTGTTCCTTGACCTCTGGATGGGAAAAGATTTCGGGTCGATTGCGGGACCGATAGGCGAGCTCCTTCTGATGGGAGCGTGGATCAATGGACTATCGTTCATCTTTTTTGCCCTCCTGCAAGGGCAAGGGCGCCCAGATATCCAGGCCAAAGTTGATGCCCTCCTACTGATCCCTTACATAATACTACTCTGGTTCCTTGCGGGCCACTTTGGCCTGTTGGGCGCCGCGGCCTCGTGGGATCTCATGGTAGCCATCGAGGCGGGATTTGTATTCATTGCCTCGCGCTTTCACCCGGCCCGGCTGGTGCAACTCATTCCGCCGCTTGGATTCATCCTCGCCGCCTATTTATACGTTTGCATTTCGCCTCCGGCAATTCTCAATGCGTTTCTAGCCGCCGCCGTTCTGTCCGCGGGAGTATCCGTCGCCGCCGTGATATTCGATACAAATGCGCGTGAATTCGTCGCATCCCTGCGAATTCCAAGACGTTCGCAGCGTGTCAGCTAAGACATAGTTGAATTTGTTCCAAGCCAGAATAGCGGCGGACCGTATCTTCGCTGCCGGCTCGCTTGGCCGCCTCCGCGCTATATTATCGGTGCCGCCGTCCAGAACATCTTTGAGGAGAAGAGGATAGCGGGACCGAATGGCCGCAGGCTCAGGATGTTCGGTCCCCATAAGCTTTGGACGTCCATTCTTGACTCAGTCACAGGGGTCGCAGATGATGACTTCCGCAAGTTGAATGGGCCGCGCTCCCGCGAAAGGCGCATTATCAATCAGTAATCCGCAATTGGGAATTAAGCGTGCAAATCCAAGATCTCGGCTCGCTGAGCGCAGGCACGACGATTGACACGGATCTTGTCATTATCGGCGGTGGTCCGGCAGGTCTCACCATCGCGCGCGAGTTCTTCGGAACCTCAACGCGCGTTTTGCTTCTTGAGAGTGGCCGGCTGGAAGAGAACCCTCGATTTACCAATCTTGCCGCAGTGGAGAGCGTAGGCGAGCCCAAGGGCGAGGCCCAGGCGCGCAAGCGAATCGAGTTCCACGGTGCCAATTCCGCCTCTTGGTCGAGTGATTCGCAAACGTTCGGGGCGCGCTGTCGAGTGCTGGGCGGCTCGACCCACGCCTGGGCGGGCAAATCAGCCGCGTTTGACGACATTGACTTCGCCGTGCGGAAGTGGGTGCCGTATTCGGGGTGGCCTTTCGGGCTTGAGACGCTTAATCCCTATCTCGATCGCGCTGCTGAAGTGCTCAATCTGGGCCCCAATTGTTATGACGATAGGCTGTGGGAGCTGATGAGGATAGCTGCGCCCCAACCTCAGCTCGATCCGAGCCTGCTCAAATCGTTCTTCTGGCAGTTCGCCCGCTCGCGCATTGACAAGTTGGATATCATGCGCTTCGGGCCAGAGTTCGTTACCTACGACGCGCCGAATGTGCGCGTGCTTCTGAACGCCACCGTCACCCGCATCGACACCAACGAGACCGGTATGGAGTTCGAGCGGCTCGAAGTCTCGACCATTGATGGCGTCCGCTCGTGGGTGCGGGCGAAAGCGGCGGTGCTCGCGGCAAGCGCCATCGAAAATCCACGCCTATTGCTCACTTCTAACCGCGTTCACGCCAACGGATTGGGCAATCACTACGACGTCGTCGGCCGGTTTCTCATGGATCATCCAAATGCTAGGCTCGGCCACTTCAAAGTCGAAGATTTCCCAGCGGTCGTTAAGCGCTTTGGGTTTTACGGCCTCAAGCACCGCGGCCGAACGCACATGTACATGTATGGTCTGGCCCCAAGAATTGAGCTTCAGGAACAGGAACGGTTGTTGAATTGCGCTGTCTATATGATGGGGGTGTGCTCTCCGGACGATCCCTGGAATGCTCTAAAGCGGCTCTTGCACGGGAAAAGCCCCAAGCCCATCTCTGACCTCCTTAGGGTCGCGTCCAGCCCCGGACTGCTCGCCAAGGGTGGCGGCATGCGCGTGTTCGAGAGCAATGCCGTGCCGGAGCGCGTCAAGAACTTTATCGTCGATGCGATGATCAAGCAATTCCCCAATTTCGTTGTGCGCGAATATCAAAACCGCGGTGTGCCGCACAAGCTCACAGGCTTGAACATTGACGGCATCACAGAGCAGCGCCCAGATCCGGAAAGCCGAATCATCTTGTCTGACAAATGTGACGTATTTGGCGTGCCGATGGCGCGAGTCTATTGGCGCATCGATGACGACGCTCGCCGGTCACTAATTCGGCTCAGCCATCTTCTCGCGGCCGCTTTGCCGCGCGCCGGGCTGCCTGCGCCGATCCTGGAGGAGTGGGTAGCCAAGGAGCGACCCCAAGACGGCGTCTTCATCGATATGGCGCATACCGCCGGCACGACGCGCATGTCGGACAACCCAAAATTGGGGGTCGTAGACTCAAATTGCCAAGTGAATGGTGTGGCGGGGCTCTATGTGGCGGGAGCTTCCGTGTTCCCGACGAGCGGACACGCCAACCCGACCCTGATGATCTTATCTCTCGCCATTCGCCTCGCCGATCAGATCAAAGTCGATCTCGCGCGTTAGGCCGGCTTACTCGCAGGCTTGGGAGGTTCGCCGAATGTGTCTACAATTCTAGTAACGGGCGCGACGGGAAGTGCGGGACGCTGCGTGATTCCCGCGCTGCAGAGCCTGGGTTTTCAAGTGCGCGGTCAATACAACCGGGAGCGCGGCCTGGAAGAGCACGTTGATTGGCGGCAAATGAACTTCCTCGAGAGCTTGGATTTCGGCCCGCTCGTTGAAGGGTGCGACGCCGTCGTTCACCTTGCCGCCGAAGTGAGAGACGCATCGCGCATGGATCGTGTCAATGTCGAGGCAACGCGAGCGCTCCTCGCCGCGGCCCAATCCGGAGGTGCGCGCTATTTCGGGTACGCCAGTTCCATAGTCGTCTACGGCTCGCCGCGTCATCGAGTGGTCGATGAGTCGACGCCCCTCCTCGATCCACATGCGCCAATGGTCCGGCAATACAATGCCGAGCCCTACATGCTCCAATATGCTCGCACCAAGACACTTGCAGAAGTTGGGATTCGCGACTTCCAGCCAGAAATTAGCGTCGATTTTTATCGGGCTGCGGCGGTGGCTGATTTCGATCGTTTCCTTGAGGCCGGGAATTGGAGTTATATTCGCAAATTCGGCGCGGCCTACCGGCGCACCCAGTATATCTACACGCTTGACGTGGCCGCAGCGATCGCCCATCTCGTTACGCGCAGCCTTTCCTCCAAGGAGGATCGGCCGCGGATCGAGGCTTTCAACATTTGTGATGAAGATTGCGGAACATTTCGCGATGTTCTCAACGCCGCTTATAGCGCGACCGGCGATCCCCGCTACAAGCTGGGCGCAGATCTTCCGATAATTCTGGATCTGGCTAAGGATTTAGTGAAATACCGCAACACCGTCATCCGCTATCCGCTTGGCATGCTGAGGTTCAGCAACGCCAAGCTGATCGCGACCGGTTTCAGGTTCCCCACTGGGGTCAAGTTAGCGCTGGAGCAGGCAATAGCCAAACAACTCCGCCAACGGGACGTTTGAGAAACATGACGTAGTTTGAGACGGATCGAGATCGGGGTCTCTATGCCGCGACCCAAAGATGCAGTGCAACGTAGTTGGGTGCCATGGTGAGTTTTTAGAGGGGAATCAGGCTGACTCTGGGTATCACTGTTAGCGAGATAGTTTGCGCATTCAGCTGTGTGGCTTGAACATGATGGCTTACGAGAAAATTGACGAAATCAGGGTTGCGAAGGTTCTGCGCGACTTCATCGACGACGAAGTCCTGCCTGGAACGGATGTCGGCGCCGACCAGTTTTGGAGCGGGCTGGCGGGGCTTATTGATCAGTTCGCGCCACGCATACGCGACCAATTGCGGTTTCGCGACGAGCTGCAGGAAAAGATCGACGAATATCATCGCACCACCGGGACCATGCCCTTTAACCCCGCGGGCTATGCAAAATTTCTCCGCGAGATCGGCTATATTGTCCCGGAACCGCCCAACTTTACCCTTCGCACCGAACATGTCCTGGAGATCGCGAGGGTCGCCGGACCCCAGCTCGTCGTTCCCGCCTCGAATGCGCGCTACACTCTCAATGCCGCAAACGCGCGCTGGGGCAGTCTTTACGATGCGCTCTATGGCACGGACGCAATTCCCGAGACGGAAAGCGCGGAGCGTGGGAGGGGCTACAACAAAGTGCGGGGCGCCAAGGTCATCGATTGGGTCCGTGCGTTTCTGGACGATGTGGTTCCTCTCGCGAAGGGCAGCCACAAGGCGGTTACCGCTTACAAAGTCGCTGGCGGCGAACTCATTGCGGTCCTTGAAAATGGGCTTGACACGCGGTTGCGTCATCCTGGCCGGTTCGCCGGATACAGGAAGAAATCGCTCGACTCCTTTGTCATTCTGTTGCGCCACCATGGCCTGCATATTGAAATTGAAATTGATCAGAACAGCCTCGTCGGGGCCGAGAGCAAGGCTAGCGTGGCCGACGTTATCCTTGAAGCCGCTCTCAGCACCATCGTTGATTTCGAGGACAGCGTCGCAGCCGTCGATGCGCAGGATAAGGTCGCCGTCTACCGCAACTGGCTTGGGTTGATGCAGGGGAGCTTGACGGAAACCCTTGAAAAGAACGGATTGCTCATTGAGCGGCGACTTGCGGAGGATCGCACCTATGCGGGCCGCGATGGCGCCCCGATGACCCTGCATGGGCGCAGCCTTTTGCTGGTGCGAAATGTCGGCCATCACATCGAAACCGATGCGGTGCTCGACAAGGCGGGCAATCAAATTCCCGAAACCATCCTGGATGCCACAGTCACTTCGCTGATCGCGATCCACGATCTCAAGCGCCTTTCGGGTCCGCGCAACAGCCGCCATGGTTCGATCTACATCGTGAAGCCAAAAATGCACGGACCGGACGAAGTCGCGCTCGCCGACGCGCTTTTCGCCGGCGTCGAGGACATGCTGGGGCTGGCCCGGCACACGATCAAGATTGGGATCATGGACGAGGAGCGGCGCACTTCCGTCAATCTCAAGGCGTGCATCGCGTCGGCGGCCGATCGCGTGTTTTTCATCAATACCGGCTTCCTCGACCGCACCGGCGACGAGATTCACACCTCAATGGAAGCTGGGCCGATGGTCCGCAAGAGCGACATGAAGAACACGGATTGGATC
>VDMG01000191.1 GCA_006514895.1 Beijerinckiaceae bacterium
GCGGTCATCCCACCGCGCAAAACCCGCAAAACCCAGTACAATTACGACAAGGCCATCTACAAGCAGCGCAACATCATCGAACGCATGTTCTGCCGCTTCAAAGACTGGCGGCGCATCGCCACGCGCTTCGATCGCAACCTTAAAAGCTTCATGGCCGCAATCGCTCTCGCCGCGATCGTCATCTGGTGGCTATAATGAGTCCGGACCCTAGTCTAGAACTTGTTTCATGTGGCCGCGCGGATCAGGCGGCAAGCACCGCTTCGAGCGGCCTCAACGCAAAGCCAAGGCTTGCGGCGATCGCCGGGTGAGTCACATGGCCACGATGCACATTGAGCCCGCCACGCAAGCCGGGAGTGGTCGCGAGAGCGCCGAGCCCGCCGGCGGCAAGGGCGAGGCCGTAAGGAAGCGTCGCATTGTTCAGCGCATGAGTCGATGTCAGGGGCACCGCGCCGGGAATATTCGCGACGCAATAATGCACCACGCCATCCTTGAGGAAAGTCGGATGGACGTGGGTCGTCGGATGCGAGCTTTCAAAGCAGCCGCCCTGGTCGATCGCGATATCAACGAGAACGGCGCCTTCCCTCATACTGTGCAACATTCGCTTCGTGACGAGTTTCGGCGTGGCCGCGCCCGGGATGAGCACGGCGCCGATCACCACGTCGGCGGAAAAAATCGCCTCCTCGATCGCCGCCGCAGAGGCGAATCTTGTCTTTGCCCGCCCTTGAAACAATTCGTCGAGCTGGCGCAGGCGCGGGAGCGAATGGTCGAGGATCGTCACATCGGCATTAAGGCCAGCCGCCATCCGTGCGGCTTGAGTTCCAGCGACTCCGCCGCCGAGCACCGCGACCCGCGCGGGCGGGACCCCAGGCACGCCGCCAAGCAGAATGCCGCGGCCGCCATTCTGGCGCTGCAGAGCAAGGCCCGCCGCCTCGATCGCGAGCCGCCCGGCGACCTCGCTCATCGGCGCGAGGAGGGGGAGGCCTTGGCCGTCCGGCCCCGTTACGGTTTCATAGGCAACGGCTGTGCATCCGGAGGCGAGCAACCCTTTTGCTTGGGCAGGATCGGCCGCAAGATGTAAAAAGGCGAACAGGATTTGCCCTTCGCGCAGCCTCAACCATTCGCTCTCTTGCGGTTCCTTGACCTTTATAATCATTTCGGATTTGGCGAAAATCTCAGCGGCGGTGCTTACGATTGCGGCGCCGGCCGAAAGATAGGCTCGATCCGCGGCATTGATCCCGGCACCCGCCCCGGTTTCCACGCTGAGCTCATGCCCCGCGGCAACGAATTCGCGGACCGCCTCGGGGGCCAGTCCGATGCGATATTCCCCCTCTTTGATTTCCTTCGGCACGCCGATCCGCATTCGAGGCCGCTCCGTTTCGTCGCATGGAATCATATTATCCAAAAAGTCTTTCACTTTTTGGAATCATGCTCACCGGGTGAATGTGGTACGCTGCAGTGCAGACAGCAATGGCGGGACCGAGCATATGGGGGCAAGTACGAGCGGCGAGCGCGACGAACGGGCGAACGAAACGGGCGGTCACGCTCCCGTCATCAAATATGACGAAATTCCAACGATCTTCCGGTCGAGGAGGCAATTTTGATTTCGCAGGTGGAGAGACAGAATCTGGCGGCGGGAAAGCGCGCGGTGGGGCCGGGGCGCGGCACGAAAAGCAACCCCACAGCTGCGAGAAGCATGAGAACGCCGGCCGCCGCAACTGTAATCAAGGAGGAGCGCATCGAGGCTGCCTTGGCGTTTTCCGGCCAAGGCGAAGTAATGGATGTGGACTCCTCGCCGGCCGCGTCGATCTCCATCATGGAAACACCGGACGAGGCCGCCGCGCCGCAGGCCGGGATCGCGCAATCGCCGCACCGTTTTATCAATCGCGAATTATCTTGGCTCGAATTCAACCGGCGGGTGTTACTGGAAGCGTCCAATCGCAACCACCCACTCCTCGAGCAACTGCGATTTCTGTCGATTTCCGCCGACAATCTCGACGAATTCTTCATGGTGCGGGTCGCCGGTCTTCGCGGGCAGCTGCGGGCTGGAATTGCGATGCCGTCCGAAGACGGGCTTTCGCCGCCCGAACAGCTTGTCAAGATCCGCGAGCGCGTTAGCCTCTTGGCAGCGGAACAACAGCGGCGTTGGCGCGAATTGCGCAAGGAGCTGCAGGACGCTGGAATAATCATCCTCGATCCGCCGGATCTCGACAAGGCTGAAACGGAGTGGCTGTGTCAGCATTTCCTCACGCATATTTTTCCGGTTCTAACTCCGCTTGCCGTTGATCCAGCGCATCCGTTCCCGTTCATTCCCAATTTCGGCTTTACGATCGCCCTCGAATTGCTCGGGCCAAGCGACCATAAGAACCGGAAAGCCTTGATCCGGCTGCCGGCCAAGATCGAGCGGTTCATCCGCCTCCCCGAGGAGTTTTGCGAGAAAGGCCAACGCTTTGTCGCGCTCGAAACCGCGATCGGCATGTTCACGCAAAGCCTGTTTCCCGGCTATAAGGTGCGCGGTCATGGGCTCTTCCGGATCATCCGCGACAGCGACCTCGAAGTCGAGGAGGAAGCCGAGGATCTGGTGCTGCTGTTCGAGAGCGCGCTGAAGAGGCGCCGCAGGGGTTCGGTGATCAGGGTCGAATTCGACAGTCTCATGCCCGAAGAACTGCGCGGATTCGTCGCCGAGGAACTGGATGTCGTCGGAGAGGAAATCTTTGTCCTGGACGGGATGCTCGCCTTAAACGACCTTTCCGAACTCGTCGGCCTCGACCGGCCGGACCTCAAGTTCAAGCCCTATAATCCGCGTTTTCCCGAGCGGGTCCGCGACAATGGCGGCGATTGTTTTCTCGCCATCAAACAAAAGGATCTCGTCGTCCATCATCCTTACGAATCCTTCGATGTCGTGGTCCAATTCCTCAACCAGGCGGCGGCCGATCCCAATGTCGTCGCGATCAAGCAGACGCTTTACCGCACGTCTTCCGACAGTCCGATTGTACGCGCCCTGATCGACGCCGCAGAAGCCGGCAAATCGGTGACCGCCCTCGTCGAACTCAAGGCACGTTTCGACGAGGCCGCCAACATCCGCTGGGCGCGCGATCTCGAACGCGCCGGCGCGCAAGTGGTGTTTGGCTTCATCGAGTTGAAGACGCATGCCAAATTGTCCATGGTCGTACGCCGGGAAGCTGGCTCGCTCATTACCTATTGTCATGTCGGCACCGGAAATTATCACCCGGTGACGGCCAAGATTTATACTGACATTTCCTTCTTCACCGCCGATCCGGTCATCGGGCGCGACGTCTCTCGAATCTTCAATTTCATCACTGGCTATGCCGAGCCGGCCGGGCTCGAACGCATGGTGGTATCGCCAATTTCGCTCAAGCAGCGATTCCTGGACCACATCGAGAAGGAGATCGGCTTCGCCAAAGCAGGCAAGCCCGGCGCGATCTGGGCAAAGTGCAACGCTCTTGTCGATCCCGAGATCATCGACGCATTCTATGAAGCGAGCAACGCAGGGGTAAACATCGACCTCGTCGTGCGCGGGATCTGCTGCTTGAGGCCAGGCGTCGAGGGCCTGTCCGAAAACATAAGGGTCAAATCGATCGTCGGCCGGTTTCTCGAACATGCAAGGGTTTATTGCTTCGGCGGCGGCCACGATTTGCCACACCCCAAGGCGCACGTCTATATTTCGTCGGCCGACCTCATGCCGCGCAATCTCGACCGTAGAGTCGAGGTGCTGATGCCGGTCCTCAATCCGACCGTGCATGAGCAAATCCTCGATCAGATCATGGTTGCCAATCTGATCGACAACCAACAAAGCTACAGGGTCTTGCCGGATGGATCGAGTGCGCGCATAAAGGCGCCCGAAAATGAAGAACCGTTCAATGCGCATAGTTACTTCATGACCAACCCCAGTCTGTCCGGCCGTGGAAAATCCCTCAAGCATTCGAGCCCAAAAACCCTTCTTGAGCGTCTCGACGCCCGTTAAAGGCACAAGCTTGCGGGAGAGTCGCGAGGCTGCTTTGCCAACCGATGCCGCGGCTCCGGTCGCGATCGTCGACGTGGGGTCGAACTCGGTCCGTCTCGTCGTCTATGAGTATATGAGCCGCTCGCCGCGTCCGATTTTCAACGAGAAATCGCTTTGCGCGCTTGGCAAGGGCGTCGCGACCACCGGCCAGCTCCCAAAGGGCGGCGTCGAAAAAGCGCTCGCGGCCCTGCGCCGTTTCCGGGTCTTGAGCGATATCATGGGCGTATCCACTTTACATGTTCTGGCAACCGCCGCCGCCCGCGATGCTTCGAACGGCGCCGAATTTCTCGCCTCCGCGGCGGCAGCGATCGGGGCTCCGGTAACGCTTCTATCCGGCGGCCGGGAGGCGGAGCTTTCGGCATATGGCGTCATCTCAGGGATCACGAAACCGGATGGCGTCGTCGGCGATCTTGGTGGCGGCTCGCTCGAATTGATCGATGTGAAAGGCGCCCATGCTGGCAAGGGCACGAGCCTTCCGCTTGGCGGCCTCACCTTGATGGACGCCTCGGGGCGGTCGCCGCACGCCGCGGTCAAGATTGTCCGCGAGGCATTGGCCGGATCGGGTATCGCGAAGCTGCTCACTGGGCGCACTTTCTACGCGGTCGGCGGCACCTTTCGGGCTCTCGCCAAGCTGCATATGAGTCAGCGCAACTATCCGCTGAAGGTGATCCACGGCTATGTCATCCCGGCGCGCGACGCCGCCGATTTCGCCGGTCTGGTCGAACGGTCGAACACCGAGACGCTGATTTCGATCGACGCCGTCAGCACCGCGCGGCGGCCGCTTCTCGCCTATGGCGCCGTCGTGCTCGACGAGATCATTCACCGGGCGCGGCCGCGGCAAATCATGATTTCGGTGACCGGCGTGCGGGAAGGTCTGCTTTACGAAATGCTCGACCCGGCGCAGCGCCGACAGGATCCGCTGCTCGTCGCGGCCGCGCAATTCAACAAGCTATTCTCCCGCGCGCCAGGCCATGCCGAGGAGCTCAACGACTGGACCGACAGTTTCATGAAGTCCCTGCACGTTGAGGAAACCAAAGAAGAACGCCGGCTTCGACATGCCGCGTGCCTTCTGGCCGATGTCAATTGGCGCGCCCACCCAGATCACCGCCATGAGGAGAGCCTGAACATCGTCGAGAACGCCGCCTTCCTCGGCGTTGATCATCCCGGCCGTTCGTTCCTTGCCCTCGCGGCGTCCTATCGCTACCTCGGACCCGATGCGGATGTCAGTCCGCAGCTCCGCGCGCTTGTTTCCGCGCGGATGTTGGAAAGCGCGCGCATACTCGCCGCCGGGACGCGCGCCGCCTTTGTTATTTCGGGCGCCATGGCCGGAGTTCTGCCCCTGACGCCCATTGCTTGCGTGAAGACCAAATTGATCTTGACCCTACCGCGGAGCCTTGCCGATCTCGTGAGCGAACGGCTGCAAAATCGATTGAATCAGCTGGCGCGCCTGATCGGGCGCGAGTCGGTGATCACCATCGCGGGGTGAGATGCAAGCGAGGCACTTCGGATATTATTCTAGTGCGCGATTCATGCAGCGCCGTTCTCCGGCGGCGCTTCGTCTCGCCATTCGAGCGGCACCACTTTGCCGCCTTCGACGGTCAGGGCGAGCCGCCCGTGTTTCAGTTCGAGCGCCTGCGCGCCAAAGAGATCGCGCCGCCAGCCGGTCAAGGCCGCCACCTCGGCGTGATCGTCGGCGGCGATCGCTTCGAGATCTTCGACCGAGGCGATCATCTTCGCGGCAACCCCGTGGCTCTCGCTGACATGGCGCAGAAGCACGCGCAACAGTTCGACCGTCGCGCCATTGGAGCCATTGCGCCGCTCGCGGTCGAGCTTGGGGAGGGTCTTGGGGTCGCGCGCGAGGCCGCGTTCGATCGCCGCCAGAATATCGGCGCCCGCGCGCGAGCGTTCCATCCCGCGCGGAAAGGCGCGCAGATTGCCCAAGGTCTCGGGTGTTTTCGGCGCGGCAAACGCAAGTTCGATCATAATATCGTCCTTCAAAACCCGGGAGCGCGGCACGTCGCGCGTCTGCGCCTCGCTCTCCCGCCAAGCGGCGACCTCCATGAGCACCGAGAGATCGCGCGGTTTGCGGACCCGGTTGCGGAATCGCTCCCAGGCGTTCTCGGGGTGCTGCTCGTAAATGGACGGCGATGTCAGAAGCGCCATTTCGTCGTCCAGCCAGCCGATCCTGCCGGTTTCATCCAGTTTGGCGCGCAGGAACTTGTAGATGTCGCGCAAATAGGTGACATCGGCGATCGCATATTCGGCCTGGGCCGGCAACAGGGGACGCCGCGACCAATCCGTGAAGCGAGAGGATTTATCGAGCGCCACTTTCGTGACGGTCTTGACAAGATCGCCATAGGATATCTGATCGCCGAAGCCGCAGACCATGGCGGCGACTTGGGTGTCGAACAGTGGCGCTGGGATCAATCTCGCGAGATTCCAAATAATTTCAAGATCTTGACGCGCCGCATGAAAGACCTTCGTCAGCCGGCTGTCGGCCATCAGCTCAAAAAAAGGTGCCAAATCCAGCCCCTCGGCCATGGCGTCCACCGCGACGGCTTCTTCTTCCGAGGCGATTTGCACAACGCATAGGCGCGGCCAGAAGGTCGTTTCCCGCAAAAATTCGGTATCGACGGTGACGAAAGGGTGGGTCGCAAGGCGGCGGCAGACGGCGCTTAAGTCTTTTGTCGTAGTAATCAGGCTCATATTTGCTCAATAATGCAAAGCTGGATTGACTTCCATAGTCCGCATTCGCACGGGCGGTTTGCCCAGCCTTGACAGATGGCGCCGCCCATGCGGTTCTCCGCCCGCTTGGCGCAAAGCGCAAGGCCGCCCTTCCTCTTGCTTGTGACCCTGTCATGCACCGCTACCGTTCCCATAATTGCGGCGCCCTGCGCGAAACGCACGCGGGTGAAATGATCCGCCTCTCCGGCTGGTGCCATCGTATCCGCGATCATGGCGGCGTCTTGTTCATTGATCTTCGCGATCATTATGGCGTCACCCAATGCGTGGCGGACCCGGATTCTCCGGCTTTCGCGCAAGCCGAAAAACTTCGTTCGGAATGGGTCGTCCGGATCGACGGAGAGGTCCGGCGCCGCCCCGCGGGCACCGAAAATCCCGAAATGCCGACCGGCCTCGTCGAAGTCTACGTGACCGGAATCGAGGTTTTGGGACCCGCCGCCGAATTGCCCATGCCCGTTTTCGGCGAGCAAAACTACCCGGAAGACATGCGGCTGCGCTATCGCTTTCTCGATCTGCGGCGCGAAAAACTGCATAATAACATCATGTTGCGCGGTCAAATCATCGATTCGCTCCGCGCCCGCATGAAGACTCGGGGCTTTTTCGAGTTCCAGACGCCAATTCTCACCGCTTCGAGCCCCGAAGGCGCGCGCGATTTTCTCGTGCCGTCCCGCCTGCATCCGGGCAAATTCTACGCGCTTCCGCAGGCGCCGCAGCAGTTCAAACAACTCATTATGGTGGCGGGCTTCGACCGCTATTTCCAGATCGCGCCCTGTTTTCGCGACGAGGACGCGAGGGCCGACCGCAGCCCCGGCGAATTTTATCAGCTCGATATCGAGATGAGTTTCGTCACCCAGGAGGATGTTTTCGCGGCGGTCGAGCCGGTGCTGCGCGGCGTCTTCGAGGAGTTTGGGGCGGGCCGGCCGGTCACCCCAAAATTTCCGACAATCCCTTATGCGGAAGCCATGCTGAATTATGGTTCCGACAAACCCGATCTCCGCAACCCGCTTCTCATCGCCGATGTGACGGAAGAGTTTTCGGGCGAGGATGTGAATTTCAACGCCTTCAAGAATGTGATTATGGCGGGCGGCGTCGTGCGGGCCATTCCGGCACCAGGCGCGGCCCGGCAGCCGCGCTCCTTCTTTGACAAACTCAACGATTGGGCCAAGGGAGAGGGCGCGGCGGGGCTTGGCTATGTGATTTTCGATGGCGAGGGCGGCGCGCTCACGGGCAAAGGCCCCATCGCCAAATTTCTTCCCGCCGAAGTACAAGGGAAAATCGCGGAAAAGGCGGGTCTTAAAGCGGGCGACGCCGTTTTCTTCGCCTGCGACCGGGAAGAAAAAGCGGCGAAACTCGCGGGCGCCGCGCGGCTTCGCATCGGAACCGAGCTCGGTCTCACGAAAACAGACGTTTTCGAGTTCTGCTGGATCGTCGATTTCCCGATGTATGAATGGAATGAGGACGAAAAGAAAATCGACTTTTCGCATAACCCGTTTTCGATGCCGAATTTCGATCCGGAAGCCTTTAAAGCGCTCGATCTGGCCGACGAGAAAACCATCCTCGGCATCAAGGCTTTTCAATATGACATCGTCTGCAATGGCGTCGAGCTCTCGTCCGGGGCGATCCGGAACCACCGCCCGGACATCATGAAAAAAGCCTTCGCGCTCGCGGGCTATGGCGAGGACGTATTGCAAGAAAAATTCGGCGGTATGTACCGCGCCTTCCAATATGGCGCGCCGCCGCACGGCGGGATCGCGCCGGGCATCGACCGCATCGTCATGCTGCTCGCGGGCGAGGAAAATCTGCGCGAGATCGTGCTTTTCCCGATGAACCAGCGCGCCGAGGATCTTCTGATGGGCGCGCCCTCGGCCGTCACCTTGAAGCAATTGCGCGAGTTGCACATCAGGCTCAATTTGCCTGATACGAAGTGTTGAATCCATTCTTCTGGCCTGTTTAAAAGCGGAGGCTTTGATGCATGTCGTGATGCTGCTCTATCCAGGCATGACACAGCTCGATTTGACCGGCCCTTTCGAAGTGCTGGTCCAATTCAAGGAACTCTCTCTGCATCTCGTCGCAAAAAACCGCGATCCGGTCATTGATTCGGGCGGCCTGCGGTTGACGCCGGAAGTCACTTTCGCGAATTGCCCGAAAGCCGACATTCTGTTCGTCCCCGGCGGACCTGGCCAAATTTCGCTCATGGAAGATGCGGAGGTTCTCGCGTTTCTTCGGCGGCAGGCGGAGGGCGCCACCTATGTGACATCGGTTAGCACCGGCTCTCTTATTCTCGCGGCCGCCGGCCTGCTGACGGGCTATCGCGCGACCTGCCATTGGCTTTCGCTTAATCAGCTTGACTTTTTTGGCGTGGTGCCGGTCAAGGAACGCGTCGTGATCGATCGCAACCGGATGACCGGCGCGGGGGTGACGTCGGGAATCGATTTTGCGTTGACCTTGGTGGCCAAATTGTTCGGCGAAGAGCGTGCGAAACGAGCGCAGCTCGCCATGGAATATGACCCAAAGCCGCCTTTTGTAGGCGGATCGCCGGAAACCTCTGCTCCAGCGCTCGTCGAAAGTCTCCGCGCGGCAACCGCATCATTCCAAAAAAAGCGCGAGGACGTCGCGCGCCGCGCCGCCGCCGCTTTGCACGCCGGTTGAGACAGGCGCCCGTAAAGCGATCACATGTAAAAGTCGGGATTTATAATTTCAGGCACTGGCGGAAAATCGCGGCGCCATTCAATGCCAGCCCGGTCAACAAATTGCTGTCGCGCTACGCGACAGCTAGCTTCGATGATCGGAGAATTTTCTTCGCGGGATTAGATAGCGTTACTTTTCGCCCCCGCGGGGCGCCTTGGCGCTCCTTAATTATGAGAGGACCCACCGCCCATAAAAATAAGCGGCCGCTACGGCGACAACCGCCAACACGGCTCCGAGAGCGTCGCGACGAAACTCGCAATATTCAGGATCTCACCCAATAGTTTCACTCCTAAGTTAGTTGGATTGCCGTCGTGAACGCTCTATCTTCGGGGCTGGACGGCGAAAGCACCGAGGTTCGTCCTTAACAATATGATATAATTTCTACATATGCCAATACATGCCCAAATAAAATGCTAAATCCTAGCCCGCAGATTTTTGAAAATACGTAAAAAAATACTCTGATATTACTAAGATAAGCTCAAGCAATTTCGGTCCCCTCTCTCTCGACGAGGCGGGTTCAGGGCGGCGCAATCGTAGCCCGTGAAAGCGGCATTTTGCCGCTGCCGGCCGCGTAGCTTGGATGAGCCGCCTCATCGCGCCGCTGCTTTCCGATTCCGCAGAAACCGAAAGCACTCGAAGTCTTTATCCGGATCACCCTTTATTGCTGCGGACGGGCGGCGCTGTTCGCTGGATGGCGCGTTTCTGTCTTTGCGGCCGCCGAGCCGTATCGGACGACCGAACTATTCAGCTTTCCGGCGTTTCCCCGTGGAGCTTGCCGGGACAAAAAATGCGGCATGCCCGGCCCATCGTTTCTTGGTGCGAAGCTTCTTGGCGCGGAGCTTCTTGGCCCTCTCGGCGCGGACTCGACCTTCGCGCCGGTCCCGCGCTCCCGGGCGGGATCGTGCCCATTGTGATCCGGGCGCCGGTTTTGCGGGACCGGCCGCGTGGCGGCCACGATGTCGCGTGCCGCCGCTGGCGGGGCGCCGCGCCGGTCAACCGTTGGCAACTTCAAGCGGGTCAGCTTTTCGATATTTCGCAAAAGTGCCTGCTCGGCACCATCGCAGAGGGAAATCGCGGTGCCCGCGGCGCCGGCCCGCGCGGTGCGGCCGATCCGGTGAACATAGGCTTCCGCGACTTCGGGCAGTTCGAAGTTGACGACATGGGTGACGCCATCGATGTCGATGCCGCGCGCCGCGATGTCGGTTGCGACCATGGCACGGGCGCGGCCGGCGCGAAATGCTTCGAGCGAGCGCTCCCTTTGGCCCTGGCTCTTGTTGCCATGAATCGCGCAAGCCGCGATCCCATGGCCATCGAGATGCTGGGCGACCTTGTCGGCGCCGCGTTTGGTTCGGGTGAAGACGATCGTCCTTGTCATTTGCGCGTCAGTGAAAAGCTCAACGAGAAGATCGCGCTTGCGACTCGTCTCGACAAGCAAGACCTTGTGGTTGATACGGTCGGCGGTTTTCGCCGCCGGGGTCACGGCCACCTCGACCGGATCGGTGAGAAGGCCGCCCGCGAGCGTGGCGATTTCGTCCGGCATCGTCGCCGAGAAGAAAAGGTTTTGCCGGCGCTTTGGAAGGGCGCCGGCGATTCGCCGGATGGCCTTGACAAAACCGAGGTCGAGCATGCGATCGGCCTCGTCGAGGACAAAGATTTCGGTCTCGCCAAGGCGCGCCGCGCGGCTATCGAGATGATCCTCGAGACGGCCTGGGGTCGCGACCAGAATGTCGAGGCCGTGCGCGAGCGCCTTGATCTGGGCGCCATAAGGCACGCCGCCGAAGACCACCGCGATGGTTAGGGGAAGCCCCGCGCCGAGGCTTCGAAAACTCTCGGCGATCTGGCTCGCCAATTCGCGCGTCGGACTCAACACCAGCACGCGGCAGCCATTACGCGGCGCGGCGCGCTTATGCGCCGCGAGATAATGAAGAATGGGAAGCGCGAAGGCCGCCGTCTTGCCGGTGCCGGTCTGGGCTATGCCGACGAGGTC
>VDMG01000209.1 GCA_006514895.1 Beijerinckiaceae bacterium
GAAGAGGAAGCACGGGGCCTGCTTAAAAAACCGGCGCCGATGTTCTGATCTGGGGAAGAGAGATCGCGTGCGTGTTCTCTATGGGCTGGCTTGGTTGGCTAGCTGCGCAGGGGCTGGGCTTTGAACTCTGGAGAAAGGCCTACCCTCGCGCCCTTTTTAAAATTTTCTGGACTTCAAATTCAAACCGCAAGGAAATTCGAATTTCCTGTTAAGCCTAAGTTTCCATTTGCCACGGCCCCAACAACTTCTTCCTTGCCATCGGGTGAGTTTCGGCTTGCGCCCATCTTCACGGGCTTTGTCCCCGTTGTCTCTCAGCCCGGTCAAGCGGCCTGTTAGTTCATTGACGGAGATTAAAAATGAGTAATGACTATGTCGAACGCTTAAAGAGCGAGCGTCAAGCTCTCAAAGACGCTGAACAAGCCGCCCTCTCCCTGTCATGCGTCTAGGTCAAAACCACTTCCCCTGGTGGAAATGGGGAGAAAACGAGAGGGGAGGGGAGTATCTTAAATGTGCTGTGCGCCACTTGAATTCAGATCGCACGCCTGAGAAAGAAATGGGTCTGCTCCGTAGAATCTGAAAGCGCGCGAGTGCCGCTCCGCCTCCGTGTGAACCCACGCACGACGTGGGGACGGCGATCGCAAGCAAGCGCGAGCGGTAAGTTGTCCGCAACCGCAATACCGCGCACCAAACCATTGTTTCTTTGCCCGGTTCTGCGGCAATTCAAGCCTTGACCCATGGTGAAAGGCTGCATAAAAGGGGCGCCAATCGATGCGCAAGCCCTTTGGAGCTTTGCGCCTTGGCATGGAAATTTGAATGTTCGGCAAGTCTTACTCCGCCAAGGCGGCGGATATCGAAAAAAAATGGGTGTTGATCGACGCGAAGGGGCTCGTCGTTGGGCGGCTTGCCTCGCTGATCGCCTTGCGGCTGCGCGGCAAGCACAAGCCAGCCTTTACCCCGCATTTGGACGATGGCGACAACATCATTGTCATCAATGCCGAAAAAGTGGTTTTGACCGGCCGTAAGAGCGAGCAAAAGATCTATCATCACTACAGCGGCTATCAAGGCGGCCTCAAGGAACGCTCGGCGAAATTCATTCTCGAAGGCCGTTTCCCCGAACGCATCGTCGAAAAAGCCGTGGAACGCATGCTCCCGCGAGGCCCGCTCGGGCGCCGGCAACTTGGCAATCTGCGTGTCTATAAGGGAAGCGAGCACCCCCATGCCGCCCAGCAGCCGGTGACGCTCGATGTCGCGAGCCTCAACCGCAAGAATGCGAGGCTCGTCTGACCATGCCTGAGACTTTATCTTCGCTTCAGGATTTGCAAAGCGCGACGGCGCCAGCTCCCGAGGCGGCTCCCCGCTACGTGCAGAAGCTCGATCCGCACGGACGCGCCTATGCCACCGGCAAACGCAAGGACGCGGTCGCGCGGGTCTGGATCAAGCCAGGTCCCGGTAAGGTTGTCGTCAATGGCCGGCCGCTCGATCATTATTTCGCGCGTCCCGTGCTTCGGATGATCTTGCAGCAGCCGCTTGGCGTCGCCAAGCGCACCGGACAATATGATTTGACGATCAGCGTGGCGGGCGGCGGCCTCTCGGGCCAAGCGGGTGCCGTGCGTCATGGTCTCGCCAAGGCACTTCTCAATTACGAACCGGACCTGCGTTCCGTTCTCAAGAAAGAGGGGTTCTTGACGCGTGATCCGCGCGTCGTCGAGCGCAAGAAATATGGCAAGAAGAAAGCCCGCCGGAGCTTCCAATTCTCGAAACGCTGAGCCTTCTTGAGGCTCTGCATCAAGGATCAAGGCGGCAACTGGCCGCCTTTTTCTTTATGATCGTTATCGGCGGGTGCGATTCCCACAATTATTCCCACCGCCTCGAAGCGCTCCATAAAATCCATTGCCGTCGCCATTGCGGCAACTCGATCACGGTTTTGAAAGGATCGTAGCCGGGCTTTTCCATCACCCGCAGATAGGGCTCGCAAAGGCAAACCGGCAAAAAGGCCGAACGGCTGTGATCCGGGAGGCTGTGCAACCGCGCATCGAAGGTCTCGAGATGTGCGCGTGCAAGAGCGCGCAGATCGGCGAGCGCAGCGAGGACCGCGGGCGAGGCGCGCCCGGTGGCAAGATCGTCTTGGGTAGCCCCATGCGCGCGCAGAATTTCGACTGGGACGAAAACCTGGCCGCGCGCGCAATACCAAGGCAGAGCCCGCAACAGCCCGGTGACCCCATAGGCGATCCCCGCGTGATTCGAGACGCCGAGACCCGCGACCGCCTCCTCCCCGTCAAGGATCAAGGTGGCGAGGCGGAAAAGATTTGCGCATGTCGCCTCCGTATAGGATTCAAGCGCGCCGACAGATTCCATCGGATCGCGATAGAGATCCCGAAGCCGCGCGTCGATCAATTCGAGGAGCGGCGTTTTTGGGAGGCTAAAGCGCGCGATCGTATCGAGGAGGGCGGCGCCGACGGGATTGCCCTTCGCATCGGCCTCGCTGTTCGCGTCAAGCGCATCGCGCCACCATTGGAACCGGACTTCGCCCAGCAAGGGCTCGGAGACGATTTCGTGGACGCGCGCGACCTCAAAGCTGAAAGCATAAAGGGCGTGAAGATGCGGCCGCGACGCCCCCGGGACAAAAAGACTCGCAAGCCAGCGGTCCCGGTCGTTGCGGCGAAGCAAGTCTTCGCAATAGGCATAATCCGTGGCGTGCGGCCGCGGCTCTTGCCTGCCCATCAAGGCACGGCCAGAAGGGCCGCCGCGACGCGGCGCCTTTCGCCAAGCAGAATGGAATAGGTGCGCGCGGCGGCGCCCGTCGGCATCGGTTCCGGCCGGATTCCGGCTTGCAGCAGAAGCTGGCGAAGGGCGGGGCCAAGCGGCACGAGTTCAAGCCCAGTGCCGATCAGGAGATGTTCGATGCTCCCCGGTGCCTCCTGGAAAACTGCTTCGAGCGAGGCCGCGCAAATGTCGGATGGGACCGCTGCGCTCCAGGCGTAAATACCGGACGGCAAGGCAAGGATCGAGCCACGGTGCGACATCGACGCAAACCGGAAGCCGCCCGTCCCATATCCCTCGATCGGATGGACGCCGGGCAAAAAACCGGCGTATTTTGGCTCCGTCATAGGCACCTTGCTAGACCCGCTTCCGGCCGCCGTGCCGCTCGCGCATGCCTTTACGCCCGCGTCTTCGCGGGCTTCGTCGCGGCCGGAGTAGGCGCGGACCCCACGGTGTCGCCGCGCAAGCCGAGATAGATCAGCATGGGCGAACAAATAAAGATGGAGGAATAGGTCGCGACGAAAATGCCCCAGATCATCGCGAGTGAGAAGGAGCGAATCACCTCGCCGCCGAAACCGACGAGCGATATGAGAGCAAGAAACACGGTCGTCGCGGTCATAATCGTGCGCGGAATCACCGCATTGACCGAAACATCGATCAATTGGTCGGTCGGCATCTTACGGTATTTCCGCATCATCTCGCGTATTCTGTCGAGCACCACGACAGTTTCGTTCAGGGAATAGCCGACGATGGTGAGAATGGCGGCGATCGATGTCGTGTTGAATTCAAGCCGGGTCAGCGCGAAAAAGCCGACGGTCAGCAGAAGATCGTGCATCGTCGCGATGATCGCGCCAACCGCGAATTGCCATTCGAAACGGAACCAGAGATAGCACAGCACCGCGATGATCGATATGACGACGCCGAGCGTGCCGGATTGCACGAGTTCGCCAGAAACGCGGGGGCCGACGACCTCGGTGCGGCGGACCTCGTAGCCATCACCGATCGCGTTTTTCACGCGGTTGACCGCGGCCTGTTGCGCGACGTCGCCACCAGGCTGAAGGCCAAAGCGCACGATCACCTCGGCAGGTCCACCAAAGCCCTGAACCTCCACGTCACCAACCTTGAGATGCTCGGCGATGGACCGCAATTTCGCGGTGTCGGCAACGCCGTTCTTGGCGCGCAGCTCGAGCAAGGTGCCGCCAGAAAAATCGATCCCGAAATTCATTCCCACATTGAGGAACAGCAAAACCGAAATTATCGAGAGGAGCGCCGAGAAGGGATAGCTCACGCGGCGAAACCGCATGAACGGAAATTTGGTGTTCTCGGGCGCGAGGCGCAGGAGTTTCATGGGAACACTCTATTCCTTCTCCGCCGTTCCTCAAAGAGCCGCGGAACTTTGGAAATTGGTTAAATCGGCAACCTCACCGGCCGCTTGTAGCGGTACCAAAGCGCGATCATCATCCGCGTCATCGTCACCGCCGTCACGATCGAGGTGAGAATGCCCAGCGCCATTGAGACGGCGAAGCCGCGCACCGGTCCCGAACCCAAAAAATACAATATGGCGGCGGCAACGAACATGGTGACATTGGAGTCGACGATCGTCGCAAAAGCTCGCTTGAACCCGGCATCGAGCGCGGAAATGATCGAGCGCCCCAGATGCGCTTCCTCCCGGATGCGTTCATAGATCAAGACATTGGCGTCGACCGCCATGCCGATGGTGAGGACGATGCCCGCGATCCCTGGAAGGGTCAGCGTCGCTCCGAGCAGCACGAGGCCCGCGAAAATGAAAGAGACATGGACCGCCAGCGCGATATTGGCGAAGACGCCGAATATGCCATAGGTGATCAGCATATAGAAGGCGACGAGGGCGGCGCCGACATAGGCCGCGCGCTTGCCCGCGTCGATCGAATCCTGACCGAGCCCCGGCCCCACCGTGCGTTCCTCGACAATCGTGAGTTTGGCGGGCAAGGCGCCGGCGCGCAGAAGAATTGCGAGATTATTGGCCGACTCGACGGTGAAATGCCCGGAGATTTCGCCAGAACCGCCGGTGATGGGACCAAGAATGCGCGGCGCCGAGATGACCTTGCCATCGAGGATGATGGCGAACAATTTCCCGACATTCTCAGAGGTGACCTCGCCAAACCTCTGGCCGCCGCGAATGTTGAAGCGGAAATTGACAACCGGCTCCTGCGTGCGGTTGTCGAAGCCGGGCTGGGCATCGGTCAAATCCTCGCCCTCCACCATGACGCGCTTTTCGACAGCCAATTTGCTGGGCCGATCCACCTGATCCAAAAACTCGACGTCGGATGGATCGGCACCCGGCTCGGCGACAAGGCGGAATTCGAGCTTCGCCGTCGTGCCAAGAATTTCCTTGAGCTTGCTCGTATCCTGCAGGCCCGGCACCTCGACGAGAATACGATCGTTGCCCTCGCGCTGGATATTCGGCTCCGTGGTGCCGAGCGCATCGACGCGGCGGCGCAATACTTCGATCGATTGCTCGACCGCGCGGCGGACCTTGCTGTCGACGCCCGCCTCGGTCACCGTGAACTGGATGAGATCGTCATCGTTTTCGGTCACGTCGAAAGCTGGAGAGCGTGCCGTACTGGTAATCCCGCTGCCGAAGGTCGCGGCCAATTGCCGGAATTTCGGCATGACCCGCGCCCGCTCTGCGGGATCCGGGATGCGCACTTGTACGCCACGCGGGAGGAGGCCAATGCCGCCCGTGATCGCAATTTTCTCCTCGCGCAGCGTCCGGCGAACGCTGTCGCGCAGATTATCGGCGAGAGACTTCACGACCGAATTGCTGTCCACCTCCAGGAGCACATGCGATCCGCCTTGCAGATCAAGGCCGAGCACAAGGGCGCGGGCGGGCACCCACTTCGGGAGATGCGAAATCAACGCCTCGCGATGGGCCGGGCTGAGCAAGCTCGGAACGATGAGGAAAAGCGCGAACGCCGTCATCGCAAGAATGGATGTAATCTTCCAGGCCGGGAAACGCAGCATGATGGTGCAAATCTCAACGGTTTAAAGGGCGGCGGCCACCGCCGGCCGGGGCGCCCACTTGTTTCTGCGAAGGATTCAACCCTGCTCCTTGACCGGCTCGCTCTTCGACCGCACGTCCGAAATCATCCCCCGGGCAACGCGCACCTTGACATTCGGCGCGATTTCGAGTTCGAGCTCGGCATCGTCCACTACTCTCGTAACCTTGCCGATCAAGCCTCCGGTCATAATCACGCTGTCGCCCTTGCGCGTATTCTTGATGAGATCTTCATGTTGCTTCGCCTTCTTCCGCTGCGGCCGGATAACCAAAAAATACGCGATAACAAAAATTATCGCGAAGGGCATAAACTGCATGATCATGTCCATCCCACTGGGAGTCCCGGGAACGGTTGCCTGGGCGAAAGCAGATGTGAACAAAATCCCTTCTCCTCAATCCTAAGTTCTCTAAAGACTTGCGTCCTTCAAGACGTCCGTCTCTTTGGCGCGCGAATATAGCCAGAGCGGGCGCGAAAGCAATGGCGGCAAGAGCCTTCATCAATAAAGGTGGTTTGCGCGGATTTTGCGAGCCTCGGCGGCCCGGCACGGCGGCAGCCCCCACCGCGACAAGCTTTGCCGCTGCCTTGTAAAAACCTAACCGGCAAATTTCACCGGTGTTATCGTCCGGTTTATCTGCTGAAACCCGCTTGAGCCGCGAAAGAAAGTCCTCGAAAGCATGCTAAATGACCAGAGTAAGCGACGTCTCCCTTTGCATGGCGATCATTCAGCGGCCAAGGCTCTCGAGCGGATCGCTGCCGCTCTTGAGAGGCTCGCCGGCGCGCCGGGAGGACCTTGCGATTTCAACGCCGCCGACGCCTTCGTCTTTGCCGCGCGGACCGCGACTCTCGTCCCCATTGCGCGCGTCAACCGTGTCGATATCAAGCTGTTGCGGGGGATCGACCAGGCTCGCGATATCCTCCTCGCCAATACCGAGCGCTTCACGCAAGGCTTCGCGGCCAATAACGCGCTTCTTTGGGGCGCGCGCGGGATGGGCAAATCCGCCCTCATCAAGGCCGCGCATGCCACAATCAATACGCGGCTTGCCGGTTCGAAGGCTTTGAAGCCTCTCAAACTTATCGAAATTCACCGCGAGGACATCGAGGGGCTCCCTGCCCTCATGGCGCAGTTGCGCGGAAAACCCTGGCGATTTCTCGTTTTTTGCGACGATCTTTCCTTCGATGGCGCAGATACGAGCTACAAATCGCTGAAGGCCGTGCTCGAAGGCGGGATCGAGGGGCGTCCGCCAAATGTTTTATTTTACGCAACGTCGAACCGCCGTCACATCCTTTCGCGCGAGATGATCGAAAACGAGCGCGGCACCGCGATCAATCCGGACGATGCCGTGCAGGAAAAGATCTCGCTATCGGACCGCTTCGGGCTTTGGCTCGGCTTTCATTCTTGTTCGCAAGACGATTATCTTGCGATGGTTTTTGGCTATGCGGAACATTTTGGCCTTGTTCTCGCGCGCGAAAAAATCGAGCGCGAGGCGCTCGAATGGTCGGTTACGCGGGGCTCGCGTTCGGGGCGCACCGCCTGGCAATATATCCAGGACCTCGCCGGACGATTGGGCAAGGCCGTGGAGTAACCTTGCCCAATCTCGCTTACACGCGCGCCGCGAGGCGCCCCATGCGGCCGCTCCGGTAGTCCGCCATCGCTTGGGCAATCTCGGCCTCTGTATTCATCACAAAAGGCCCCATGCCAACGATCGGCTCATCGATCGGCCGGCCATTGAGTAGCAAGATCGTGCTGTCTTCCAGCGCCTCGATTTCGAACGCGTCATCCTCGCGCGCCAAGACGGCCAATTCCGCCGCACCTGCGATTTCACCCGTTCCCAAGCGGACACGGCCCTTGAGCACGAAAAGCGCCGTGGTCCATCCGATTGGCACATCAAATTCCGCGCGCGCGCCGCCCTTCAGGCGTATGTCCCAAACATTCATCGGACTAAAGCTGCGCGCCGGGCCGCGTTTACCTTGGTAGTCGCCCGCTATCACCCGCACATATCCGCCGCCTGACGGCAGCTCGACCCGCGGTATTTGGGCATTGGTGATGTTTTGGTAAGCGGGCGCGGCTTTCTTGTCTTTCGCGGCAAGATTGACCCAGAGCTGGATCATCTCGAACGGCCCGCCGCGCTTGGCGTATTCGGTGCCATGAAACTCCTCATGGACAAGTCCCGAGGCCGCCGTCATCCATTGCACATCGCCAGGACCAATGCTGCCGCCGCCGCCCGAAGAGTCGCGATGCTCGACCTCGCCGCTATAGACGATCGTGACCGTCTCGAAACCCCGATGCGGGTGCTCGCCAACGCCCCGCCTCTGTTGTGACGGCGGAAAATTCTCCGGCCCGGCATAGTCGAGCAGCAGGAACGGCGAGAGTTCCTGGCCGAGGTCATTGTAGGAAAAAATGCTGCGCACCGGAAAGCCATCGCCGACCCAATGGCGTTCGTCGTTACGCCGGATGAAGGAAAGCTTTTTCATCATTCGGTCTCCTTGGCCAACATTGCTTTGGCCTCCGCTTGATGACCAAATCGACATGCGCGGCGGATTTTTCAAGGCCAAGACGGTCAAGCCGCCACGCTGACGCCGCGCGGGCCGCCCGGCTCCACTAGCGCCAAGGCCGCGCGCAAGGTCCCAACACCCGCCCCCGGCCTCACCGCTTCCGCCGCAAGTTGGCGCCGCCACGCGCGGGCACCTGAAAGGCCGTTGAAAAGTCCTAAAAGATGCCGCGTCATCGCATGAAGCGGCACGCCTTCGGCAAGCCGCGCCTCGACATAGGGAATAAACGCCTCGACCGCCGCCGCCGCGCTCACAACCGGAGCCGCCTCGCCAAACAAAGCCGCATCCGCCTCCAGGAGCAAAGCCGGGTCCTGATAGGCCGCGCGGCCAACCATCACGCCATCGACAGAGTCGAGTTCGGCGCGCATCTGGGAGAGTGTCGCAAGGCCGCCGTTGAGCACGACCGGGACATTGGGAAAGCGCTGTTTCAGAGCATGGACGAGCCCGTAATCGAGCGGCGGCACGTCGCGGTTCTCCTTCGGCGACAGGCCTTTCAGCCAGGCTTTTCGCGCGTGCACGATGAGCGCGTCGCAACCGGCGGCGATGACGCTTTCGGCCAAAAGCCCAAGCGCCGCCTCCGGGTCTTGTTCGTCGACCCCCGTCCGGCACTTGACCGTCACCGGAATTTTCACCCGCGCCTTCATCGCGGCGACGCAATCGCCGACAAGTTTTGGCTGGAGCATCAGACAGGCGCCGAAAGCGCCGCTTTTCACGCGCTCCGACGGGCAGCCAATATTGAGATTGATTTCGTCATAGCCAGAATCGGCGCCAATCTCTGCCGCCGCCGCCAATTTCGCCGGGTCGGAGCCGCCGAGCTGCAAGGCGACGGGATGCTCCGCCTGATCGAAGCGCAGCAGGCGATCACGATTGCCATGCAGGACCGCGCCAACCGCCAGCATCTCGCTGTAGAGTCTCGCGCGTCGCGAAAGAATGCGATGGAAGAACCGGCAATGCCGGTCCGTCCACTCCATCATCGGCGCCACGCAAAAGCGATAGGTTCCGTCGGCGATTTTTTTGGAGGTGCCTGCGCTCATCTGACTGCCATAGCACGCCTGCCCCGCAGAGGGCGAGTTTCGCAACCCCGTGCTCCCGGCTCAAGGAAGTTTTAGACGATCGAGGACCGCGCGGGCTTCCGGCAAGCGCGCTTCGTAATAGGCCGCAAAGGGCGCGTGCCCGCCGGCGCGCATAGTCTCTAAAGCCGCCTCGATCTGCTGAACTGCCGTCCCGGCCATCGCCGCGTTTTGGGTGCGCTCGGCGAGATGCATGAGAGCAACGCCTTGATTGCCGATGCTTTCTGCCCATTGGAGCGGCACGCGCGCGGGTCCGTTCCTGCAGCGCCTCACGAAAGGCCGATACGGCCTCCTCGAGCCTTTCCGTCCCGCTCGCGCGCTCGCCAAGGGTCCGGAGCGCAATGCCGAGCAAATTGAGGGCTGTTCCGCGCTGATCCGCACTGCCCGCGCAGGCCAACATGCGCCGCGCCATTTCAATGGCGACCTCAAGCGAGAGATTGATCCCTTTCTCGTCACCCTCCGCGAAGAACGCGTCCCACTGCTCCCTAAATTTTGGCGACCAGGCCGGATTTCCATCCGTGGTCTCCAGGGCCGCGATGGCCTCGACCCTTCGTGCCACGGCCACGGGATCACGGCGAAGCAGATCCTGCTCGACGCCCGCTTCCAGCAAGGTTTCCCGCGATCTCTGCAGGGATTGGCGCCGCTCCGCGTCCCGCTGGTCGAGTTCGGCGAGAGCCTCATCCACAGTCTTGGCACCGCCGTCGAAATCGCCTTTCTTGGTCGTTTCGGCGACCCGTTTTAATACGTCTTCGACAAAGGCCTCCTTATTTGTCCCGCGTTCGCCTCTGGCGATGACATCGAGGGCGATCGCGACGGCGTTCCTCAGCTCCACGATCGCCTGATTAAAGTCGATAGCTTCACCGGACCTCAGAGGACGCGCGAGTTCAAGAATTGTCGACCGTTCCAATCCAGATTCGGCGGCCTTTGCGATTTCCCGCTTGTCCAGGAGAGCAACAACCTGCTCGGCAAAGCTCTTCGAGAGGTCAGTTTTCAAATGCTCAACATTCTCGCGGATCACCTGCGTGTCCTGCTGTATGTCCCTTCAATAATGCCGAGCTTTTCTTGCAAAAGTTTAATGCGTGGGGACAGCGCGGCGAGTGCACCGTTACTCTCTCCTTCTTCTCCCTTTGCGTGCTGCAGTAGGAGCAGGACAGAGGAAAGAATGGCCACGCTGACACAGAAAACAAAAAAGTCCGCGCCAATCTCCGGTGGCACAATGTCATATCGGATTCCAAAAAACGATGCAACCGAGCCACCGGCACCGCCATACATGAGACGTTTCGTAAAAAGCCTGGCTCGTGGTTTGAGAACATCGCTCGTAAAAGCAACACCCACCGAAATCAGATGAAGCCAAAGGGCCGCGAAATCCCTTCCTTTGTCCAGCAGATCTTTCAGCTGGCTTATGTCTTGATGGAAGTTGTGGTCATGAAACCAAAGAATTGCTTGCTGGAATTTCTCCAGCAGCCGGTCTATCCATTGGCCCAAGAACTGATCGAGATGCATGGCACTATGCTCACTTCTGTTGCCAATTGGTGAGGAGAGGATAGTGCATTATTTCCCCGCAGTCAGGGTCCATGAATCAACTGTTGATTCCCTGTCGCGAGGCATCGCAAAGCGCCATTCATCTCACGGCGGCGAGTGTGGCGAGCGGATCGAGCTTGTCAAGGATGCCATAGGGCGTTTCGAAAGAACGCCCGTCGCAAGCAACGGGCTATGGCACCGGCTCCGCCGGCACGAGCAAGCTCGCGTCCTTGACAGGACCGAGTCCAGGAGCCAGTCTTACAAATCAACCGAGGGGCCGCCGTCTTACGCCTTGTAAGATTTTGGGCCCCTATCGGACAAAAACGTTTCACGTGAAACACTTTTGTCCGATTG
>VDMG01000239.1 GCA_006514895.1 Beijerinckiaceae bacterium
CAGGCTACGCAACGCAATGCAATGCCCCCTTCACGGCGCGGCGAGGCGACAACTATCGAAAGATCAAAAATGATTGTTCATATTACTCATGTTCTCTAGCCGCATTTTGGACAAACACAACGGATTCTCTTGAATAATTAGCGAAAATAATAACTGTTGTATTTTTACCGTGCCGCTGCCGCGGCACTTTTGGCTTGACGGCGCGTCCTCGGGATTTGATAGACGGCGCTAGCCCGCCCGTAACAAACGCCTCTTCAAAACGCGCGACAGAACTCCGTGTGATGAGCCATTCCCAGAAACCGGTAAACCGGGTTTGACCAGGAGGATGCAAAATGTTTCACGTGAAACATTTTGCCCGTGAAGCATTTTGCCAGGGACGAGCGAGCGCGTGACTCGACTTTTGCCTGGTTTGGCCAGTCTCGCGGGTAGATATGATGTCATTTTATGCGACGTCTGGGGCGTCATCCACAATGGCCTCTCGGCGTTCCAGAAAGCCGCCGGGGCGCTGAGCCGTATTCGGGCGATGGGCGGGAAGGTCGTGCTCATGACCAATTCGCCCAATCCGAGCCGGATCGTCGAGGCCCAGCTCGGCCGGCTTTCCGTCTCGCGCGAGGCCTATGATGCGATCGTCTCCTCCGGCGATGTCACCGTTTCGCTACTCATCGAACGCATGGGCGCGGGCATCTTCCAAATCGGTCCGGTCGAGGAGACCGCCCTTTTCGCAGAGGTTTTGGCCCTGCGCGGCGAGGCGCCGCGTCTCGTGCCGCTGAAACAAGCACAATTCGTCCTTTGTATCGGCCTTGCCGATCCGTGGCGCGAGACGCCCGAGGATTACGACGCGATCCTCGCCGCCATGCGCGCGCGGCGCCTGGAGCTCATTTGCGCCAATCCCGATATTGTGGTCGAGGACGGCGGCAAGCTGTTTTATTGCGCCGGCGCGATCGCGGAGCGCTATGCCGCGGCGGGCGGCAAGGTCATCCAGGCTGGCAAGCCTTATGCTCCGATCTATGCGCGGGCGCTTGAACTGGCCCGGGGGCCGGGCAATAACATCATCGACCGCTCCCGTGTCCTCGTGATTGGCGACGCCATGCACACCGATATCAAGGGCGCGCACCTCCAAGGTTTCGACAGTCTCTTCGTGACTTCCGGCATCCACCGCAAGGAGTTGCATGGCGGCGCGAAAGACGCCTCCCTCGACGCCGCGGCGTTCCGCCAATTCCTGGAAGCATCGGATTTTGCGCCCACGGCGGCGCTCCCCGAACTCGTCTGGTAGGAACATCGAGGTGGATGGTTTTGCCTTGGCTTGCCCGTATCCGTACACGGCCTTGACGCGGACCCCTTGGCCATGCAGTTTCGCGGCCGCGTTTGGAGCTCCGCCTTCTTCCGCGTGGCATCCCACGGTTTGGTTCCCGTGACCGATCCTTCCGCCCCCGCAAAATTCATCGTCGCCGTCGATCCGGCCGCGCCGCCGCCGGGGCTCGTGGGCGCGGTCGCCGCGATCGGCAATTTCGATGGCGTGCATCGCGGCCATGTTGCCGTGATCGAACGCGCGAAGGCCCTGGCACAAAAGCTCGGCCGTCCCTGCATCGTTCTTACCTTCGAGCCGCATCCAACCGATCTTTTCAAAGGCCCCAACACGATCTTTCGCCTCACGCCACGCGGCACAAAGGCCAAGATCCTGGAGCGACTTGGAATCGACGGCATGATCGTCATGACCTTCGACAAAGCTCTGGCGAGCCTCCCGGCCGAGGCTTTCATCGCCGAGATCCTGCTCCGGCGCCTTGGTATTCGGGCCGTTGTCGCGGGCTATGATTTCCATTTTGGTGCGGGCCGCTCTGGTACGCCCGCCCTCCTCGCGGAAGCGGGACGGCGCCATGGTTTTCTTGTCGAGATCGTCGAACGGGTGGCCGCCCACACGGCGGATCAGGCTGCTTCCTCGACCGCGACGAGAGTCGCCCTCGAGGCAGGCGATGTCGCGCTTGCCGCGCGCATGCTAGGTCACCCCTTTGCCATCATGGGCAAGGTCATTGCAGGGCAGAAACGCGGCCGGACCTTGGGATTTCCGACGGTCAATCTTTTGCCGGACCCGAGCTGCCGGTTACGCTATGGCGTCTATGCCGTCAGGGTGTTGGCCGGAACAAAAATCTATGATGGGGTGGCAAGTTACGGCCGTAGGCCCACATTTGATAATGGCCGGGCACTTCTCGAAGCCTTTCTGTTCGATTTTTCCGGCGATCTTTACGGCGAAACGATCGAGGTTCTCTTTCTTGGCTGGATCAGACCCGAGGCGAGATTCGATTCGGCCGCGGCGCTCGTTCAGCAAATGAAGCAAGATGAAGCGCGAGCAAGGGAGATCTTGCGCCTGCAGCCCGCAGGTTGAACTGCGCCGCGTTTACCTCCCGCGATAAATCGGCGGGGCACGTGCGAGCCCACATGGGTGGAATCAATGTGAGATATCTGCTTGGCTCCCAGAAGTGAACCTTCTCTTTTGGATTTTGGTGCAAATTCATATTCCGAATGCAAACAGGGTGGGCTTAGCAGCAGGGTTGGCTTGCGGATTATGATGAACTCGCGCTTATGCAGTTTCTCTTTTTCTCACGGAAATGCGTTGATGACCAAGTCTCTCGAAATAGGATTCAAAAATTTGGAACATCTTTCGCCTATGGCGGGGAACGCCGTCCGCGAGAGAAAACTATGCGCGGAAAAGGCCGACGAAATCTTGCAAGGACAGCTGGATCCATCGCCGAGCGGCCAACGAATTCTCATGTGCGCCCCGGAACATTTCGGTGTTGATTACATCATCAATCCGTGGATGGAAAATCAGGTCGGGAAAACCAACCGTGGATTGGCACGGGAACAGTGGGCGAATCTGCGGCAGCATTTGGCGGAAGAGGCGGTGATCGCCTTGGTTTCGCCGGAGCCCGGTTTGCCCGACATGGTTTTTACCGCCAACGCTGGCATGGTGATCGGCAAGACGGCGATCGTGAGCCGTTTCCGCACCAAGGAAAGGCAGTTGGAAGAGCGGCTATTTCACATTTGGTTCGAACAGCACGGTTTCGCCATCGCGCCTTGGCCGGAGGACGTGCCCTTCGAAGGCGCTGGCGACGCACTGCTCGACCGTGCGCAGCCTCTAATCTGGTGCGGCCATGGTTTGCGCACCAGCGAAGTGGCGCCGAGGCTCCTCGAAAACATTTTTGGCCGGCGCGCAGTGGGGTTGCGGCTCGTCGATCCGCGTTTCTATCATCTCGATACCTGCTTTTGCCCGCTCGCTGACGGTTGGCTCATGTATTATCCGCCCGCCTTCGATCTCGCTTCGCAAGAAACGATAACCATGCTGGTACCGCCGGAAAAACGCATTGACGTCGGCGAAAAAGACGCGTTTCTGTTTGCGTGCAACGCTGTCGACATCAATGGGCGTGTCTTCATGAACGACGCATCGGCTACCTTACAAAGTTGGGTACGTGCCGCTGGCTTTAAGCTGACACTGACGCCGCTTTCCGAATTCATCAAGGCGGGCGGAGCGGCGAAATGTCTCACGTTGAAATTGGTCGAAGTATAGACGCCTGAAGAAGGCTTCAGCAGCCATGACAACGACGTCCCGGACATGCCGGCGCCGTGTTGCACGCGCAAACCACCGCGCCCGAATTTTATTTCATCCCGCTTACCTGGAGCAGGCTGTGGGGCGTAGCATAAACGGTAGAATCGGCGTGGACCACCGCCGATACAAAAATAAGGGCAGCTAGCTCTTTGCCTATTCGAAAAGGTAACGGATATTTATTGTAACATAACAGAGAATGCTTTGGCCCAGGCGAAACGATCCTTCTCCAATCCTGGCCATAACAAAACCCCGGCGGGCTTTCGCCTTCCGGGCTGCGGGCACGGTTGCCAAAGCCCATCAAATGTAGACGATTTGGAGCGTGCTTGGATCGACGATCAAGAGATCGTTCCCGACGATGATGTAGTCAAAGCCGCGATACTGAGGAACGATGTCCACGATCGATTGGGGAACGCCGTAAATCCGCACACTGCCCGGAACCCGCGCTCCGATCGAATGCGCGAAATTCGCGTCGTTGGCCCGGTGTAAATTTCCGGTCGTAACGATTTCATGGAGTCTCGTCTTCTGGTCCGAAGTCAAATTAACGGATGCAACAGACCGCCGCTCTTGAAGGACGCGCCTGGTTTCCGGGGTTGCAGTTTGCCCTCCTTCCCCATCGCGACGATGATGCCTTGACCTTGTCCCGGTGACGTTTCCATCGGCGTCGCAGCCAAGCCGTCGCCGGCGAGCAGTGCCGCTCCAGCAACCGAACTAAGCAAAATTGTTCTCATCTGGGTCCTCTCCTTGGGTTGAAATGTCACGCCCGGCTAACGCAACCTCCAAGGTAATGTTCCAGATATTTCCGAGCTAAATAGTATGGCTTTAGGTAACAATAGAAAAGCCTGAGCTATAGAAGCAGGCGCTGGTGCTTAAAGACCCGTGGGGCTTGCGCTCGTTCTAACCTTCCGGTGAGTTTAAACGGCCGCTACGAGAAATCTCTGTAGAAAAGTTGGTATCGGAATGAATCCGGCAAGCCAATTCAATCCCGTTTCCCGCATGACCTTATCCGAAGCCCTGCCAAAATCAGATTTCACTCGTCTCAACCGTCATCGTGACGCTTCTTTTTGCCCTGCTTCTTGCGCTTATCGTCGTCGTCCTCATCCTCATCTTGGCAGGAGATCGCTCTCTCGACGCAGATGGCTGGGACGACGGCGGTTTTCATTAGGTTGTTTCCCTCCTAGACATGACAGTGATGGTCTAGCTCGCCCCGATTGCTCATTCTGTGAGGCTCTCGCTGCAGGCATCTTCATCCCGTCAGCACCTCGGGGCGCGCTCTTCCCCGCTTGACCATCAGCTTGTTCAACGACGCGATATAGGCCCTTGCGGAGGCAACCAGCGTGTCGGGATCGGCACCTTTGGCGGTGACCGACTTGCCATCCTCGGCGAGCCGCACGGAAACTTCGGCCTGCGCGTCGGTTCCTTGGGTGACCGCATGCACCTGATAGAGTTCCAACACGGCTTTGTGCGGCACGAGCGCGAGGATCGCGTTGAAAATCGCATCGACTGGGCCGTTGCCCGTTGCCTGATGGGTTTTCTGTTCGCCGTCGATATCGAGCGTCAAGGCCGCCGATTGCGGCCCCTTCGTACCGGCGATCACGGTTAGGGCGACAAGCTTGATGCGGTCATACGCATTTGCGATCTCGTCATCGACAAGCGCAGCGAGGTCCTCGTCGTAGACGATCTTCTTGCGATCAGCGAGATCCTTGAAGCGGGCGAAGGCGTCTTCCAGGGCGTTTTCGCCAAGCTCGTAGCCGAGCTCCTTGAGCTTTTCCTTAAACGCGTGGCGGCCGGAATGCTTGCCCATGACGAGCGATGTCTTGCTTACGCCGACGCTCTCGGGAGTCATGATCTCATAGGTCCCGGCATTCTTCAGCATGCCGTCCTGGTGAATGCCGCTCTCATGCGCGAAAGCATTCCGCCCGACGATGGCCTTATTGTATTGCACCGGAAACGAGCTTACCGCCGAGACGAGCTTCGAGGCCCTTGTCAGCATCGTCGCGTCGATGTTGGTGTGGAAGGGCATTGTGTCGCCGCGCACACGCAGCGCCATCACCACCTCTTCCATGGCGGCATTGCCGGCGCGCTCGCCCATGCCGTTGATCGTGCATTCGACCTGCCGCGCGCCGCCTTCGATACCCGCGAGCGTGTTGGCGACTGCCAGGCCGAGATCATTGTGGCAATGGACGGAAAAGACCGCCTTGTCCGAATTGGGCACGCGTTGACGCACTGTCTCGAACAAAGCCCTGTATTCATGCGGCACCGCGTAGCCGACGGTATCCGGGATATTGATGGTGGTGGCGCCCGCCTTGATCGCGGCCTCGACGCAGCGGCAGAGAAAATCGATCCCGGACCTGGTTCCGTCTTCCGCCGACCATTCGACATTGCCGACGTGGTTGCGTGCTCGCGCGACGCTTGCCGTGACCATTTCGAGAACCTGGCCCGGCTCCTTTTGCAGCTTGTATTTCATGTGCAGGGGCGAGGTCGAGATAAATACATGAATGCGCGGGCGCAGCGCTGGGCGCACCGCCTCGGCGCAACGGTCGATATCCTTCGCGGCAGAGCGCGCGAGGCCAGCGACGCTCGCCCGCTTCATTCGTTTGGCGATGGCCGAGACGGCCTCGAAATCGCCCTCCGAAGTCACCGGAAAACCGGCCTCGATAATATCGACGCCCATCGCATCGAGGAGATCGGCGACTTGCAGCTTTTCCTCGAGGGTCATCGAGGCGCCGGGCGACTGTTCGCCGTCCCGCAGGGTCGTGTCGAAAATCACGACGGATTGGGAATTTTGCCGCATGGGCTCGGCGGGGGAAATGGATTGGGTCTCTGTCATGGCGATTGTCCAGGATCGTCTGCAAGACAATATTTTCAAGACATTTATATAATGTCTTAGAAGGATTTAATGTCTTCGTTTGGGTGGTTTTTTAAGGCTCACGGCATCCCCTGAGCGCCCAGGCATAGCCCGGCCGGCTCTCAGGGGCGGATAAGCCGAAGCAATCCCGTCGCAAGCAGCGCCGCGCCGTTCAAAGGCGAATGCCTGGCCGGTCGTGTGTGCAAGGTATTTAAGCCAAAGCGCAATTTGGCGGCTCGCTTGATCATGACCTTGCGATCCTAGTGCAGGTCTGGATCAAACGCAAGCCATGGCGCGATAGGGTAGTTTCTCAGTCTGAATCTCGCTCATGACCGAGGTCGTGTGAAAACGTGAATTGAGGGCGACCTCGCGCGGGGTTACTGGTTAATTAAGCGCAACAGTAACGCGTAAGAAGGTCGCAGGAATGGAGGTGGCATCCTTGCTTGTGCTTTTATTTTGGCTGTTGAACAGAACTTCCAGCTCTTTCTGCAGATCACCGGCTCGACCGTTCTTTTCTGCAGCTTCGAATGCACTCATGGTTGGCCCGTAGTATTTTCTGAATGCATCAACGAGATCTGATGGTGCACCGGGAAAGTTGAAGGTGTACGTGTCTCTGACGAACGATATCTTCTCTTTTGGAACGCCAGCGCCTGCAAATCGCTCTAACACGTCGTTCTCAATCCCCCACGTCATAGGGCTAATGAAGCCTTCCGGCGGCGGCGGCGAGTACGAGGAGCTGATTTTCAAGATTTGTGCTACCAATGTCGGATCATTTGGAATCCAGTTCCCCATAATGATCCTACCTCCGGGCCGGGTCACGCGCACCATCTCCTTGGCCACATCAAACGGCTTTGGCGCGAACATGGCTCCAAAGATGCTCACGACGAGGTCAAAAGTATGATCTTTCAGCTCGTGCAAATTGGACGCATCGCCTTCCTGAAACTTGCAGTTCGTGAGGCCCTGCTCCTTTGCACGCTTGTTCCCCGCCTCAACAAGGTTCCTCGCGATATCGACGCCCAACACGTCCGCTCCGAGTCTCGCCCCTGGTAATGCCGTCGTTCCATCGCCGCATCCGAGATCCAAAACCTTGAGCCCTTTTGTGATTCCGAGTCCCTTGACGAGCGCCTCTCCGCTCTCTCTCATACTCTCCGCAATGCGAGTAAAGTCGCCCTTTTCCCAAAGTGCTTTGTTTGGATTCATTGGAGCACTCTCTCTTTTTCACTCAACGATCGACTCGCCCGAGCCACCCAATTCCTTCGGAAAATCCTTAAGCTTCGGCAGGCCATCCTTCATGCGCAGGACGGTCGCCTCGTAATTGACGTGCACCCCTGGCTTGAACGGAAAGTCGGGGATCGTGGCCGCGTAGACGTCGATCAGATTCCACTCCGGGTGCCGCGTCATCAGGTGGCCGCCGCAGACCTTGCACCACTGGCGATAGCTCCGTTCGGTCTTGTGGAACTCGCCGATGTGCTCCGCCCCCTTGGCGACTTTGACCGCCTCGGGCTTCCACAGTGTAAACGCGTTGACCGGTCCGGCGGACCAGCTCCGGCACGAGGCGCAATGACAGTAGCCGGCGCCCACCGGCTCACCTGTAACGACAATCTGAACCGCGCCACAGAAGCACTGGCCGTTGAAGCTCTGTTCACCCAGACTCACGAGTTTCTCCCTTTGCTAAGAGTACATCGAGTTATCGACTGATAAGAAATTGCTTTTAGGGCAGTTGGGCACGCGCCCATTGGGACCGACCTGAAGCAACGTTTTCATAGCGGCGAGCATCCCAGAATCGGGCTGGTAGATCAATATCGAGGCGAAAGCACGACCCACCGCGAGGCGTCGGCGCCTGTGGCGGTTCTGCCGAAGCTTGGCGGCGTGGTAGCGAAGCAAGCGAAATATTACCGGAGCACGACGACTTTCGTGCCTATTTTGACCCAATCGGCAAGATCGACAACGTCCCGGTTGGTCATTCTTATGCAGCCCGACGACACAGCGGCGCCGATCGTATCCGGCTCGTTCGAGCCATGAATGCGATACATGCTCGAGCCAAGGTAGATCGCGCGGGCGCCAAGCGGATTGTCGATCCCGCCCGCCATATGACGCGGCAGGTCGGGGCGGCGCTTGAGCATTTGCGGCGGCGGCGTCCAATCCGGCCATGCGCGTTTCATCGTGACGGTCTTCGTGCCGGACCAGGTAAACCCTTCCCGGCCAACGCCGACGCCATAGCGGATCGCTTCGCCTCCGGGGAGAACATAATAGAGACGGCGCTCGCTCGTCGAAATGATGACCGTGCCCGGCTTATAGCCGGTGCCAGGCGACGACCTCGCGCGGGATGGCCTGCTCCCGAAAAATATTGAGAAAATCGGCCAGCGGCCCGCGGTCGAGCGGGTTGAAGTTGGCCAGCTGCAGGCCGCCGAGCGGGTCCTCGAAAGCGAAAGCCGGCGGCCCGCTCAAGACCACGAGCAGGATCCCGGTGCGGGCAAAGAGACGGGTCATTGTAACCTTCAGCCTGACTGCGTGAGGAGCTTCGCATGCGCCGAAGCGCCATTCTTTTAAGCTTTGAGGCCAAAGTTGGGCCAACATGCGAGCGCTGGGCCTAAGATGAGTGCGAAATCCGCCCTCATCGATGGATCTTATCCAGGCTTTACGTATCAGATTTCGTGGCCCTTCTTCTTCATTTCCTCGCGCACGCGGGTCATCATGTCGGTCGATATCTTGCCTTGCCAGCCCTGCATCGCGGTCACGACCTCGGTCAGGAACGCCGGTTGCGTCTCGACATATTTTTTCCCCGCCGGACTCTCGAAGAAGGCGTCCGCCGCCTTGAGATCCTGCTCGCTCAACTGCTTGACGTAAATCTGCGCGGCGATATCGACCATTTCGTCCGCTTGGTGGTCGAATTCGGGCTTGAGCTGCTTCAGCACGGCGTTGAGATCCCGGGCGATTTCCGGCCGCGTCTGCGTCAACGACTGGGCAATCTGATCCATGAATTGCGGAATGACGATGCTGAAGGAGCGCGACATCCCGCAAGCGATGACAAGCGCGCGGGCCGCCGCCAAATGCGCAGGGCTCGGCGCCGTCGTGCCCGGCCCGGTTTGCGCTGGCGGCGTATTTGGCGCCGCCTGTTGCGCCCGGCTTTCGGCCGCGACAAGCCAGGAGGCGAGCGGCAAAGCAAGGCAAAAGCCCAAATTCATGGCGTGTTTTCTAAGAGCTGCACGCAAGCGAAAACCCTCCCAAAACTTTACAAGGATGCAGAAAGCCCATGCTTCTACCCGCGTCAATCGAGTTGGCCGAAAATCTCGATGCCGGCGGGACCGGCGCTGATCACCGCCTTGGCGATGCCAATGAAGAGCCCGTGTTCGACAACGCCGGGGATGGCGGCCAGACGATCCGCCAGACGGTCTGGATCGGCGATGGCGCCAAGGAAACAATCCACGATATAGTGCCCATTGTCGCTGACAAAAGCTTGGCCGCCAGGCGTCTTGCGCAAGCGGATTTCGCCATCGCAGCCGCTCGCCCGCGCCGCAGCCAGAATCATGCGCTTCGTCACTTCGAGGCCGAACACATTGACCTCAACCGGCAGCGGGAATTTGCCGAGCACCGCCACGGATTTTGACGAGTCGGTGATTACGATCATGCGCTTTGAGGCCATGGCGACGATTTTTTCACGCAAAAGCGCGCCACCGCCGCCCTTGATGAGGCGCAAGTTCGGGTCGAACTCGTCGGCGCCATCGACCGTCAAATCAAGCTCTGGCGAAGCGTCGATCGAGGTCAGGGGAATGGAATAGAGGCTTGCCAGGGTGCGGGTGCGCTCGGAGGAGGGCACGCAGATGACGTCTAGGCCCTTGGCAACCCTCTCGCCCAGAAGTGCTACAAAATGCGCCGCGGTCGTGCCGGTCCCCAGGCCAAGCCGCATGCCGGGGATCACGAGCTCCAAGGCTTTTCCGGCGGCAAGCCGCTTGGCGTCATCCGGGCTGAGCTCTGGCATGGGACACGATGGTTCCGGCGAGGTGTGCCTGGGTTAGTCCTTTGCGAGCCGCCGCGTCAACCCCGAGGCAAGGGTTGGCTCCCACGCGACGCGGTTCTATATCTGGATCTGTGGAGGTGCGGCCATGGCTACTGCTGCAACGAAAATCATCCTGGACACGCCGGCACCAGATTTCCGGCTTCCCGCCACCGACGGCCGGACCTATACGCTCAAGGACGTCGCGGGCGAAAAGGGCACGGTGATCGTCTTCATCTGTAATCACTGCCCCTATGTCAAAGCGGTGATCGGCCGGCTTGCCGCGGATGCTCGCGCGCTGATGGCGGAGGGGATCGGTTTTGCCGCCATTTGCGCGAACGACGCCACGGATTATCCGGAAGATTCTTTCGACAATATGAAACGGTTCGCCAAGGCGCATGATCTTCCGTTTCCCTATCTGCACGATGAAACCCAGGCCGTGGCACGCGCGTATGGTGCCGTCTGCACACCGGATTATTTTGGCTATGACAAAGACCTCAGGCTAAAATACCGTGGCCGCCTCGACGAAGGCCGCACGGAGCCGCCCCCGAAGGGCGTGCGGCGGGAGCTTGTCGAGGCCATGCGGAGGATCGCGGCAACAGGTACGGCGCCCGCGGATCAAACTCCGTCCATTGGCTGCTCGATCAAGTGGAAAGCGGCGAGGGGCTGACCCTAAGAGTTTCGTGGTTGCGGCAATTATCGCCGCCATTGTCCTGGCACGGGTGCTTGTTATCTATCTGATGGACCGTCGGCCCGTCACAGCGGCCACTCACCGCGAGCGCGTTCCAGAGGATCTGAGCTTTTGCCGGCGATCATATAGCAAGCAAGCGTCCAAGGGGCACCGCAAAAG
>VDMG01000245.1 GCA_006514895.1 Beijerinckiaceae bacterium
AAGGGCGCATGGATCCTCTTCCTGCCGCCCTACAGCCCCGACCTCAATCCGATCGAGATGGCCTTCGCAAAACTCAAAGCCCATCTGCGCGCCAGGGCCATCAGGACCATCGACGCCCTCTGGCAGGCAATCGGCCAAATCTCCGACCTGTTCGAGCCCGCCGAATGCAGAAACTACTTCGCCGCCGCAGGATATGGATTCACTTGAGTGTCCGATGCTAGACAGAAAAGCCGAAGCTTTTCATCAGGCAGTGCCGGTGCGGTTTCGGAATTCTGATCGCCGCCCTGATTGGCGTATCGAGAACCCGGCTGCGGAGGCACCTCGCACGCGCACTGAACAGGGCAGGATAGGAAAAGTGGAACCCAGTTTTCCGCCCGCAGCCCGCTCTAAGCTCTTGGAATCGATCACGTTCGTGATCTGGAGCATGTCCTTAAAAAAGTTGCTCGACTTTTTTGATTTTGACATGCTCCAACTCTTTGAATCTGAGAATCTGAAGCGATTCCTTTTCGACACATGATTCCAAGTGGCGGGCAAGCGCTCTAAGGTGAAAAAACACGCGACCCGGTTTCACCAGAAATGACTCACGTGAAACATATCTGTTTTGTTTTGCTGCGTTTCCGGCCGTCCAAGAAGATCCGCGCGTGGAGTGGCAGCATCCAGGACTATCCGGGGTTAAAGAGTTCAATGGGCGTTGCGATTTGGGTTCAACCGCTCGTTCCCAGACGCCGGCCGGCTGCCATGAGCGGACCAAAACCGTGATTACGACACGCACAAACGCACAGCTTCGTCCGGTCTTGGGCCAATTCCCGAGCCTACTCCTGGCAGTGATCCGTGCGACGGGGCTCGTTTTTTTGACCGCCGCGCAAATGACTTCGCCGGTATTCGCGCTCGATGAACCAGCCAAGCCGCGCCCGCCGTTCACGGCGCCGCTGCCGCCGGTGCGCCCCGCGGACGCCGGAGTTCCCGCACCGGCTCAATCCCCTACGGTTCCGGCAAGTCCCACCTTATCTATCGGGGCACCGACGCCTCCAGCGGACCTGCCATTGCAGCCACGACATTTGCCGCCTGCCACCCGCACGCGGATGCATGAATGCGGAGTCGAGTGGCAAAAGATGAAGGAATCAGGAGCCGCGGCCGACAAAATCTGGTTCGATTTCGCGCGGGTTTGCCTGGCGAAATAAACCTTCATTTGCATCGAGAGATGGAACCGCGCCAAGACCGCGGCACCCGAGCTGTCCAATCTGTGCCATCAGACGCAAAGATCGAACCACGCTCGCCACGAGACTCTTCGCAGCCATCTTGACAAGTCGGAACTGCTTGCGACAGCAGGAGGAGGACAACCGGCGGCACGATAAAATTCTCTCGCACAAACATCGTGCCCGAGAGTCGCGGCCGGCCGTCTCATTTCCTCTTCTTCAGCCGTCAGACCGTCTCCGGAGCGCTTGGCGGCGGAGGTGGTGGTTTGCGGGCCACTGGTTTGCGCACCACTTTCTTGGCGCCCGCTTTCTTAACCGGGGCCTTCCTGGTGCTCTTTTTTGCCGCCGCCTTCTTGACGGCACCCTTCTTGGCGGCCGCTTTCTTCGCCGGCTTCTTCTTGGTCATGGCCTTGCGCGCTGATTTCTTGGGGGCGCTCTTTTTCGCTGAGGCCTTCTTCGCGACACTCTTCTTTGCCGCGGATTTCTTTACTGCCTTTTTGGTGGTTGCCTTCACCATGTTCAAAGTTCCCTCTGCTGTTTTAGCCGGCTGATTCGAAATACCGGCTAGAGGCTTGCATAGCGTAGCGTTGTTAATCGGCCGTGCAAGAGGCGTTGCTTCGCGAGCGACGCAAATGAGCACGAATAACGTGCTGGCGGCACCTCCAAGAATGCTTCCGTATGTGTCTGGTTTGGACCAAAGGGCCGCTGTTTGATTGGGCGTGATAAGCGAGTGCGAGTGACCTGTTGCGACACACACATGGATCTGAACAAGATGCGATGAAGCGAGGTTGGCGAGGAGCGCCGGACTCCTTCGAACTACATCCGCGGATTCAAAAACCTATTATATTTAAAGGCTCTATTCTATTTTGGAGTTCTCGGCATAATGGCGCATCGAGACTTGTTGCAAAGGATCGAGCAAGTTCCGGTGATGCTTTCACAAGGCGCGATTTCGATCGGCGAAAATAATTTCACAGAGTCGATTTCATGCGAGCCCCGCGTTCTTTCCGCGCAGAACACGGCGCGGATTGAAAGCGTGAATTGGCCGCAAAAAAAAATTTGTTGGATGAAAAAAAATCTGGTGGGAAATGGCATGACGGGCGCTCCAATCGATACGCATCGCGCGAATCACCCGAATCAATTGGTGATTCGCGGCCGTATTTCAGAGCCCGAGTTTCGCTTTTAAAAGCTCGTTGACGGTTTGCGGATTGGCCTTGCCGCCCGACTCTTTCATCACCTGACCGACGAACCAGCCGAGCATCGAAGGCTTTGCCTGCGCTTGCGCGGCCTTGCCCGGATTGGCGGCGATAATGGCATCGACAGCCGCCGCGATCGCGCCCTGATCGGTGACTTGTGTCATGCCGCGGGCCTCGACGATGGCGCGCGGGCTGCCGTCCTTGTCCTCCGTCATGATGATCGCCAGCACGCCCTTGGCGATCTTGCCGGAGATCGTGCCCTCGCTGATGAGATCGGCGATTTCGGCGACCTGGCTAGGCTTAATGTGTGTCTGTGGAATCGACAGCCCTTGCGAGTTGGCAAAGGCGGCCACGTCGCCATTGATCCAATTGGCGACGAGCTTTGCATCGCGGTTCGATCCACCATGCTTGACCGCGGCTTCAAAATAATCGGCGGTCTCCTTGTCGGCGGCGAGGACGCCCGCGTCATAGGGCGGCAAACCGTAATCCCTCATGAAACGTGCCATCTTCGCATCGGGGAGCTCGGGCAGATAGCCCGCCAAGGCGTCGACATAGGCCTGGTCGAATTCGAGCGGCAGAAGATCGGGATCGGGAAAATAGCGGTAGTCGTGCGCTTCTTCCTTGGAGCGCATGGAGCGGGTTTCGCCGCGCCCTGGATCGAACAGCCTAGTTTCCTGATCGATCGTGCCGCCGTCCTCGATAATGCCGATCTGGCGGTGCACCTCGGCCTCGATCGCTTGACCGATGAAGCGGATCGAATTGACATTCTTGATTTCGCAACGCGTGCCGAGCGGTTCGCCGGGGCGGCGTACCGACACATTGACGTCCGCCCGCAGCGATCCCTGTTCCATGTTGCCGTCGCAGGTGCCAAGATAGCGCAGGATCGTGCGCAGCTTCGTCACATAGGCCTTGGCCTCGGCAGCGGAACGCAAGTCGGGCTTCGACACGATTTCCATGAGGGCAATGCCCGAGCGGTTCAGATCCACGAAAGAATCCGTCGCGGACTGATCGTGCAGCGATTTGCCGGCGTCCTGTTCAAGATGCAGCCGCTCGATCCCGACTTCGATCTGCTCCTCCGGCGAGACATCGACCGTAACGGTGCCTTCGCCGACGATGGGACTCTTATATTGCGAAATCTGGTAGCCCTGCGGCAGATCGGGATAGAAATAATTCTTCCGGTCGAACACCGAGCGCAGGTTGATCTTTGCCTTGAGGCCGAGCCCCGTGCGCACCGCCTGCGCCACGCATTCCTCGTTGATGACCGGAAGCATACCGGGCATGGCGGCGTCGACGAGGGAGACGTTGACATTCGGCTCCTTGCCGAACTCGGTCGAGGCGCCAGAGAATAGTTTCGATCTCGAGACAACTTGGGCATGGACTTCCATTCCGATCACGACCTCGAAGTCGCCGGTCGCGCCCTTGACAAGTTTGCCCGGTTTCACGCGGGGGTTCATCGCTTTCCTCTCGCCGCTACCAATCCGCTCCATGGCCGCATCATAACGCCGCCCGCCGGAGCATGTCCCGAAAAAGTTGCTCGACTTTTTCGATAAGGACACGCTCCAACTCTTATAATTTTAGCATGTCCCCAAAAAGTTCCTCGACTTAAGGACATGCTCCAACTCTTAATAATTTGCTGGCGAAGCGAATCATCACTGATGAGCCGCCGCTAAAAATGGAGGGATTTGGCGCCTTGCGCCGCCGCCTCATATATAAAGTAAAGATTGGGCGGCTTTTGTTCCGCTTGTGATAGGTGTGGTTGCGACGTGGTGGTTCGTGGCTCGATTCGGGGGAGCCGGTGCCCAACTCCATACGAGCGGGCAAACGCGAAAACGCCGCCACGGCCGGGGGTCGAACCGTAGCGGCGTTTCTGCCTGCCAGTTTAAACGTGGCCAGACCTTATCGTCCGGCCGCCGTGGCAGTATTACTCAGTATCTGGCGACCACCGGCGTGGACGGCCAGGCGAACTTATAGGTCAGACCAAGACGGCCGGTCTGCAAGGTCTCTTGCGAGGTGTGGTTGGGAATGGCGATCGTTACAGGACTGCCGAAGCCAGCGTCGGCGAAGCCCCGCGTGCCCCAATTGTAATAGCGGTATTCGGCCCGCGCCGTCCAATTGCCGTAGAAGTTATATTCGAGACCGCCGCCGACATCGAAGCCGTAGCGGTTGGCGGCAAAGAAGCGGTTAACCGGGAAGCCCGTGACAAACGGAGGAACACCCGGAGTAACCTGGAAATTGATTTCGTTGCGGATATCAGCATAGGCAAAGCCGCCAATCGCGTAGACGAGCAAGTTGTTGAAGGCGTAGCCGATGCGCGCGTCGGCCGATCCGAACTCGCGGATCGAGGTCGTCAAATAATTAAACGGGACGGCCGAGGCGTTTCCGGTGATGCCAGCGAAATTATATTCGCCCTGCACGCCAACGACGATCGGGCCCATCAGCTGATAATTGAAGCCGAGGTGAAGGCCGCCGAAAACCCCCGCGTCATCGTAGGTTTTGGTAAAGTCAAAAAGGTCGAAAAGGTTGACCGAGGTCTGACCCGCGCCACCACCGATATGCAAGCCAAGTTCAAAGCCTGTCCACGTAAAGACCGGCGGTGGCACTGGCGCCGGCACAGGCGTAAGGTCCGCCGCGACGGCCGATGTTCCGGTCAAAAGGGCGCCAGCCGCTGCGCCGGCAAGACACCGTATGAACTCCCGCTTCATGGAATCGCTCCCTCTGTCGTTTCACTTTCAGCCGTTGTTGTCGGCCTTGACTCTTACCACCGGGCTAAAACCGGACAAGTCCGCGGGAGCCACAATGACGCGCTAATCGCTAAATGAAGTTGCAATTTTGCGCCGTGTTGCATTTTTGCTGCACATGCCCGCGGCGGATTGCCTCGCTGGGCGATGCGCTTTTGCCGAACCGTTTCCAAAACGCCCTCCCGCGGCCCGAGACGGGTCCGAGAAATTTCGGAAGGGCTACTTGACTTGCGCTTGTCGCAATGCCACTCGCTGCGCTCACAGAAACGCGGCGCAAACAATACGGGCGGGATGGGATGTCCAAGGCTTTTGTTTTTCCCGGACAGGGATCTCAAGCCGTCGGCATGGGCAAGGCCTTGGCGGAAACTTTCCCGCAGGCCCGCGCGGTTCTGGCCGAGGTCGACGATGCACTGGGACAGAAATTGTCCTTGCTGATGTTCGAGGGACCGCAGGACGAGCTTACCTTGACCGCGAATGCACAGCCGGCCTTGCTTGCGGCCAGTCTTGCCGCCATCCGCGTGCTCGAAGCCGAGGCCGGACTTGATCTTGCACGGGACGCAAGCTTTGTCGCGGGCCATTCGCTTGGCGAATATTCGGCGCTCGCGGCGGCCGGATCGTTGAGCGTGGGGGAGGCCGCGCAATTGCTTCGCGTGCGAGGGCTGGCCATGCAGGCAGCCGTGCCGGTTGGCACCGGCGCCATGGCGGCGTTGCTCGGGCTCGATTACGACGCGGCCCTCGCTATCGCCAAGCAAGCGGCCGGGGAGGTGGGCGGCGGAGCGATCTGCGCGGTCGCCAACGACAATGGCGGCGGCCAGGTCGTTGTGTCCGGATCGAGTGGCGCGGTCGCTCGCGCGATCGAGATCGCCAAGGAGCACGGCGCGCGCCGTTCGGTCCTATTGCCCGTGTCGGCGCCATTTCACTGCGCCCTCATGCTACCCGCCGCGGAAGCCATGGCGGCGGCGCTTGGCCCGGCCGCCATCAAGCCGCCTTGCGTGCCGCTGATCTCGAATGTGCTGGCGGCGCCTGTCACCGAACCCGAAGAGATCCGCAAGCTTCTCGTCGCCCAGGTGACCGGCGCGGTGCGCTGGCGCGAAAGCATGGCCTTCATGGCGGGAAAGGGAATTTCGGTGTTCGTCGAATGCGGCGCCGGAAAAGTCCTGTCGGGGCTCGTTAAAAGACTCGCCAGCGCGGCGCGCGGCATTTCCATTGGCGTTCCAGCCGACATCGATCTTTACCGTGCCCTGGCTTAAACCCTGACGGCGATTCTCCGGAGTTTTCTCATCTCATGTTTGATCTTACCGGGAAGACGGCCCTTGTTACGGGCGCGAGCGGCGGCCTTGGGCGGGCGATCGCGCGGGCCTTGCATGGCCAAGGCGCTGTCGTCGGACTGTCTGGCACACGCCACGACGCGCTCGAAGCGCTCGCCGCCGAACTTGAAACCAACGTCCATGTTTTTCCTTGCGATCTTACTCATAAGGCCGCAACGGTGGCGCTCGTTCCCGCTGCCGAAGCCGCGATGGGAAGCGTCGATATCCTTGTCAACAATGCGGGCGTGACGAGGGACAATCTTTTCATGCGCATGAAAGATGAGGAGTGGGAGACTGTTCTTGGCGTCAATCTGACCGCCGCCTTTCGTCTCTCCCGCGCCTGCCTTAAGGGCATGCTCCGCAAGCGGCATGGGCGGATCATCGGGATCAGCTCGATCGTTGGGGTGACCGGAAATGCCGGCCAGGGTAATTATGCCGCCGCGAAGGCGGGAATGATCGGTATGTATAAGAGTCTCGCCGCAGAGGTGGCGAGCCGCAACGTGACGGTCAATTGCATCGCGCCAGGCTTTATCGAGAGCCCAATGACGGATGCCTTGAACGAAAAACAGAAAGAGGCGATCCTCGCCGCGGTCCCGATGGGACGGCTCGGAACCGGCACCGAAGTCGCCGCGGCCGCTGTCTATCTCGCCAGTCCGCAAGCCGCCTATGTCACCGGCCAGACCCTTCACGTCAATGGTGGAATGGCAATGATTTAAATAGGATAGTGGGCTGTTCGCGGGTCGCGCGCGGGCTCTCGCCAACCGGATTGAAGTATGTTACCAACCCCGCTAAGCGATCGGCGAGGCAAGTTGCGGGCACCCGCATCGCATGGACGCCTGCCTTTGGCGGCAAATGATGAGCAAATTTAAGAGGACGAGGATCAAACAACCATGAGCGATGTCGCCGAGCGCGTGAAAAAAATTGTGGTCGAGCACCTCGGCGTCGATGCCGACAAAGTTGTCGACGGCGCCAACTTCATGGAAGACCTTGGCGCTGATTCTCTCGACACGGTCGAGCTCGTCATGGCTTTCGAGGAGGAATTCGGCGTCGAGATCCCAGATGATGCGGCGGAAACGATTGTGACTGTCGGGGACGCCATCAAATTCCTTGAAAAGGCCTCCGCCGCGTGAGTTTTTTAAAAGCCGGGGATGACGAGGCACAAAACTGGCTTAATTGGAACGGTTTGGGCCGCACTCCAATGAGCGCCGGTGGAATGGGAGCCGACGAGGCCAACAAGAAGAGCCGCAAGGTCGTTTGATGCGCAGGGTGGTTGTCACGGGTCTCGGCATGGTCTCGCCGCTCGGTTGCGGGGCCGAGCCAAGCTGGAGCCGTCTGCTCACGGGCCAAAGCGGCGCCCGTCCCATCGAAGGCTTCGATGTCTCCGACCTTCCCTGCAAGATCGCCATGCCGGTCCCGCGCGGCGGCGGCGATGACGCGACCTTCAATCCAGATCAATGGATGGAGCCAAAAGAGCAGCGCAAGATCGACGATTTCATCCTTTATGCGGTGGCAGCGGCGACGCAGGCGCTGGCCGATGCGGGCTGGAAGCCTTCCAACTATGACGAGCAGATCACAACCGGCGTTCTGATCGGTGCCGGGATCGGCGGTCTCGGCGGCATCGCGGAGACCGCGATCGTCTTGAAGGAAAAGGGCCCGCGCCGCGTTTCGCCTTTCTTCATTCCCGGACGTCTCATCAATCTCGCCGCAGGTTACGTCTCGATTCAGCATAACCTCAAAGGTCCGAACCATGCGGTCGTCACGGCGTGCTCGTCGGGAACCCATGCGATCGGCGATGCGGCGCGCCTGATCGCCCTGGAAGATGCCGAAGTCATGGTGGCGGGAGGAACTGAATCGGCGATCAACCGCATCGGCATCGCCGGCTTCGCCGCATGCAAGGCCCTATCCACCAGTTTCAACGACCGGCCGAAGCAAGCCTCGCGGCCCTACGACAAGGACCGCGACGGTTTCGTCATGGGCGAGGGCGCCGGCTGCGTCGTTCTCGAAGCCTACGAGCACGCCAAGGCGCGCGGCGCCAAGATCTACGCCGAGCTCGTGGGCTACGGCATGTCGGGCGATGCCTACCATATCACCGCGCCGCAGGAGAGCGGCGACGGAGCTTACCGGGCCATGGCGGCGGCGATCAAGCGGGCCGGGATTTCACCTGGCGATATCGATTACATCAACGCGCATGGAACCTCGACGCCGCTCGGCGACGAAATCGAGATCCGGGCGGTCGAGAGGGTGGCTGGCAATAGCGGACATGGGCTTTCCATGTCCTCGACGAAATCGGCGATCGGGCATCTTCTCGGCGCTGCCGGCGCCGTCGAGGCGATTTTTTCGATTTTGGCGATCCGGGATCAAATCGTTCCGCCGACGCTTAACCTCGATCATGCGTCGGTTGCAACCGAAATCGATCTCGTGCCGCACGAGGCGCGCCGCCGCGAGGTCGAAATCGCCATGTCAAATTCCTTCGGCTTTGGCGGCACCAACGCCTGTTTGATTTTCAAGCATCCGGAATGAGCAGTGAGTCGCGTCCGCTGCCATAAAGACCCGTCGGCCGCCCTGGCGAGAAATCCGGCGCGTGAACCCGATTTCGCCATATTTTCCAGGCCGGATAGGTGCCATAAGCCAATTCGCGGGGCGGTGCGTTTCGCGGCGAGGCGCGACCCGGCTCGCGTCAGGAAAATGCGATAAAGCAAACCCTTGACGGCAGCCATGAGAAATGACGGATCGCATCAGCGTGTTTTGGCTGGCGAAAAGGCTCTAGATCACGATGATTTTGGATTGAACCAATCCAAAATCATCGTGATCGATTCCAAAAGTTTAGAGCGGGATGCGGGCGGAAAACCGGGTTCCCCTTTTGCTCAACCCGCTCTAGTGGCACCTTCGTGAGCTGAGTTGATGGGCGAGATGCCTCAAACCCCGGACATGCCTCCAAAACCGCATGGAAACGATGTGCCGGATCCGGATCACGCCATTCGCGGCGAGACCCGCCTGGACGGCCGGTTCACAGCCCAAAGAGTGACACCGCAAAGTCCCAACGAGGCACTCCAGCCAGATACCGCTCCACCGCCGCCGCCAATCCCGCCGAGCCGCAGGCGGCCCACGCTTTCGGCATTCAGCGGATTTCTCTCTTTTTTGCTGGTCGCGGCGCTCGCCTCCATGTTCGGGCTCGTCTGGAGCCAGCAGCGGATACGGGCGCCGGGTCCGCTCACGACCAGCAAGGTTCTCTACATCGCGCCGGGCACCGAGGTGCCCGACATTATCGCCCAACTCGACCACGAAGGGGTCATCGACAGTCCGTTCTTGCTCAATATCGAGCTCTTGCTCGAAGGCAACCGTTCAAAGGTCAAGGCCGGCGAATATCTCTTCAAACAGAACGCCAGTCTGCGCGAGGTGATCGACACGCTGGTCAGCGGCAAGCAGGTGCTGCACGCGATCACGATACCCGAAGGACTGACAAGCGAACAGATCGCCGAACGGATCCGCGAAAGCGACGTTCTCCTTGGCGACATTACGGAGCTGCCGAAGGAAGGCAGCTTGCTGCCGGAAACCTACAAGGTCGCGCGCGGCGCGGTGCGGGCCGACGTCATCAAGAAAATGCAGGATGATCAAAAACGCGTCGTCGATCAGATTTGGTCGCATCGGGCGAGCGGCCTTCCCTTGCGCTCCCCCTATGAGCTCGTCACTTTGGCCTCGATCGTCGAGAAGGAAACCGGCAAGGCGGACGAAAGGCCGCGGGTTGCGAGCGTTTTCCTGAACCGCCTGAGAAAAGGGATGCGGCTGCAATCCGACCCAACAATTGTTTATGGGCTGGCCGGGGGCAAGGGCTCGCTTGGGAGGGCACTCACGCGTGCTGAGCTCGACAAGCCTACTCCTTATAATACGTATTTGATCGACGGTTTGCCGCCCGGGCCGATCGCCAATCCGGGCCGCGCGGCGCTTGAGGCGGTCGCAAATCCATCCCGCACCCAGGATCTTTATTTCGTCGCCGACGGTACGGGCGGCCATGTTTTTTCCGAAACGCTCGATCAGCATAACCGCAATGTGCAGCGGTGGCGCCAGATCGAAAAGGACGCAAAGGAAAAGCAGGAGCAACCGGCGGCGCCGGACGCGGACAAGACCGCGCCGCCCGTCGCGCCACCCACGTCGCCTGAGGCGGTGCCTCCGGCACCTGCCGCGCCAGCGCCAACCCAGCCCGAAGGCGACCGGAAAAGCGACAACCGAATGCCTTCTTCAGTCTATGGATCGCTGCCTGCCTCGCTCACACCTGCGCCAAGCGCAACACCCGTGCCGCCATCCCTTTCTTATACGCAGGCGGCCTCGGCGATCGCGGGAGCGATGCGGACCACGGCTTCGAAGATCACCGAGGCGAAACCCGCCGCGAACATCAGCGCCTTCACCTTAGGGCCGGGGCTCGACGAACTTGGCATTTCAATCGGGGAAGTCCGCTCTCCCGCCGCCGCGACGCTCGATGGTCCGATCGGCCAAGAGGATGCGGCGGATTCGCCGACCGATGCCGCCTCTTCCGTGTCAGCTGGCGCGGTGCCCGCTGGCTTCTTGCCGGAAGGCGGCGCTTCGCCGGATCAATCCGCAGGGCCAGAAGCGTCTCCCGCGCCGCCGCCGCAAAACGGCGGACAGGCCACCCATCCGCGAGCGTTCGATGCATCCAAAGGAACCCCCTACGATCCTCTCCGCAACAAGACCTATGATTTGAATTACGCCAAAACCGTGCCGGCGATCCAATAATCAATGCTTGTTTCTAGGGTCCGGACCCATTAACGGGTAGAGCGCTCTTCTTCGCAACCTTGCCCGGCATCTCGAAAAGGACTGGGAGGGCGTTTCCGCCT
>VDMG01000248.1 GCA_006514895.1 Beijerinckiaceae bacterium
GCGTTCGGCAGTGCCGCGAGCCGGCCGTACACGCGGCCCTTCCAATCGTCGGCCGTCCATGGGACGCGACCCATTGCGACGCGGCGGAAATCACGCAAGGTCAGTGCCAGGAGCCGGCGAGCCCGAAACGCGGGCGACAGCGGCGGCAGCAATCGAAACGAAACCGCCGCGGCGCCGCTGCCTGCGACGATCGCCAGCGCGGCATTGTAATATTGCTCGGTGTCGTAGCTCATCTCGTTCGCGGGGGCGAGCAGCGGCACGAAATTGATCACCATGGCTGTAAACATCAGCGTCTGCCATGGTTGGGCCGTCAGAGCACCAATCGGTATCAGGTAAAGACCAATGGCAAGGCTGAAGGCCTCGAAGGTCTCAAGCCCCGGCAGCACCGCAAATGCGACGATCGCCGTGAAAACGGTTGCCAGGGCGCTACCGATCATGAAACGCGCGGCGGCCGCGTAGGCCTGGTCGGCTTGCGGCGCTAACAGGAGAACCCCAATCGCGGCGAAGGTAATGGCCAAGGCACCATTCGGCCATTCGTTCATGATCCAGAAGAGTTCAACGATGCCGATCGTGACGAACGCGCGCCCCGCATTGACGAGAGAGGGCAGCCAATCGGGCACGCGGATCTGGACGCCGCCGAGGCGGGGAACGGAGCGAATCGGAGCGCCGACAAGCAGCGCCAGCCCGTTGAGCGCATCCGAAATGCCGGCCAGCACCTTAGCCGTCTGGTCGGCAAGCAGCCGCAGCGACGGCGTTCCAGTTGGCAGAGTGGTCAGCGTCCGCGCCGCCCCCTCACAGGTCCGGCGCAAGCGGACGGGGTCGGCCATCCAGTCCGCCGGCACGCCGCGCTCCGCCGATCGAAGCTCCTGCGGAATGTTTCGCAGGACGGCATCGGCCTCGTGCCGAGCCTCGTCGTCCGGCAGCCGCGCCAGCAGCACCGCTACCGTGCGCCAGCCGGTGAGAGCGGCGAATAAGCCGTCCGGGGCCATCTGCAACACCGGCGAATGATAGCGGATTTGAGCAGATTCTCCTTTCGCCACGTCGATGACCGGGTCGAGCGCGATGACCCGCCGGACCAGCTCCTGCCGAGCAGGCTGCGTCTCCGGCATTTCCGGCCCAGCCAGGGCCAACATGCCGGTAAACCGGCCCGTGATTTCGGCCGACAGGGCCGCAAATAACGCGGCGAGCCGGCGCTGGGCGCCGCCGAAATCGGTCCCGGCGAGAACGATGCCGGCGCAAACGATACCGATGCAGATCTCGCTAGCGCGGGTGACAGCGAGTATGAAGACCTCATCTGCGTTCGGGCCGCCCGTCGCCCCGAGTTCGTCGCTTGCAATGATCGCGGCCGTGTAGCCGGCGAGGGCCGCCGCGTAGGCCGCGAAATTGTGCAGGAGCGTGGCGACGAGAGCGCATGCAGCGCCCCACAGCGCCAGCGCGACGAGGAACAGGGCGCGGTCCTGCGGGAACCATGCGGTCAGCACCACGATCACCACGGCGCCCACCAAGGTGCCGACCATGCGGTACCATCCCTTGCGCAGCGAAGCACCAAGTTGGGGCTGACACACAATCGCCGCCGAGGTGCCGGCCCAAAAAGCATTGTCGAGCTCGAGCCAGAATGCGACGTAGAGGGCAAGACAGACCGAAGCCCAGAGCCGTAAGCCAAAGAGCAGCGGCGGACCCGCGGCTTTTGCCGCGTTCGTCAAAACCGCGCGCAATCGGGCCAGCATCCCCATCCCACGGGCCCAGCCCAGCTCGTTGAAGACGTCAGTCATTGAATTTGTCCGGGGTGACTCCTTTGCCGGTGCGCGCCGCATAGATGCCGAAAGCGGTCACTGCCGAGCCAACCTTCAAAAACCAGCCGATCGAAATTCCTGAAAGCGAGCCGCTTTGGCGATTTTCTTCGCAGCACATTGAGCTGTATCCCCAGCCTGACATCCCAAAGCCCGGCATTTGGTCTTTGATCGAATGCTTTTGGCGACCCCGGCAGGGCTCGAACCTGCGACCTGCCGCTTAGAAGGCGGCTGCTCTATCCAGCTGAGCTACGGAGTCGGCCGCGCCTTGCGCTTAAACAGTCAAACTCCCTTGGCAAAATCAACAAATAAAATAGCACCTTACAGCGTTTAATTCAGGTTAGATCGAGCGAAGACCCTGGTTAATGGGTCCACTGATCGAGACGTGTCGATTTGAAGTTATCGGAATAGCTTAGGATTTTTCGCGATACCGGGTTTGGTTCTTCGATCCGATAGCGCAAGCCGTTTTTTTCCGCATAAGCGACAGCTTCTTCCTTCGTGGCGAATTCCAGCCGCACCTGGCTCCGCATATCGCGCGAGCTTGTCCAGCCCATCAGCGGGTCGATCTGGCGCGGTGCCACGGGTTCAAATTCCAGAATCCAAAGCTTGGCCCGCGCAACACCGGATTGCGTTGTGGTCCTCGAAGGACGGTAAATCCGTGCCGTAATCATCATAATCGCTCTTGTTTCGATCCCGGAGGCAGTTCTTGTACATGGCTCTCGGGAGGCAGGCCGTCTTGACATTGGTCGGGGCAGCAGGATTCGAACCTGCGACCTGAAGTACCCAAAACTTCCGCGCTACCAGACTGCGCTATACCCCGCATGGAGACGATCCGCCTGCCCTTCTCGCCGCGCATTCGCTATCACGCGCCGTTGCCGCGAACAAGAGCGCCACCGGGTCTACCTCGCGATCCGGCTAGACCCAAACCGGGCCGCGTCACTTGCCGAACAGAGGATGGCGGACACTGTCCCCAATCTTCAAGCCGATCCGGGCCGCCGTCCCGGCATTGACTTCGAGAACGCCATAGGCCGGAGCGCCAGAAGGGATAATTTTCTCCGACAAGGGTTCGGTATTTTCGGCAAGCCCCACCACCTTGCCGGTGTGGCCTATGAAGATCATGTCGAGAGGCAAATAGGTATTTTTCATCCACATCATGACAGGCCGCTCGACATCAAAGTCGAACAACATGCCACGGTCTTGCGGAAGATACCGGCGGAACATTAGGCCGCGCTCGCGTTGCGGCCCGCTGCGCATGACCTCCACAGAAAATTCATGCGTTCCGCTAGCGGTGACGATCTCAAGCTTTTCGAGTCTGCCTTGCGGCGACGTCAGCGCGTCTTCGGCGAATCCCACCGAGTTCTCATAAAAGAGCAAAGCGACGCAAAGAACCACGAAAGATGCAATTCGCCGGGCAGCTTTGGCGGGATCCATGTGTCGCGCAATCCGTAATTTCAAGACCTGCACTTGCCAGCGCCACCCACAGGCATTGGAGCAAAGCACGTCTCAGGCGTTTTGGCGGCGCATAAGACTTGCGTTAAGGGGTCCAAAACAGCACCTCAATGCGGCGCCGGCATGACAGCGTCGAGCGGCCGCACTTCGGCGGCCATTAATCCCTTCGGGCCGTCGCCGAAGCGCACAAGCAGACTTTCCCCCGGCCGCAATTCCGCGATCCCGTAACGGCGCAGCGTTTCCATATGGACAAAAATATCTTGCGTACCTTCGCCTTGGGTCAAAAAGCCAAATCCGCGCGAGCGGTTGAACCATTTGACGATGGCAATTTGAAACCCGCCAGCAGGCATCACCTCGACACGCGTGCGCGGCGGACGCCATTCGGATGGATGCACGGCGCTCGATCCATCCAGAGAGACAATTTTAAGAACCTGCAGTCCCTTCGCCCGGCGAACCGCCTCGCAGACGACGCGGGTTCCCTCATAAGCGATCTTAAACCCGTCCTTGCGCAGCGTGGCGATGTGCAAAAGAACGTCGGGAGCGCCGTTGTCCGGCACGATGAAGCCATATCCCTTGGCCGCGTCAAACCATTTCACGCGCCCGGAAATTTCAACAAGGTCAACCGTTTCAAGCGACGGCAGGTCCACAGTCTTATCGAAATCAAACCGGAGCGAGGCGGGATTTTTCTCGTCCAAGATCAACCTCCCCGAAATCGCGCGCGTGGCCGGTATATAGTGGTCCCATGCCACTAACGAACTTTACCCGTTCAAAGCCTTCGAATCTTAGCCAGCATAACATTCGAACGCAGGCACAAAAGCCCTGTCGCTTGAGGAAATTGTGGATGACTTCAGAAAAACAATTTGTGAGGCTTTGGTGCCACGCCTTTCGTTCCGGCGTGGAAGCCTGCGCCGGCTGCAGAGTAAATGCCCGAGGCGCGCGCTGGCACCGCAAGGTCTTTCACGAGGTGGATAAGGGGCGGGAAAAGTGATTCACACTGCTCGGACCTTGCCGAGGATGCAGGGCCGCTGCGTCTTATGTATCCCACCCGGCATGACCGACGCAGTTCGTCCCGCGATATTTTGCCAGGGGGCCGGTCATGCGCGATGCGAGAAGCAAGTGCCGTGTATCTTATCGGCCGGGCGCAGCAGAACAATTAAACCATGAGCGCTTCACCTTCCATTGCTCATGGTCTTGCCGGGCCCGCACCGCCAGCAGCCAATACTTTGGCCATTTGAACATATTTTAATAGCGGTAATGGTCCGGCTTAAATGGGCCGGCCTGGGGGAGCCCGAGATAAGCCGCCTGAGCTCCTGTAAGCTTGGTCAGCTTAACGCCTATTTTGTCGAGGTGCAGGGCCGCGACTTTTTCGTCGAGATGCTTGGGCAAGGTATAGACCTTGCGATCATACTGGCCCTGCTTTGTCCAAAGCTCGATTTGGGCCAAGGTCTGATTGGTGAACGAGGCCGACATCACGAAGGAAGGATGTCCCGTCGCATTGCCGAGATTGACGAGCCGCCCCTCCGACAAAAGGATGATGCGCTTGCCATCGGCGAATTCAACCTCGTCGACTTGCGGCTTGACGTTGTGCCATTTAAAATTGCGCAAGCCCGCGACCTGGATTTCCGAATCGAAATGTCCGATGTTGCAGACAATCGCGCGGTCCTTCATCGCGCGCATGTGGTCGACCGTGATAACATCAATATCGCCAGTGCAGGTCACGAAAATATCGGCGCGTGACGCGGCGTCTTCCATGGTCGTGACTTCATAGCCTTCCATCGCCGCCTGCAAAGCGCAGATGGGATCGACCTCGGAGACCATTACGCGGCAGCCGGCGTTGCGCAGTGAGGCCGCCGAGCCCTTGCCGACATCGCCAAATCCCGCGACCATCGCGACCTTGCCCGCCATCATGACATCGGTGCCGCGGCGGATGCCGTCGACAAGCGATTCACGGCAGCCGTAGAGATTGTCGAACTTCGATTTGGTGACGGAATCATTGACGTTGATCGCGGGCCAAAGAAGCTTGCCGTCGCGCTCCATCAAATAAAGCCGGTGGACGCCGGTCGTCGTCTCTTCGCTCACGCCCTTGATGGCATGGCCGCATTTGCCGTACCAGCCAGGAATCAAGGCAAGGCATTTTTTGATCGCGGCAAAGAGAACCTCTTCCTCCTCATTGCCGGGCTTGTCGAGAAAAGCCGTGTCGCCCGCCTCGGCGCGCATTCCGAGGTGGATGAGCATGGTGGCGTCGCCACCGTCGTCCAGGATGAGGTTCGGTGTGCCGCCGTCGCTCCATTCGAAGATCTTATGCGTGTAATCCCAATAGTCGACGAGGCTTTCGCCTTTAATGGCGAACACCGGCGTGCCGGTCGCGGCGATCGCGGCGGCGGCATGATCCTGGGTCGAATAAATATTGCACGAGGCCCAGCGGACATCGGCGCCTAGCGCCTTCAATGTCTCGATCAGCACGGCGGTCTGGATCGTCATGTGGAGCGAGCCCGCGATCCGCGCGCCCTTGAGCGGTTGGCTCGCGCCATATTCCGCGCGAGTCGCCATCAAGCCCGGCATTTCGGTTTCCGCGATCGCGATTTCCTTGCGGCCCCAGGCGGCAAGCCCGATGTCGGCGATGGCGTAATCATGGGACGTATGGGTCATAGGTTCTTGGGCTCCGGAATGAGATTTCACGGCTATATCAGGCTCCGGCGCGCGAGGCAATAAAGATATAAGCAAGTCTTTATGTGATGGTAAAAGGCGTCGCGGCGCGAGGCCTCCCTTCATGCGCTGCTTTTAAATGGCCGGGCTTCGTCCATTTCAAAATGGGATTTCGCGCCGCGCGGGTCTCGTCGAGGCGCTCGCGCGGAGCCTGATAGGGCGCCCCCGCAAACCGCTCGGTTTCGCCGCGCCTGGCAGCGAACGCGAGATGGCGCAAGGCCGCGATGAAAAGATCAAGTGAAGCCTTCGATTCCGATTCGGTCGGCTCGATCAGCATCGCGCCATGCGCCACGAGGGGAAAATAAATCGTCATAGGGTGGAAGCCCTCGTCGATCATCGCCTTGGCGAAATCGAGCGCCGTCAGACCGGTGGGCTTAAGCCATGCCCCGTCGAACAAAACCTCGTGCATGCAAGGCCTGTCGCCGAAAGGCTCCGACATAAGGTCCCTGAGGCCGGCGCGGACATAATTCGCGTTCAGCACGGCGTCCTCGGCGGCCTGCCGCAAGCCATCGGCGCCATGCGACAACATATAGGCGTAGGCGCGCACGAACATCCCCATCTGTCCATGGAAAGCGGCGATCCTTCCAAATGCGCCGGGGGCCTCGCTTTGCTGCTCGACGAGGCGCAAGCCGCCCTCCTCCCGGCACAGGAACGGCACCGGCGCGTAAGCCGCGAGCCGGGGCGAAAGCACGACCGGCCCTGCCCCCGGTCCGCCGCCGCCATGCGGTGTCGAGAAGGTCTTGTGGAGGTTGATATGCATCGCATCGACGCCAAGATCGCCCGGACGCGTCTTGCCCATGATCGCGTTGAAATTCGCCCCGTCGCAATAGAAATAGGCCCCGGCTTCATGAATCAGAGCGGCAATTTCGACAATATCCTTCTCGAACAATCCGCAGGTGTTGGGATTGGTCAGCATGATCGCGGCGACATCTGGCCCGAGCCTCTCCTGGACGGCGGCCGGATCGAGGGTGCCGTCGGCGCGCGCTGGAACCGGGCGCACCTCGAAGCCAGCGCCCGCCGCCGAGGCCGGATTGGTGCCATGCGCCGACTCCGGCACGAGAACGATTTTGCGAGTTCTCTCTTCTCCCTTGGCGGCGATCGCGGCTTTGATCGCCATCATGCCGCAGGCCTCGCCATGCGCACCGGCCCTTGGCGACATGGCGACGGCGTCCATGCCTGTCAGAACCATCAGCCAGCGGGCGAGTTCGGCGATAAGCTCAAGTGCGCCTTGCACGGAAGCTTGCGGTTGCAAGGGATGAATATCGGCAAAGCCGGACAGCCGCGCCATCGCCTCGTTAAGCCGCGGATTGTGTTTCATCGTGCAGGAGCCGAGCGGATAAATCCCGGCGTCGATTGCATAATTCATCCGCGACAACCGCACATAATGACGCATCGTCTCGGGCTCGCTCAAGCCCGGAAGGCCCGAAGGTTCTTGGCGTTCGAGCGAGCCTAGCCTGTGTTCGAACGGCGCAGGCTCGTCGAGATCGACGCCGGTATTCTCCGGGCGCCCAATTTCAAAGATGAGTCCTTCCTCGATTTCGAGGCCGCGATTGCCCGTGAAGGTTCGGGTCTCCGGAACCGCCGCCTCGGCCGCCTCCAGGGACCGCCCGTGCCGCATCAGCATGACAAGACTCCTTGCAAGGCTTCGACAAAAGCCGCGCGATCGGCCTCCGTGTTGACTTCGGTCGAAGCGGCGAGAATGAGATCGTCCAATCCCTTGTCCGGCAACAGCCGCGAGACAGGCACGCCTCCAAGCACGCCCAAATCCGCCATACGCTCCACTGCTTGCGCCGCGTCGCCAGCAATCTTAAGCGTGAATTCGTTGAAGAATGTCTTGTTCAGCACCTTGACGCCAGCAATTGCCGCGAGGCGGTCCGCGAGATCGACCGCATTAGCGTGATTGATCCGGGCGAGGCGACGCAATCCCGCATCGCCAAGCAGGGTCAGATGAATCGTGAAGGCAAGGCTGGCGAGACCGGAATTGGTGCAGATGTTCGAAGTTGCCTTGTCGCGCCTTATGTGCTGCTCGCGCGTCGAAAGGGTCAAGACGAAGCCACGGCGCCCCGAGGCATCCACCGTTTCACCGCAGAGGCGTCCCGGCATCTGGCGCAGATATTTGGCTTTGGCGGCGAAGAGCCCCACATAGGGGCCGCCGAAATTCAGCCGGTTGCCGATCGATTGGCCTTCGCCGGCGACAATATCGGCGCCCATCGCACCCGGCGGCTGGACGAGGCCAAGCGAGACTGCCTCGGTGAACACCGCGACGAGAAGCGCGCCCTTTGCCTTGCATATCGCGGCGATGTCGGAAAGATCGCGGAGATTGCCGAAGAAATCCGGACTTTGCACCACGATGCAGGAGGTTTCCTCGTCGACAAGGGCGCCGAGAGTCTCTGCTGCGAAGACATCGGGCGCAAGCACCAAAGCATCGTCGCCGGCCATCGCCGCATAGGTGCGCACGGCCTCCGCATAATGCGGATGGAGGCCGCCCGATACGATCGCCTTGCGGCGCTTGGTGATCCGGTGCGCCATCGCCACGGCCTCGACCGTAGCGGTCGATCCATCATACATCGACGCATTGGCGACATCCATCGCGGTCAAACCCGCGACCTGAGTCTGAAACTCGAAAATGGTTTGCAATGTGCCTTGCGCGATCTCGGGCTGGTAGGGCGTATAGCTCGTGAGAAATTCGGAGCGCTGGATCAGATGATCGACGCTCGCGGGAACATGATGCTTGTAGGCCCCGGCTCCCACAAAGAACGGCACCGCGCCAGCGGGGACATTTTTGGCGGCAAGTCCAGAGAGCAGCCGCTCCACCTCTATTTCGGTCTTGCGCGGCGGCAGATCGAGATCATGTTCGAGCCGCTTGGCCTTCGGGATGTCGGCGAACAAAGCGTCGATATTGGCGACGCCAACGCGCGCCAGCATGTCGGCGCGATCCTCGGAATTAAGCGGAAGATAGCGCATCTTTACTTTCCTCAAATGTGGCGCTCGGTGGCATAGGAATAGGGCAGCGCACTTGCGTTAACTGATGACTCATTCACCTTGCGGCGGACACGCCTTACGAAACGGTTTTCAGAAACTCGCGATAGGCATTTTCATCCATCAGGCTATCGAGTTCGGCAGCATCGGTAAGCTTGATTTTCAGAAACCAGCCCGTGCCAGAGGGATCCTCGTTAACAAGTCCTGGCTTATCGCCAAGCGCGCTGTTGACATCGATGACCGTGCCCGACACCGGCGCATTGACTTCGGCCGCGGCCTTGACGCTTTCGACGGTGGCGGCTTCAGTGCCCTTCGACAAGCTTTGCCCGACGGGCGGGAGCTCGACAAAAACAACATCGCCCAATTGGGCTTGCGCAAAATCGGTAATCCCGACGACGCCTGTCTCGCCTTCGACACGGATATATTCGTGGCTTTTCGTGTAGTGCGTTGCGGGCATCAGGACCCCCTAAAGTAATGGTGCGGCACAAAAGGCATGGGCACGATTTTTGCCGCGAGCGGCTTGCCGCGTGCCATCAAGGAAACTTGGCTGCCGGGCGCCGCGTAAGCGGCATCGGCATAGCCCATCGCAATCGGCCGGCCGAGGCTCGGCGCGAAGCCGCCCGAAGTAAGGCGGCCAATGATTTCGCCCTCGAGCGTCGCGATGTCAGCGCCTTCCCGCGCCGGCGCCTTGCCTACAAGCAAAAACCCGACGCGACGGCGGGTGGGCCCATGATCGATCGCCCGCTTTACTTGCTCATAGCCGAAAAACCCGCCCTCGGTGCGGCGGCGTTTCGAAATCGACCACAGAAGCCCCGCTTCAACCGGATTGGTCGTGCGATCGATGTCATGACCATAAAGGCAAAGGCCCGCCTCAAGCCGGAGCGAATCCCGAGCGCCGAGGCCGATCGGGCGAACCTCCGCCTCATCAAGCAATTTTCCTGCGAAGATTGGCGCGGCCGTGGCCGGAATCGAAATCTCAAAACCATCCTCGCCGGTATAGCCGGAGCGCGAAATGTTAAGTGCGACGCCCTCCCAATCGAAGCTTTTGGCCGACATGAATGGCATGACCATGATGCTTTCGGCTGCTGCGGATGTGAGGTGCCGGCTCAAAACCTCCGCGGCCCTCGGCCCTTGCAAGGCAAGCAAGGCACGATCGTCGAGAACGGTCAGAGCGCAGTCGGGCAATTCGGCGGCAATATGGATGAAGTCGGCACGTTTGGTGGCGGCGTTAACCACTAGAAATAGGCGCTCTCGACCGCCTTCGTCAGGAAGCCGTGTTACCATCAGATCATCGAGAATATGGCCATGGGCGTCGAGCAATTGCGTGTAGCACATTTGCCCCGGCGCAAGGGTCGCGATATCGCCGGGCACAAGCCTCTCCAGACGGCGAGCGGCATACGGACCGGCAAGGATTGCCTGGCCCATGTGCGACACGTCGAAGAGCCCCGCCTCCGCCCGCGTATGCAGATGTTCGCTGATGATGCCTTGAGGATATTGCACCGGCATGGCATAGTCGGCGAAGCCGACCATGCGGGCGCCGAGCGAGCAATGCAAATCGTAAAGCGGCGTGCGTGCGAGATCGCCAACGGCTGTGTTAAAGGCTACGGCTTGGTTATCAGACATCAAAATACCGGGCCACACAAAGGAATGGCATGTGCCTGACGGAAAACCGCCGCACTTTGCCCCCTCTGTCCCGAAACCTGAAAGATTTCCCTCGCTCGACAAGAGTTCTCGAACGAAGTTACCTCCTTCGGTGGATTTTCCATGTTCAATGGAAAATCGCTTTCCAGAGTGTCATCCCCGAGCGGTCCGTGGGCCTGAGCGTTTCCGGGGCGGTTGCGCCTTCGGCGCCAGCTCACCGCATCATGCGTGAGCTGGTCTCTTCCGCCGGGGTCTTTGATCTGACCTAATTAGAGTTAGCGCATGAAGCCTTTTTGTCAATGCGGTGAGCGCGCGTTCGCACAGGCCAATGAATCCAGGTTTCAAACTGATTAACAATGCCGTCAAGCCCAACGGGACTTGGGTCATTAGCCCTTCCCCGCCAAAAGGACCGGTTTTCCGCGCATTCGCACGCGCCTAAAGGTGGATCACCGTATGAGGCTTCAAAATCGGACAAGATTCAAAATGTTGGCGGGCAATGGCCTTGCCATTCGCGCGGCCTCAATGTTTGGCCGTATTGCCCTGAGACTTGTCCGCTTTTGCAGCAGACTTGTCCGCGCCGGTGCCTTCGTCGATGCCGACCTTGATCGTATAATCGTCCTCGGCGTGGTCCTGGAT
>VDMG01000242.1 GCA_006514895.1 Beijerinckiaceae bacterium
CTTGTGTTGGCGCCCTGGGGGCTGCAGCGGAGCGATGTTCGCCGACTTCGCGCTCTATTTGCAGAGCCGGTCATCCGACGTATTCCAGACCGACATCAACCCGGCAGCGGTTTTCGGCAAAGGCATCTTCCTCGATCACGCGACCGGGCTCGTTGTGGGGGCGACAAGCGTCATCGACGACGACGTTTCGATCCTGCAGAATGTGACTCTTGGCGGCACCGGCAACGAAGCCGGCGACCGGCACCCGAAAGTCCGCCGCGGCGTCATGATCGGTGCCGGCGCGAAAATTCTCGGCAATATCGAAATCGGCGCGTGCTCGCGGATTGCTGCGGGCTCGGTCGTTTTGCATCCGGTGCCGCCCAACACGACCATGGCGGGCGTGCCAGCCCGTGCGGTGGGAACGGCGGGCTGCGCCGAACCGTCGCGCAGCATGAATCAAATCTTGAGCCAGCTTGCCTATGATTCCTTCACCTACACGATTTAACCGCATCTCTGGCGCTGCCCCTGCGTTCATCCTCTGGAACTCGCGTAAGCTATTCGGGTAACACACTTTTGTTTGTTGACATGAGGCCGAGACTTAATACTGTCGCGACAAACGGTCGATCACGGGCCGCGAGTGGCGAAAAGGCAAGCGGGCACAATCGATGATCGTGTCCCCGTGCCAGCAAGCCCAGCAATGACTCTGGAGGATGTCCAATGGCGCTACAACTTGGCGACACCGCCCCCGATTTCGAAGGCAACACCACCGAAGGCCGCATCCGTTTCCATGATTGGATCGGGAACTCATGGGCGGTCTTGTTTTCGCATCCGAAAGACTTCACGCCTGTCTGCACCACCGAACTCGGCTATATGGCGAAACTCAAGCCGGAGTTCGACCGCCGCAACACCAAGATCATCGGGTTGAGTGTCGATCCGGTGGAAAATCACAAGAGATGGGCGACGGATATCGCTGAGACCCAAGGCGCCGCACCAAACTATCCAATGATCGGCGACACCGATTTGAGCATCTCGAAGCTTTACGGAATGCTCCCCGCCAGCGCCTCGGGTGATCCTTCCACACGGACTCCGGCCGATAACCAGACTGTGCGCAACGTCTTCGTCATTGGGCCTGACAAGAAGATCAAACTCATCATCGTCTATCCGATGACGACAGGACGCAATTTCGATGAGGTGCTGCGCGTGATCGACTCGCTGCAACTGACAGCCAAGCACAAGGTCGCTACGCCCGTCAACTGGAAGCAGGGGGAAGAGGTCATTATCGCGGGCTCGGTTTCCGACGAAGACGCCAAGAAGATTTACCCGCAAGGCTGGAAAGCGCCGCGCCCCTATATTCGGATCGTGCCGCAGCCGCGCGGCTGAGGCGGATCAACGCCGGATATCCTTGGACGCTCCGGCCGTTTGTTCGATGGTAATGAACAGGATCATGACCTTCTCGTGATCCTGGGGGTGATCCTGTTTGAGTGCGTGGCTTCGATCAGGCGGTAAGTTGGTTTAACAAGCCTGGGCGCGGTGATTCCTTGACTTGCTTGATCGCGATACGCGATTATGATCGCCGCGTGCGACTTTTTTGCCGGGTTCATTTTCCACGGCGGCAGAGGGTGCGATCGATCATGGCCGGCTAATCTTGAGCCAACTATCCTGAGGAATAATTATGGCCCAAACAGCCGCAAAACCGATTGAAAACCCTGACCCGGCGCAGCTACCGGGACGCGGCCGCATTTATGATTCGATCACCGAGACGATCGGTGACACTCCGATCGTGCGCCTAAAGAAGATTGCCAGGGAAAAGGGCGTCAAGGCCAATCTCCTCGCCAAGCTCGAATTCTTCAATCCGATCGCCAGCGTGAAGGACAGGATCGGCGTCCATATGATCGCGGTCATGGAAGCCTCCGGCAAGATTGCGCCCGGCAAAACCACCCTCATCGAGCCGACGTCCGGCAATACCGGCATCGCGCTTGCCTTCGTCGCGGCGGCCCGCGGCTATAAGGTCATCCTGGTCATGCCGGAATCGATGTCGATCGAGCGCCGCAAGATGCTTGTCCTGCTCGGCGCCGAACTCGTCCTCACGCCAGCACCGCAAGGCATGAAAGGCTCGATTGCCAAGGCCCAGGAACTCGCCGAGGCGACGCCCGGCGCCGTAATCCCGAAGCAGTTTGAAAACCCGGCAAATGTGGAAATCCATCGTCTCACGACAGCTGAGGAAATCTGGAACGATACCAAGGGCGAGATCGACGTTTTTGTTTCCGCCGTCGGCACGGGTGGAACCATCACCGGAGTGGCGCAAGTCTTGAAGCCGCGCCGGCCGAATCTGAAAATCATCGCGGTCGAACCGGAAGATTCGCCGGTTCTCTCGGGCGGCCAACCAGGGCCGCATAAAATTCAAGGAATTGGCGCCGGTTTTATTCCGGCAATCCTTGACCGGTCGCTGATCGACGAAGTCTTGACCGTCGGCAATCAGACATCCTTCGACACTGCGCGGCTCGTCGCGCGCTTGGAAGGCATTCCAGTCGGGATCTCCTCGGGCGCCGCTGTCGCCGCCGCGGTCGAAGTCGGCCTGCGCCCGGAATTCGAAGGCAAAAACATTGTTCTCGTCGTCCCATCGTTTGCCGAGCGCTATCTGTCGACCGCGCTATTCGAAGGGCTTTGAAAAAACGGGAAAATCAGCCTGGCGCAAGCTTCTCCTGATAATCTTTCGCAGAGCGGCTGGCGAGTTCCAGATCACGAGGAGGGGTCCGTAGCCTGGCACGAGAATTGCTGTAAATGAAGGTTCAAAGATGGAGATTTTTCCCATGACGGAACTCATCCTGCTCGGTGCGGCCCTCTTTTCGACCGTGGTATCAGCCTTTATCCTCAACAGGCGCCGCTTCGGCCTCTTGCCCGCCGGGGCCGTCGGCCGCAAGCGTCGGAGATAAATCCGGCCAAAAGGCCAACATACCGCGGTCGTGAAGTCAGCAAAGAGTGTAGTTCGCCTTCCTCGTCACGGCGGACGATGAACGCTATTAATCACAGAATATATTTTTCAAGGCCTCACCGGGTAACCGCGTCAGAACTTATCGCGAAATGCACCGCCGCGTCACTCCTTGAGTTCCGCAGCCGGACAGAGTGTTATCAAAGCCAGTGAAATCTGTAGAGCGTTTCCGACTCCGCGGAATCTGAAAGCAGCTCTAGATCTTTGTTTTATCGCATTTTCTTGACGCGAACCGGCATCCACTTCGCTTGAAAATGCTCTAGGAGTTTAATCTCGCGCACCCGAGGGGCACGATCTTTGTTTCTTTTTCCGATACGCCCTTCGCTTTTTATGGGAACAATGTCGCAATGCGGAAACAGCGCTTGCTTTGACTTGACCTCTTCTGGTAGCTGCTCCGCTGGGGCCTGAACTCAGGAGCGCGAATTCGGCGACATCCCGCTATGGAATTTTTATTGGCATATCATTATCCGCCAAGCCAGCTTGCCTGCACATAATAAAAGGGTGGGTGGCCACTGCGTCCTTTTTCCCTTCGTGATGTGCTGCTTCTTCGGGGATATTTATGTCATCTAGCCGGTTCGATGTGCTTGGTCTTGGTAACGCCATTGTCGACGTTATCAGCAGGACCGATGATGACTTCCTCGCTTCCCAGGGCCTGCACAAAGGCGGGATGACGCTGATCGACGAGGCGCGCGCCGAGGCTCTCTATAAGGCCACGGGTCCCGCAACCATCGTGTCCGGAGGCTCGGCCGCCAATACCGTCATCGGCGCGGCGAGCCTTGGCTGCACCGCCGCCTTCATAGGCAAAGTGAAGGCCGACGAAGCAGGAACCGCCTTCGCGCATGATATCCGGGCCGCCAAAGTCGATTTTTCGACACCCTTCGCGACGGATGGCCCCGCCAGCGGACGCTGTCTCGTACTCGTGACGCCGGACGGTCAGCGCACAATGAACACCTTTTTGGGCGCCGCCCAAAACTTGTCCGAGGCGGATGTCGAGGACCACCTCGTCACGCAATCGGCGATCGTCTATCTCGAAGGCTATCTCTGGGATCCTCCCGCCGCGAAGGCCGCTTTGGCAAAGGCTGCGAAAATCGCCCGGGCAGCGGGGCGGAAGGTTGCGTTAACCTTGTCCGATTCCTTTTGCGTCGATCGTTACCGCGACGAGTTCCTCGGGCTCATCCGCTCGGGTTCGGTGCAAATCGTTTTTGCCAATGAAAGCGAATTGCATTCGCTTTATCAAACGGCGGACTTCGACACGGCCACCGCGCAGCTGCGCACCGAGAATATCCTCGGAGTCGTCACAAGATCCGAGCACGGTTCGGTCGTCGTTACCTCAAATGAAGTTCTCGCCGTGCCGGCCTTCCCGGTCGACGATGTTGTCGATACGACGGGCGCCGGCGATCTCTTCGCGGCCGGATTTCTTGCTGGGCTCACCAAGAACAAAAGCCTCGAAACCTGCGCGCGTCTTGGCGCGCTGGCGGCAGCCGAAATCATCCAGCATATCGGGGCGCGGCCGCTCAAAGACCTTGGCCAGCTCGCGGAGCAGAACGGGCTTTCGATCTAAGATTGCGCCGACGCATCTCGCCGCTTGAGCGCGTGCCGTCTCAACTCCTTTAATTTTTCCACGGGGGAGCCAAATCCAACGCAGAACGTTAATAAGCTAAACCTAAGGGAGGACGCAATGGAGCTCATTTCACGCCGCAACATGTTGTCTGTTGCAGCTTCTGGAGGCCTCCTGACAGCGGCGGGGGCAAGCGCCCAAACCGCGTTGCCGCAGCCGGAGCGGCCCGGTCACGGTGGAACCGCACCTGGACCGCGCAACTTGGAGCGGGATCGGCAGAACCCCGATATGCTCGTTCCGCCTTCCACCGACCACGGCACATTGCCGAACTTACGCTTTTCATTTTCCGACGCTCACATGCGTCTGGAGACGGGCGGCTGGACCCGGCAGGTCACCGCGCGCGAACTTGGTGTTTCCAAGGATATCGCTGGTGTAAACATGCGCCTGAATGCTGGCGGCGTGCGTGAGCTGCATTGGCACAAGGCGGCCGAGTGGGCTTATATGCTGTATGGGACCGCGCGAATCACGGCAGTTGATACGCAAGGGCGAAACTTCGTCGACGACGTGGGTGTCGGTGATCTGTGGTATTTTCCAGCGGGTATTCCACATTCGATCCAGGGTCTCGATCCGGACGGATGCGAATTTCTTCTCGTATTCGACGATGGCGACTTCGACGAAGACGACACTTTTCTCATCACGGATTGGTTCAAGCATACGCCCAGCGAGGTGCTGGCCAAGAATTTTGGAGTCTCGGTCTCGTTCTTCGGACACACGCCGGACCCAAGTGAAAGATACATCTTCCCGGCCCCGCTGCCGGGACCACTCCCCTCCGATAAAATTGCAGGCGTAACTGCCGTGCCTCAGAGCTTCAGTCATAGAATGATGGCACAGCAGCCCGTCAAGACCAAAAGCGGAACGGTACGGATCACCGACAGCAGCGTGTTTCCTGTTTCCACCACGATTGCCGCGGCGCTGGTCGAAGTTGATCCCGGCGGGATGCGCGAGCTGCATTGGCATCCCAACACCAACGAATGGCAGTATTATATCGAGGGTCAGGCCCGCATGGGCGTGTTCGGCGCGTCCGGTCAGGCGCGCACCTTCGATTTCCAGGCCGGCGATGTCGGCTATTTGCCTTTTGCCATGGGGCATTATATCGAGAACACCGGCACTTCGCCGATGCGCTTTCTGGAAGTGTTCAAAAGCAGCACCTATGCCGATATGTCGCTCCACCAGTGGATGGCATTGACGCCCCCGGAGCTCGTCGAGGCGCATTTGAATCTTGGTGTGGAGGTGATGGAGGCGCTGCGCAAAGACAAGACGCCGGTCGTGCCAGCCTAGAGTTTATGAAATCATGGAACCACTCCGGCCGAGGAGCATCTATCTGTCAAGCGGCGCGTGATCACTTGCTCCGCTTCCGGAATAACAACGCGAGGGAGGCTTGCATGAGTTCGGACTCCGCCAAACCAACCGGCCCGGATTTGCGGCAAGGCGTCGCTCTCGGCGATCTTGCGGACGGAGGCATGCTGGCGGGCCATGTGGGCGATGAGCCCGTGCTGTTGGCCCGCCGGGGCGAAGAAGTCTTTGCGATCGGCGCTGTCTGCACCCATTATAGCGGGCCGCTTGCCGAGGGTCTCTTGGTTGGCGACACGGTTCGCTGTCCATGGCACCACGCCTGTTTTTCCTTGCGCACCGGTGAGGCGATCCGGGCACCCGCTCTCAAACCGGTTTCCTGCTGGCGGGTGGAGCGACGCGAGGGGAAGATCTATGTTCATGAGAAGCAGGCAAACCCGTCGCCGCGTCCTCTTTCCTCGCCGAATTTGCCGCGAAGCGTCGTCATCATAGGGGGCGGCGCGGCGGGCAACGCCGCCGCCGAGACGCTTCGGAAAGAGGGCTATGCCGGCAGCATAACGATGTTGAGCGCTGACGACAGTGGTCCCTACGATCGCCCGAACCTCTCCAAGGGCTTTCTCGCTGGCTCGGCGGAAGAGGACTGGATTCCCTTGCGATCGCCCGACTTCTACAAGGAGCATGGCATCGATCTGAGGCTCGCGACCCGCGTTGCCGCTATCGAGCCCGCGAACCGCAAGCTGCGGCTCACTGATGCAAGCGAATTGGCTTTTGACGCGCTTCTCCTCGCCCCCGGTGCCGACCCAGTGCGGCTCGACATCAAAGGCGGCGATCTTCCGCATGTGCATTATCTGCGCACGCTTGCCGACAGCCGCGCTCTTGTCACCAAGTTTCCGTTCGTGCGGCGGGCCGTGGTGATCGGCGCGAGCTTCATCGGTCTCGAAGTCGCGGCATCCTTGCGCGCGCGCAATATCGCAGTCGATGTCGTGGCGCCCGAAACGATCCCGATGGAGCGGATTTTAGGGCCGGATGCCGGCAATTTCATTCGCCAAATCCATGCGGAGCATGGGGTGAAGTTCCACCTCGGCACGACCGTGGTATCGATCACGGAGCAAAGCGCCGCCTTGGAAAATGGAGAAAACCTCGAAGCCGATCTTGTCGTCGTGGGCATCGGCGTGCGGCCCTTGACGTCTTTGGCGGCGCAGGCCGGGCTTTCCATCGATCGCGGCGTCGCGGTGAACGAATATCTTGAGACGCGGGCTCCCGGAATCTTCGCGGCGGGCGATATCGCGCGCTGGCCAGACCGGCTCACCGGCGAATCGATTCGTGTCGAGCATTTCGTGGTCGCCGAGCGGCAGGGACAGACCGCCGCCGGCAATATGCTCGGCGCCCATGAGCGGTTCGACGCCGTGCCCTTCTTCTGGACCGAACAATATGATCTTACAATCGCCTATGTGGGGCATGCCGAACGATGGGACAAAGCGGAAATCGATGGCAGTCTCGCCGCGCGTGACTGTGCGATAAGCTATCTTCGCAACGGCAAAAAACTGGCGGTCGCAACGGTCGGCCGCGACCGTGAGAGCCTCGAAGCCGAAGCCGCCTTCGAGCGCGCCATCGCTTCGCAACTGGTGTGAGCGAGCCTGCGCGATTAAGGTCACACTCTCCGGCCGCGCTACCATGCTTTCAAACCGGCAATGCCGCGCGGTCGGCGAAGACGCGGATAATCCCTCCAGACGAGAGCCGTGAAGCGGGCAGCGTCAGGTCATTTGCGAGAACGCGCGCGAGAATATCCCGTTTTTTCGCACCGGACACGACAAAAAGAATGACGCCGCTCGATTCCGGGGCCGGATAGGTCAGTGAAATGCGCGGCTCTGGCTTTGTCCCAATGGTGGACGTCACCCACGCGTTGCGCTCGTCGAGCGCTTTGGTTCCGGGAAACAGCGAAGCGATGTGACTATCCTCGCCGAGGCCTAGCGGTGTCAAATCGAACAACAATGAAGGCTTCCGCGCCGTGCGAAAATTGCTGTCATGATGATCCATGGGCACAAAACGTTCGTCGCCCCAGAAAAGGTATAGCTTCCGCCAATCGAGCGAAACGCCCAAATCCCCCGTCCCGAGCAGCTCATAAATCCGATTGGGGGTCGTGCCGCCGGAAAGGCTCAGGCTAAAGCGGGCAGGCACATTGGAAATGCGGGCCGCGACAAAGCGCGCGACTTGCAAGGCCAAGGCCTCCGCACCCTCCAAAACATCGATGATCGGCGCGGGCGTCATGAGCGCCCGAGCCCGGCCGGCGCGGGCGCCAGCCATTCAGCCTGAGATGGGGGGAGGGTTTGTTCGCGCATCGCGCTCCTTGGCCGCGAACCGCGGCGTGCCATTAGTCTCTGGGCGGATTTTTGGGAAGGTGTTCGACATGGCCGCCGAATTTGAAGCGCATCGCCGACAAAAGCTTGTCACTGAAGCTGTGCTCCTCGCGCGAGCGAAACCGTGCGAAAAGAGATGCGGCAAGGACGTTCGCTGGGACCGCCTCCTCGACGGCCGCGTCGACCGTCCAGCGGCCTTCGCCTGAATCTTCGACGGCGCCGGCGAAGTTCGCCAAGGTAGAATCCTCGGCGAGCGCCATGGCGCTAAGGTCGAGAAGCCAGGACGAAATGACACTGCCGCGCCGCCAGACTTCTGCAATATCCGCGAGATCGAGCGCGAACCGCTCGCCTTCCGGAACGCCCGGACCGGCCTTGCAACGCAAAATGTCGAAACCCTCCGCATAGGCCTGCATCAGCCCATATTCGATCCCATTGTGTATCATCTTGACGAAATGCCCAGCGCCCGCCTGCCCCGCGTGAATATAGCCATGCTCCGCGCGGGAATCCCGCCCTTGCCTGCCGGGCGTCCGCGCGATAGCGCCGGGGCCGGGCGCCAGAGCCTTGAAAATTGGATCGAGATGATCGACGGCCGCCCTCGGCCCGCCAATCATCATGCAATAGCCGCGTTCGAGCCCCCATATCCCGCCGGAAGTGCCGACATCGACATATGCGATGAGCTTGGCGTCCAGCGTTTTCGCGCGTCTGATGTCATCCCTGTAAAATGTATTGCCGCCGTCGATCAGAATATCCCCTGCGCTCAACAGATCGCTCAGGGTGTTGATAACGCCCCCGGTGACCGCGCCAGCAGGGAGCATGACCCATACCGCGCGAGGAGCATTGAGCTTTGTGACGAGATCCGGCAAATCCGACGCGGGCGTTAGGCCCTCGGCCGCGAGTTCGGCGACCGGTTTTGGCGTCCGGTTGTAAACCACGCAATGATGGCCCGCGCGGTGCAGCCGCCGCGCGATATTGCTTCCCATCCGCCCGAGGCCAACGACGCCCAATTGCATATTAAAGCCTCTACCGCGCCGTTATTCTCCGTCCCGCGATTGTGCATGGACTCCCACAGGGAACGCGCGAGCGCTTGTTAAGTTCAAAGCCCTGACTCGCGCGAAAATAGGGACCGTGCGGGGCTCGCGAGAGCCTGGCAAGTCGAGGCTCGACGAACCGCAAGAACCGGCACCTTGAAGCACATCGCGGGCCATCGTAGAGCTGGCCGCGATTTTCGCCGCCCTTGCGTGGAGCATCCGGTACATGATGGCTTTCATAAAAAAAGGCGCAGCAACCGCGCTCCTTTTGATGGGATTAGCAACGCCCGCCGCCGCGGCACAATCGCTCGATGGTGCAAACCTCCCTTGGCCGCTCGCCCTGCCCTTTGCGGGGATGCTGCTGTCCATTGCCCTTGGCCCTCTCGTTGTCAAGGAATGGTGGCATATCCATTACGAGAAGGCGGCGGCCTGTTGGGCGATCTTGGCGGTTGGCGGCCTTGTCACCTCCATAGGTATAACGGCAACGGCGGCGGGCGTGCTGCATAGCATGGCGCTAGAATATCTGCCGTTCATTCTTATGCTGTTCGCGCTCTACACCGCGGCGGGAGGCATTTCGGTGGAGGGACGGCTCCATGGCTCGCCGCACGTCAACACATCGATCCTCGCGCTCGGCGCCGCAATAGCGAACGTCATCGGAACCGTCGGTACCTCGATGATCCTGATCCGGCCACTTATTCGCGCCAATAGCGCGCGCCGGTTCAACGCGCATGTCGTCGTATTTTTTATTTTTCTTGTGTCAAACATTGGAGGAATTTTGACGCCGCTTGGCAATGCGCCACTGTTCTTGGGCTATCTGCAGGGTATCGATTTCTTCTGGACAACGCGTGCGTTGTGGCCAGCGGCCGTGTTCACGATTGCTGCCGTACTGTTGATTTTTTTTCTCGTCGACTCTTATTTTTACCGGCAGGAGGCGAGTGCTCAGCCCGCCATCGCTGAAGCGAGCAAGCTGCGCGTGCGCGGCGTTGTGAACGTCGCTCTCATCGGCATCGTGGTCCTCGCCATCGTCGCAAGCGGCGTCTGGCATCCAGGTATCGGCTTCGACGTGCTTGGAACAAGGATCGAATTGCAAAACCTCGTCCGCGAACTCGTCATGGTCTTGGTCGCGCTTGCTTCGCTACGTCTAACGAACCCGAGTTTGCACGCGGCAAACGGCTTCGAATGGGAGCCAATCAGGGAAGTGGCTTATCTTTTCGCCGGTATTTTCGTTACCATCATTCCCGTGATAGCGATGCTTCAAGACGGCGCGAAAGGTCCATTTTCGGCGGTGATCAATTCGCTTTCACGTACCGATGGAACGCCGGACAACGCCGTCTATTTCTGGGCAACCGGATTGCTTTCGTCCTTCCTCGACAATGCGCCAACCTATCTCGTGTTTTTCCATGTTGCTGGCAACGATCCTGTGGCCCTCATGGGTCCGCTCTCGAAGACATTGACCGCGATTTCGCTCGGCGCGGTGTTCATGGGCGCCAATACCTATATTGGCAATGCACCGAATTTCATGGTTTATGCCGTCGCGCGGCGCGCCGGCGTGAAAATGCCTGGCTTCTTCCCCTATATGATCTGGTCGGGCGCAATTCTCCTTCCCATCTTCGCAGCAGTCACGTGGCTATTCGTGATGTAGACCACGAGGGGCTGGTAGCTCTCACTAACCGGACATCCGACCGGTCAAGTGCGGCATTTTCGAAATTGCGCGGGAAAAAGTGACGTATTAATTACCGTATATGAAATCATCATATATGAATAAGAAATGCTTGCTTTCAAGTTCCGAAAAGCTTATGGCGCGGCGTCGCGCATGTCCTGCGCCAGGGCCGTTCAACGAAAGGACGCCTCGGGATCGCCGGGACAGGCGATGCTTATGTGTTTGATGATGCTCGCAACTTAATCGGTGATAGTC
>VDMG01000194.1 GCA_006514895.1 Beijerinckiaceae bacterium
CGATCAGACTCGCGTCATTATCTCCGCAGCCGGACACATCGGCGCGTTTCGAAACTTTATTTGGGAACGGGTGACAGCCTCATCCGGTCCTTCTTTGGAACACTGAGGCTTCGCAACCTCAGCTTCCTCGGTCAGGACTGGATGGACAACCCTTAGAGTACTCACATCTCACGAAACCCGAAGGACCCAATGAAAGTTCAGATGTAACCTTGGTGTCATTGGGGCGGCGCAAGAGTTACCGACGATTTACCTGCATTTTTTTGGTCGGACGGCGATTCTTCCGAGGGCGTGCCGCACGACGCCAACGATAAAGCTAAAACTGCGAGCAGCAGAGCCAAAAAGCGGTGCATCAGTACCTCCCTGATTTTTTGCGAAGGACCCGAACCCGGTCCGCTCGACCGCTTTAATATATTTCAATTTGAGACGGCGGCAAGACAATTGACTGCCGCAGCGACTGTGATTGCAGCGGTGATACGCGGATCGGCAAAAAGCCCGAATGCCTTGGCCATTCGGTTCCCTACACGAGGCAAGTCCAAGCCGAAATGCATATTATTGACACCTTTCAACACCGAATACGCCGCATTGATCGCCGGGCTATCCTTGCAATTTCGATCATTCTGACTAGGCCGGATCCGCTCCTGTTCCCTTGAGCGCAATCGCGGCGAGCATTGCCGACATGGCGTGGACGGCCGGTTCGATTTGAGGGCCGAGCGAGTGCCTTCGAGCAATCCAAGCTGGATCATTGTAGGAAAGCCAGACCGTGCCATCCCAGTCCTCCCAAACGAGTGCCTTCAGTGGGAGATCGATGCCGGCGCGCTGGCAGGTCTGCGTGAGCGGCGTGCCTGCGCGTGCGTTGCCGAAAATGATCAATGTCGTCAGGCGCAAAGTCATGCCGGCTGCAGAAGCTCCCGCGACGTGATCGATCTTGGCGAAAACCGTCACGCCTTTTGCCGCCAGCTCCGCTTCGACACGCGCGATTGTCTCTTGCCCGGAATGAGCGCTGCGGAGGCTAATGAGGCCGTCGTCCGGCATGGTCTTTTCCTGGTGGTCGAACCAATCAAGCTTCAGGCTTTGTCCCGAGATAGACGCGCACCGGTGAATTCGCCAGGAGCCCTAATGCCGCGACGCACCGCCCGCTTGCCTTTTGCCGGGCTTGGCCGCGCTTGCCGGGGCGCGCTTTCGCGCAACAATTCGAAGCGGAGCGCGCCGGCGAGCGGCGCGGCTTCCACGAGTCTCACTGTTACAACATCGCCCAGCCGGTGCATTTGACCGGTGCGCGAGCCGATCAGCGCGTGACGGGCCGGGTCATGCTGGAAATAGTCGTCGCCCAGCATGGCGGCCGGGATAAAGCCGTCGGCGCCGGTCTCGTCGAGCTTAACGAAAAGCCCGGCGCTGGAGGCGCCCGATATGCGGCCCTTGAACGCCGCACCGATCCGGTCCGCGAGATGGGCCGCGATCAGACGCTCGGATGTCTCGCGTTCGGCCGCCATCGCCCGGCGCTCCGCCGCGGAAATTGCCGCCGCGATTTCGGCGAGCTCCCCATTCGCCATCGGCGCCGCGCCATCTGGCCCGAGATGCAGCGCATCGATCAAGGCGCGATGGACGATGAGATCGGCATAACGGCGGATCGGCGAAGTGAAATGCGCATAGCGGCGCAGATTAAGACCGAAATGCCCGTAATTCTCGACGGCATATTCCGCTTGCGCCTGGGTGCGCAGCACCACTTCATTGACGATATGCTCGTTGTCCGTGCCCTTTACGCGGGCGAGAATAACGTTGAATTGCGCGGCGCGAAGAACTTGGCCCTTGCCAAGCTTGATGCCGATGGAGGCCAGAAATTCGCCAAGATTGTTGAGCTTTTCCAGCGATGGCTCGTCATGCACGCGATAGACGAAAGCTTGGTTTTTCGCTTCAAGCGCCTCAGCGGCCGCCACATTCGCAAGGATCATGAATTCCTCGATGAGCCGGTGCGAATCGAGTCTTGGCGGCGTCACGACGGATTTCACCGCACCCTTCTCGTCGAGGATGATCTTGCGTTCCGGGAGGTCGAGATCGAGCGGCCCGCGCTTGTCGCGCGCGGTTTTGAGGGCGAAATAGGCCTCGTAAAGCGGAACGAGAACAGACGCATGAGGCGGCACCGTCTCCGCGTCCGCGCCATGGTCGATTAGGGCCTGCGCCTGGCGATAGGAGAGTTTCGCCGCCGAGCGCATCATGACCCGATGGAAACTATGACGGAGCTTGTGGCCGTCGGCGGCGACCACGATACGGGCGGCGAGCGCCGGGCGATCCTCGCCCGGGCACAGCGAACAGAAATCGTTGGAAATCCGCTCCGGCAGCATGGGCACGACGCGATCGGGGAAATAGACCGAATTGCCGCGATCCCGCGCCTCTTTGTCGAGCGTGCCGCCAGGCGTCACATAAGCGGCGACATCGGCGATCGCGACGCGCAGAATGTAGCCGCCGGAATTGGCTGGATCGGGGTCGGGCTCGGCATGAACCGCGTCGTCGTGGTCCTTGGCGTCTTCAGGATCGATGGTGATGAGCGGAATGTCACGCCAATCCTCGCGATGCGCCAGGCTTACAGGTCTTGCCCGCTCCGCCTCGGCGATGGCGTCGGGGCGAAAGACATGCGGAATACGATGCGAATGAATGGCAATGAGGCTTATCGCCTTTTCACTATCGAGGGCGCCGAGCCTTTCGCGCACTTTTGCCGCGGGCAGGCCGAGGCGGCTCATGCGCAAGATCTCGACGGCCACGAGGTCGCCGTCGCGCGCCGCGCCTTCGTCGCCGGGGCCGACGCAGAGTTCGCCGCGATTGACGTTTTTCTTCTCGATCGGCACGATTCGGCCGCCGCCGCCCATGCTGGCGCGAAAAATCCCAAGCAGCTGGGTTTTCGCGCGCGGCAAGAGTTTTATGATGCGCCCGGTGTAGGCGGGCTCTCCTGGCTCCGCGTCTCGCACAAGTTCCACTCGCATCAAGGCGCGGTCGCCTGGAGCCGGAGCGGGCATCCCAGGCTTCGGCATGGCCTTGGTCCCGCCCTTGGTCATGAGAAGGATTTTCGGCTCCGGCCCTTGCGCATCGTCCCATTCGGCGGGGGCAGCGAGGAGATCGCCGTCGCGGTCGCGCCCGATCACATCGGCGAGAACGATCGAAGGCAAAAGCCCCGGCTTATGCAGGCTCTTGTGCCTTCGTTCAACGGCGCCCTCGGCCTCTAGCTCCTTCAGCATGCGTTTGAGGGCAATCCTGGCGGCGCCCTTGATGTTGAAGGCGCGGGCGATTTCCCGTTTGCCGATTTTGCCTTGCGCCCTGCCGCCCAAGGATTCCCGCTCGCGAGCAATGAAGGCAAGAATGTCGGCGCGCGATGGCAAAGCTTCGTGTGCCGCATGCGCGGCTTTGGAGATGTCTTGGCCGGACTCCTTGCCGGCGGATCTTGTCACGCTTGCCTGGCCTTTTTCGATTTTGCCGCCGCCGGCTTCGCGGCGGATTTGTGCAGGGATTTCGCTGCCGCCGGCTTCGCGGCTCTCTTCTTGGTCGCGATTCTCTTGGGCGGGGCTCCTTTGGACGTGGCTCTTTTGGGCGTGCCTCGTTGCTTTTTCGCGGCCCGCGTACCCGTCCCTGCTGATTCCTTGTCCTCGATCAAGCGTATCGCCTCTTCAAGCGTGATTGTCTCTTCCGACAAACCGTTTTTCAAGGTCGCGTTGATCTTGCCATGATTGACATAGGGCCCGAAGCGTCCACTGCGAACGGTAATTGCTCCGCCCTCGGGATGTTCGCCAAGAAGGCGCCCCTGCAGGCGTCCCTTCCCCGTCCCCTGGCCTTCCGCTTTCGCGGCGAGCAGGCCGACGGCCTCTTCCAGTGTTAAAGTGGTGGGATCGGCATCGCGCGGCAAGGTCGCGTTGATCCTCCCGTGGTTAACATAAGGGCCGTAGCGCCCGGCCTTGACCACGACCTTGCCGCCCGCCGGATGATCGCCGAGCTCCCGTGACGGCGCATTCGCGCTGTCGCCAAACCGCCGCCCGGTCAAGCCGCTTTCCTTGGCGACGATGAGATCGATCGCACGGTTGGCGCCAAGCGCGAGGATATCCTCGTCCTTGCCGATGCTCGCGTAGGTCTTGCCGTGCTGGACATAAGGACCGAAGCGGCCGATCCCAGCGAGGACCGGTTCCTTGGTTTCGGGATGTTTGGCGATTTCGCGCGGCAGCGACAAGAGGCCAATTGCCTGGTCCAAGGTGATTTCGCCCGGACCGATCGACTTGGGCAGCGACACCCTCTTCGGCTTTTCCCCTTCGCCCTGTTGCACATAGGCGCCAAAACGGCCATCCCGCACGGAAATCTCGTCCCCGCTCGCGGCGTCGATGCCCAAAACCCGGACCCCCGGCCGCTCGCCATTCACGCCGCCTTCCGCGCTGGTGTCCGCCAAGGTGCGGGTAAATTTGCATTCGGGATAATTCGAGCAGCCAATGAAAGCGCCGAATTTGCCGAGTTTCAGCGAAAGCTGGCCGTTGCCGCAGGTTGGACAGGCGCGCGGGTTCGAGCCGTCCTCCTTGGCGGGGAAAATATGCGGGCCCAAAAGCTCGTTCAGACTGTCGAGCACTTCCGTCGTGCGCAGATCCTTGATGCCGGCGAGCGCGCCGGAAAAATCCGACCAAAAATCGCGCAGCACCTGCTTCCAATCGAGCTCGTGATTCGAGACAAGATCGAGCTGCTCTTCGAGGCCGGCGGTGAAATCATAGCCGACATAGCGGGTAAAAAAGCTCTCCAGAAAAGCCGTCACGATGCGGCCCTTGTCCTCCGGGACGAGGCGCTTTTTTTCGAGCCGGACATAGGCGCGTTCGCGCAGAACCGCGAGGGTCGAGGCATAGGTCGAAGGCCGGCCGATGCCAAGCTCCTCCATGCGTTTGACGAGTGTCGCCTCGGTAAAGCGGGGCGGCGGCTCGGTGAAATGCTGGCTTGCATCGATTTTGTCCTTGCCGAGAGATTCGCCCTCGCGCATCTCGGGCAGACGGCCGCCGTCTTCCTCATCTTCGTCGTCGCGGCCTTCTTGATAAAGCTTCAGAAATCCATCGAAGCGGACGACCTGGCCGGTCGCGCGGAGATCGAGCCTTCGCTCACCCGCTTGCGCCACGATATCGGCCGTGGTGCGTTCGAGTTCGGCGGATTCCATTTGGCTTGCGATGGTGCGCGTCCAGATGAGTTCATAAAGCCGCAACTGGTCCTGTTCGAGGCTGCGCGAGACATGCTTAGGCATGCGGGCAAGGTCGGTCGGGCGGATCGCCTCATGCGCTTCCTGCGCGTTCTTGGTTTTTGCCATATATTTGCGCGGCGCCTTCGGGACATAGCTCGCGCCAAACTCCTTGCCGATGACGCTGCGCGCGCTCGTGATTGCTTCTGGCGCGAGGTCGACGCCGTCGGTGCGCATATAAGTGATGAGCCCCACCGTCTCGCCGCCGATGTCAGTACCCTCGTAGAGCCGCTGGGCGAGCTGCATGGTCCGCGCGGGCGCAAAGCCCAGCTTGCGGGAGGCCTCCTGCTGCAGTGTCGAGGTCGTGAAGGGCGGCGGCGGATGCCGCTTCGCGGGTTTCGCCTCGATGCTGGCCACCGAGAATTTGGCGGCATCAAGGGCGGCCTTGAAGGCTTCCGCTTCCGCTCCCGAGCCAATATCGAGGCGATTGATCCGCTGGCCATCAGCGCCGGCGAGCCGGGCGATGAAAGGCGCTCCGGCCTCGGTCCGCAAGTGCGCGGCGATCGACCAATATTCGCGCGAAACAAATTTTTCGATCTCAAGCTCGCGGTCGCAGACCAGGCGCAAGGCGACGGATTGCACCCGTCCAGCCGAGCGGGCGCCGGGCAATTTGCGCCACAGCACCGGCGAAAGGTTGAACCCGACGAGGTAGTCGAGCGCGCGGCGGGCGAGATAGGCATCGACAAGGGCGGCATCGATCTCGCGCGGATTTTTCATCGCCTCCGTGATCGCGACTTTGGTGATCGCGTTGAAAACGACCCGCTCCACGGGTTTTGTGCCGAGGACTTTTTTCGCCTTCAAGACTTCGAGGACGTGCCAGGAAATCGCCTCGCCCTCGCGGTCTGGGTCGGTCGCCAGAATAATCCGGTCCGCACCTTTCACCGCCTTGGCGATTTCGGCCAGTCTTTTGGATGACTGGGAATCGACATCCCAGAGCATGGCGAAATCGCCATCCGGATCGACCGAACCATCCTTCGCCGGCAAATCGCGAACGTGGCCATAGGAAGCATAAACTTCATAGGCTCTTCCGAGATATTTGGAAATCGTCTTGGCCTTCGCCGGCGATTCGACGATGACAACATTCATGCAACAGTCCTCAGTAGCTTCCAAATTCAGTCGTATGCATCAGCTCCGAAATCGAACGGCAACCCTCACACCCGCAAAGCCTTGAGCCGGAGCTTGGCTTAAATTGATGGCGGGAGGATGGGGGAGCGCGGGTCCATAGTCAAATAGGGACGGTCAAAGAGGAACGGAAGGCATCGGCCAAGCTGAACCATTTCGTCTCGAGAAGCGTTTCACAAGCTAAGCCCAACAAAGGTCAAGCCAGCGGTTCCGATCGATAGCAGGCTTGCCGGTTATGACGAGCAACAGGGAAGACGTGCAGTAGCCGGCATGAAATCGCATAAAACAAGGAACGATCTAAAGTCGAACGCAAAGGCTGTTTCCATCGATATTTTGAATGCCCGAGTCGCCGATGCCATAGATTTGGCTCTCGCGACAAAGCAAGCCCATTGGAATCTCAAGGGAATCCAATTTATCGCCGTGCATGAGATGCTGGATTCTTTCCGGACCGAAGTTGACACCCATATCGACACCATGGCGGAGCGCGCCGTGCAACTTGGCGGGACTGCCCTAGGCACGACCCAAACAGTGGCGAATAAGACAGCGCTCAAGCCATATCCGGTGGATATCTATAAAATTATCGAACATCTCGCGGCGCTGATCGAGCGTTATGGCACCGTCGCGAACGCGGTTCGGGCTGGCATCGACACGACGGACGATGCCGGCGATGCCGATACAGCAGATATTTTGACCGGTTTTTCGCGCGCGCTGGACAAATCGCTGTGGTTTCTCGAAGCCCACCTTCAGGAAGCAGCCTGAAGTCTGCCCTTGCCGATTTGCGGCTATTTTCTAAAGGATAGGCTCTGCAGCTTGGTCCCCGGCGGGGCGCCTTCCGGCGAAATTTCAAAAGCGTAAACCTGTCCAGCTGCGTCGTTCGGAAAGTCAACCGTCCTCCCGGCATTGCCGGCGGCGTCGGTTCGAACTGTTCCGAGCTGGCGGGCGCATTTCAAGAAAATTTGGTAGCTCGTGTTGGGGGAGAGCCCAACAAGTCGGATGCCGGCGGTGGATGACTCGTCTGTTGAACGAGCGACCGTCACCGAGCCGACGACGGCAGCCGTACCGCTGTCAACGACATTCTCATTGCCACAACTGCCTTCGTCCTGACGGACAAGCGCCACCGTGACAGCCGTCAGCGACGAGAGCGGGAGCTGGACCGGGCAAGCCGAGCCATCCCGCGCCGAAATCGTATAGTTATAAGTTTTGTCACCGCTGCCGTATCTCGTGACGGCGCCGACCCTTGCATCGGCCGCGGCGCTATCGGCCGAAGTAAAATCGGCGTGATCGTTGTACCAGCAGGTGAGCGGCTGATTTTGCGCGAATGCGGGCCCCCCGGCCGGCAAAATCGCCGCGCCCATCAAGATTTTTTTCCAAATGGTCTTCATGGCACGCCAATGTTGAACGTTTCACTTCCCGGCGACGCTTAAACTAGGTCCCGCCGGAAAAGGCAACTAGGAAAAGGACGAGGGCTTCACATTTTCATGAAGCCTTCATGAAGGAACTCCCAAAGAGCGCCGTTTGCCATCTTGCGGGGAATGCCCAAAAGCCATGAAAAATCTGGGTAGATCGTCCCGCGCGTGCGCAAACTATTGTGACAGAGGCGATCCGGGTCCTGTACAACAGGGCCGATGGCCAATCCGCCGAATAAGCCCCTCTTCCCGCACCGGCATCTGCTCGGGATCGAGGGGCTTTCCGCCCAAGACATCGAAATTCTCCTCGACCTCGCCGAGGCGGCGGTCGAAGTGTCTCGCCAGGTCGAGAAAAAACGCACGACCTTGCGCGGGAGGACCCTTATCAACCTCTTTTTCGAGGCCTCGACAAGGACGCAATCCTCCTTTGAACTTGCCGGCAAGCGTCTCGGGGCTGATGTCATGAACATGTCGGTGGCGGCATCGAGCGTCAAGAAGGGCGAGACTTTGCTCGACACGGCGGTGACGCTGAACGCGATGCGTCCCGATATTATCGTCGTCCGCCACGCGCGGGCGGGCGCCGTGCATCTGCTCGCGAAAAAGGTCGATTGCGCCGTCGTCAACGCGGGTGACGGCGCTCATGAGCATCCCACCCAAGCCCTTCTCGATGCGCTCACGATCAGGCGGAACAAGGGTAGAATCGAAGGTCTTACGGTCGCGATCTGCGGCGACATCCTGCATTCACGGGTCGCGCGCTCCAATATTCTTCTGCTCTCGGCGCTTGGGGCGCGGCCGCGCGTGGTCGGGCCATCGACGCTTCTGCCGCCCGGCATCGAGCGCATGGGAGTCGATGTTTTCCACGACATGCGCGCGGGGCTCGAAGGCGCCGACATTGTGATGATGCTGCGCCTGCAGCGCGAGCGGATGCGGGGCGGCTATATCCCTTCCGCCAAGGAATATTTCCGCTTTTTTGGTCTCGACGAGGCCAAGCTGAAACTTGCCAAGCCGGACGCGCTCGTCATGCATCCAGGTCCGATGAACCGCGGCGTCGAAATCGATTCGAGTGTCGCCGATGGGGAAAGGAGTCTTATCCGCGAGCAGGTCGAAATGGGGGTCGCGGTGCGGATCGCGGTGTTGGAAGCCTTGGCGCGGCATTTGCCGAATGGATGAGAGCGAGTTTCACGTGAAACAGGCGTCCGCCTCTTCCCATCCTTCCTCTTCTTCCATTGCCCATAAGCCGCTGGCGCTGATCAACGCAAGGTTGATCGATCCGGCCGCACTGGACGAAAAGGCTGGCGGCGTCCTTATCGTCGATGGCTTGATCCGAGAGTTTGGTTCCGCCGTTACCCTGGCAAATCTCCCTGCCCATGCGCGAATCATCGATTGCAGCGGCGATTGCGTGGCGCCGGGCCTCATCGACATGCGGGCCTTCATCGGCGAACCTGGCGCCGAACATCGGGAGACGATCGCGACCGCGACATGGGCGGCGGCGGCGGGCGGCGTCACGACAATTCTTGCCCGCCCCGACACCATTCCGCCGGTGGATGAGCCGGCGGTCGTCGATTTTCTCTTGCGCCGCGCCCGCGATACCGGACGCGTGCGGGTGCTTCCCTCGGCGGCCTTGACGTCTGGCCTCGATGGCGCGGAAATCGCCGAGATCGGCTTGTTGCAACAGGCGGGCGCCGTGGCTTTTAGCGATGGCGCGCGCTCGATCCGCAATGCGCGGGTTCTGCGCCGGGTGATGCAATATGCGCGCGATTTCGATGCTCTCGTCATCCATCACGCGGAAGATCCTGATCTTGCCGCCGAAGGGGTCATGAACGAAGGCGAGTTTGCCTCGCGCCTCGGTCTTGCCGGAACGCCGCGCGAGGCGGAGGCCATCATGCTCGATCGCGACATTAGGCTCGTGAACTTGACCGGCGCCCGCTACCATGCCGCGCTTGTCACAACGGCTCTGTCCTTGGATATTGTTGCCAAGGCGAAGTCCGATGGCTTGCCCGTAACCTGCGCCACCTCGATCAACCATCTGACCCTTAACGAAAACGATATCGGCGATTACCGCACCTTTTTGAAGCTCGCGCCGCCGCTGCGAGGGGAAGAGGAGCGGCGCGCCCTTGTCGCGGGCCTGGCGTCCGGTCTCATCGACGCCATCGTCTCCGACCACAACCCTCAAGATGTCGAAACCAAGCGTCTGCCGTTCACCGAGGCGGAAGATGGAGCGATCGGTTTGGAAACCATGCTTTCGGCCGGCCTGCGGCTCGTTCATTCGGGCGAAATTTCGCTCGGGCGTCTCATCGCTGCGATGACCATCCGTCCCGCCGAAATACTCAGGCTTCCGCAGGGAAGGCTCAAGATTGGCGCGCCGGCCGATATCATCCGTTTCGACCCGGACGAACCTTTTGTCGTCGATCCGGCAAAACTGCATTCGCGCTGCAAGAACACCCCTTTCGACGAGGCCCGCATGGAGGGCAAGGTAAAGCTCACCCTGATCGCCGGGGAGGTGGTTTACGAGGCCGAGTGAGGGGTTTGTGGAAGACAGCATTAACGCGTTGGACGCCGATCAGCCATGGTGCTGCTGGGTTTGACAGGAGGCGCATGCGGATGGCGAAATACCGCGGTCTACAGATCGAACGCGACGGCGATACGCTCACAATTCGAGCGAAAAACAGCATCCGGTGGCTCGGGGCGCTGTTCGTAGGTGCCGGGTTAGGCTTTATGTTCGCCGCTGCCAATCCACACGCAGATCAAATATCTCACACCTGGATTTCCCTATTGTGTGGGATGTACTCAGTCGGCTGTGGCGTATTCTTGCTAGTGCCACAGGCATACACCACGATGTTCGATTCACGGTCCCCCAGGTTGTCTATAGCACGAGTATCTGTCGTCGCGCACCTAAAATGGAACGCTACTGTTTCGAGGAGATCACGGGCATAGCCCTAAATAAAAGCATTGGAATAAGCCACTGTTCCCCCTACCTCAAATTGAAAGAGCACAAGAAGCGTTTGTTGCTTAGTCCCCATAGTGGATTTGTTAGCGTTTCAGCGGGCGTCACTCTCATGGAGGCGATCTGTGCCGCGACCGGCCTGCCAGTGCTCGACCTTGACTCGTGGCGGTCCTGAGGCCGGCAAAGCCGCCGCCAAAGGGTATCCCCGCAAAAATAGCGGCTTCCGGTTAAGCTGCCGCGCGCCCATCCGATAAGCTTTGGGCCAGTTGCAAAAGGATTGCTAGCAACGCCTAGAGCATTTTCAAGAGAAGTGGATACCGGTTCGCGTCAAGAAAATGCGATAAAACAAAGATCTACTAGTCTAGAGTGCTTTCAGATTCCGCGGAATCTGAAAGCACTCTAGGAC
>VDMG01000074.1 GCA_006514895.1 Beijerinckiaceae bacterium
CACTCATGGACGGCGCTATCGCCGCCAACACCCCCATCAAGGTGGCGGCGGACCTTGGAGCGTCGCGGAGCTTCCAACGGGATATGCTTGCGCCTTGAAAGAGCCCCCCAAAAAAGCGATCGCCAGGGCGTTGCACGCAATCACTTTGTTGATCGAGTGGCAACTCATCCGTGATCTCGAGCGGCTCACTGGAGAAATACATATCTCCATCGTGCCGACGCTCTGCCCGCTCGATGTGTCGCCCTATGATTTCTCAGCGTCACATTATCTCATTCAACGCGCGGCGGACAGTACGCGAAAATGGGTCGATGGCGGCGGTCTTTCGCGCCAGTCCTCTCCCCAGGAACTTCAGGCGCACAGCCATTGATCGGCCGGCTGCGCTCCCCTTTAGAAGGATGGCGAGGAACGTGGTCCTGCACTCCTAGAGCGCTTGCCCACCACGTGGAATTGCGTGATCGAAAATGAATCGCTCAGATTCAAAGAGTTGGAGCATGTCAAAATCGAAAAAGTCGAGCAACGTTTTCGATTTTGACATGCTCTAATGAAGAATTCTTTCCCGCGCGCCGCCGCCCGGCCCGGGATCAAGCTTGCGTCTAACCGGCGCCGGCGGCTCCGGCGCCGCCGTTTCATCGAAAAGCTCCGCGAGTTTATCGGTCATCGCGCCGCCTAGCTCCTCGGCATCGACGATCGTCACGGCGCGGCGGTAATAGCGTGTCACGTCGTGGCCAATCCCGATCGCGATGAGCTCGACCGGCGAGCGCGTCTCGATCTCCTCGATCATGTAGCGCAAATGCTTTTCGAGATAGTTGCCGGGGTTGACCGAAAGCGTCGAATCATCGACCGGCGCACCATCGGAAATCATCATCAATATGCGGCGCTGTTCTGGCCGCGCAAGGAGACGCCGGTGTGCCCAATCGAGCGCTTCGCCGTCGATGTTTTCCTTGAGCAGGCCCTCGCGCATCATCAGCCCGAGATGTTTCCGTGATCGCCGCCAAGGGGCATCCGCTGATTTGTAAATGATATGGCGAAGGTCATTGAGACGGCCGGGCGAAGCGGGTTTGTTCGCCTGAAGCCAGGCTTCGCGCGATTGGCCGCCCTTCCACGCCCGTGTCGTGAAGCCAAGAATTTCAACCTTGACGCCGCAACGCTCCAGCGTGCGGGCCAAAATATCGGCGCAGGTGGCGGCGACCGTGATCGGACGGCCACGCATCGAGCCGGAGTTGTCGATGAGCAAGCTCACCACCGTATCGCGGAACTCCATATCCTTCTCACGTTTGAAGGAAAGGGGCTGCCGCGGATCGGCGATCACGCGGGGCAGCCTCGCCGGATCGAGGAGGCCTTCCTCGAGGTCGAATTCCCAGGACCGGCTTTGTTGTGCCATGAGGCGCCGCTGCAACCGATTGGCAAGCCGCGCGACGATCGAGGAGAGGTTATTCAATTGCTTGTCGAGATAGGAGCGAAGCCGTTCGAGTTCCTCGGCATCGCAAAGGTCTTGCGCCGCGACGACCTCGTCGTAATTCTTGCTGAAGGCTTTGTAATCCGTGACATGGGGTTCGGCGCGCGGCGGCGGTTGCTGCCGGCGCATATCGCCCGCTTCCTCGACGGCGCTAAGTTCGCCCTCCTCTTCGAATTCGCCGGCTGGCGCGCCGGCGGCATCGACCTCGCTTTCTTCCATGAGATCGGAGGAAGCCTCGGCCGTTTCGCTCCGGCTCGCGTCACCGGTATGATCCTCGGCGCCTTCCTCGGATCGGTTGTCCTCGGCGCCATCCGGCTCGCCCGCGCCGTCGTTTTCTTCTTCTGGATTACTGTCGAGGCTGCCTTCGTCGATCATTTCGAGCGCAGTCAAAAGTTTGTGGACGGCACCCGCGAAGGCTTGCTGATCCTCGATTTTCAGCGAAAGCTTGTCAAGCTCGGCACTCGCGCGCTCCTCGATCCAAGGCCGCCAAAGACCGACAATCCTTTCCGCGTTTTTGGGAGGCCTGAGCCCGGTTAGACGCTCGCGCACGATCATCGCGAGCGCGTCATCGAGCGGCGCCTCGGCGCGGACCGCAATATCGGCATAGCGGGCGCGGTGAAACCTGTCGTCGAGCATTGCGTCGAGATTGGCCGCTACCCCCTGCATCCGGCGCGACCCGATCGCCTCGACGCGCGCCTGTTCGACGGCATCGAAAGCCGCGCGCGCGGCAGCGGCTTGAGGAGTCAACCGCCGATGCGTTTCGATATTATGGCAGGTAAGCCGCAGAGCCATCGAATCGGCGTGACCGCGCAGAATCGCGGCTTCCCGCGCATCGAGCTTGCGCGAGGGTTCGGGCAACCGCGCCTTGGCGCTGGTGCCAGTCCAAACGAGGCTCGGCCGCTCGGCCGCGAAAGCGACCTCGGCCTGCGGCATTTTTGCCATGGCGCGCAGGCACGAGGCGACGGCCCGTTTAAACGGCTCCCGGGGAGCTTCCGTTTTCGCATGTGGCTTCTGGTTGGAACTCATCCCGGTGGCTTCTGATGTCGCTCTTTTAAAGACTCAATCACTTAAAGACTTAATCGCGCGCGCGTGCTTTCAGATTCCCCGGAATCAGAAAGCATCGCTGGGTCTTTGTTTTATGGCATTTTCTTGAAGCGAACCGGTATCCGCTTCGCTTGAAAATGCTCCACGTGGAATGTACCCTCCCGCCTTCGGGCGCCAGGACTCGGCGAACGCCCCAGCGGCGCCCTTCAACTCATGACGACATTGACCGCGCTTTCTGGAAGTTCCTTGCCGAAACAACGCTGATAGAATTCCGCGACAAGGGCGCGCTCCAATTCATCGCATTTGTTGAGAAAGGTTAGCCGGAAGGCGAAGCCGGTGTCCCCGAAGATTTCCGTGTTTTCGGCCCAAGTGATCACCGTGCGCGGGCTCATCACGGTCGAAAGATCGCCCCCGATGAACGCATTGCGGGTAAGGTCGGCGACGCGCACCATCTTGTTGATGGTGTCGCGGCCTTCCTTGCTCCCCTGAAACCGCTTCACCTTGGACAGCACGATGTCGACCTCCTTATCGTGCGGCAGATAATTCAGCGTGGCAACGATGGACCAGCGGTCCATCTGTCCCTGATTGATTTGCTGGGTACCGTGATAAAGCCCGGAAGTATCGCCAAGGCCGATCGTATTCGTCGTCGAAAAGAGGCGGAAAGCGGGATGCGGCCTGATCACCCGACTTTGATCGAGGAGGGTGAGACGGCCCGACATTTCGAGGACGCGCTGAATAACGAACATCACGTCGGGACGGCCCGCGTCATATTCATCGAAACACAGCGCGACATTGTTTTGCAGCGCCCACGGCAGGATGCCATCCTTGAATTCGGTCACCTGCAGGCCATCCTTGATGACGATCGCGTCCTTGCCGATGAGATCGATGCGAGAAACGTGACTGTCGAGGTTGATCCGCACGCACGGCCAGTTCAGCCGCGCCGCGACCTGCTCGATATGCGTCGACTTGCCGGTGCCGTGATAGCCGGTGATCATCACCCGGCGATTTTTGGCAAAGCCTGCAAGAATGGCGAGCGTGGTATCGCGATCGAAGAGATAATCGGGATCGAGATCCGGAACATGCGGATCGGCGCTCGAATAGGCGGGCGCTTCCATATCGCTGTCGATGCCGAAGACTTGGCGCACCGAAATCTTCATGTCGGGCAAGCCGCCAGGCGCCGCGCTTTCGTCCATCATCATGCCTTGCTTTTGTCCTTTGTACCGGCCATGTCTCTCGTACCCGCAAGCACTAGAGTGCTTTCAGATTCCGATCAGAAAGCATCGCTAGATCTTTGTTTTATCGCATTTTCTTGACCCGAACCGGTACCCACTTCGCTTGAAAATGCTCATGGGTCTGGAGCGGCTCTTAAATCGCTCCCTGCGGCGCGGGAAGCCTCAAGCCTGCTTCACCGACCTCAGATAATTATAGGCGCGGATGATCTCGCGCAATTTGTCTTCATTCGACCGGTCTCCGGCGTTGGCATCGGGATGGAGGCGCTTGACCAAATCCTTGTAGCGGGCCTTGATCGCGGCCATGTCCACATTGTCGTCGAGCCCCAACTGATCCAGGGCTTTCAAGGCCGCCAGCCCATAACGCGGTTTTTGAGGAGTCTCGCAAGAATAGCGCCGGACGTCCGCCCGGAACATCCCCAGCGTCTCGCTCGGGCGCGACGGATCGTCACCCTCCTCGCGAAAATTCTTGGCTCCGCGTTTTACACCCATCGACCAGGTCGGGCGATGACCAACCAAGGCTTCGCGCTGATAGAGCGCCATTGCTTCCACGCTCATGCCATTGAAATAATTATAGGATGCGTTGTATTCCCGGACATGGTCGAGGCAGAAACAAAAATATTGTCCCTCTCGCAATCGGCCCATCGGCGCGCGGAATTCGCCCGCTTCGCTACAGCCCGGGTGCTGGCAAAGCGTCTGATCCGGGCGCTTTTCCTCCTTGAACCCGGACTTGACCCTGATGCGGTCGAAAATACGTGATCGTAAATTCATGGCGGCCACATTATGAATGTCTTTGGGATGGCCGCAAGCGCTTCGATGCGGTAAAATGAAAATGATCTTGGGTCCGGCGGCAGATCCAGTAACTTTTTGTTTGGCTGTGTTGACATGAGCGAGCAAAGCGACATGGCCGTGAGGGATCGCATCAAAGCGAAATTACAGGAGGCCTTGGCCCCCTCCTATATCGAAGTCATCGACGAATCCCGCAAACACGCGGCCCACGCTCACGCCGTCGAGCGGCGCGGGTCCGCCGGGGGCGCGGGAGAAACCCACTTTCGCGTCAAGGTGGTTTCTGAATCCTTTAGAGGCAAGAGCCGGGTCGACCGCCACCGCGTTGTCAATCATCTTCTGAAGACGGAACTCGAAAGCGGCGTGCATGCCTTGGCGATCGAGGCCAAGGCACCGGGTGAAAGGCCCAAGTCGAAGTGATCTAAGTTTCGGCCCGTAGCCCTATTCACACTGTTGATCTGCTGGATGGTTTGGCCGGAAGAAGCTGAAGCATGATCGCTTTAAGATCGATAACTCATGTTTCTATCGCTTTATTTTCCCGCATGAGCTCATCCAAAAACTCCCTACTTTTCTGAAAATCATGCTTTAACGCAGATGCACGCGGCCCGAACCCGTGCTGAATGCCATGGTAATTCTTTTGCCATGCCGATGCGCCACCGCTGTTGTGTGGTGCCAATGGCCATATCTCGCCCGGCCATATCTCGCCCCGTCATGTCTGGCCCAATGATGCCTCGTCCAACCGTGGTGGCTGGCGTGGTGGCGAACATGGCCATGGCCCAAATCCTCGTCGGGAGCAGCCGCGACCTTTGTATCGGAGCCATCAACGGCCGCGCCCGCGTCCTGGCTCTTGCTGTCCCCACTATACCGCGCGGCACCATGGCCGCGCGCCACCGGACCGAAGATGGCCAGGCATTGATTATAGGCATCAGCTGCTTGAATCTTTTCGCAATCGTCGATTGTCCGAGGAGCGGCTATCGAACAGGCGGGGGCCGCGATCAAGGCGGCGGCGAAAACACTGTGCAAGATCAATCGCAAGGCTTTATCCTCTGAGGCTCGCGCCGGTTTTCTTGGCAACCTCGGCGATAATCTTGCCTGCGGCGGCATCGATGTCGGCCTCGGTCAAGGTTTTTTCGCGCGGTTGCAGGGTGACGGATATGGCGACCGATTTCTTGCCTTCCGGGATGCCCTTGCCTTCATAGACATCGAAAACCCCGACGTCCGAGACGAGTGCGCGTTCGCCAGCAGTGGCGGCCTTCACAATGTCGGCAGCCTTCACCGATCGATCGACCAGGAAGGCAAAGTCGCGTTGCACGGGCATGAACTCCGAAAGATCAAGCTTCGGTTTGGTTCTTGTGACCCTCAATTTCGGCGCCGGTATGTCATCAAGGAGCAATTCGAAACCGGCGGCCGGCCCCTCTGCGCCGAGTGCGTCGAGGGTAAGCGGATGGATCTCGCCAAACGCGCCAATGACATTTTTTGGCCCAAATTGAATCGTGGCGCAGCGGCCGGGGTGAAACCAGGCAGGTCCGCCGGAAACGAGCTGCAAACCGCCGGCCGGCACGCCAAGCGCCGAAAGAAGAGCGAAAGCATCCGCCTTGACGTCGAATGGATCGACTCCGGCGGGAGGCATCGACCAATGCCTGCCGGATCCTGCTTCCTTCGCCATGCCTCGCCGGATCGCGCCCGCGGCGATTTTTTGACCTCCTTCCTCATCGCTCAAGAAGATTTGGCCGACCTCGAAAAGCGCGACGTCGCCCTGGCCACGGTCGGCGTTGCGTTGCGCCGCCGCGATCAGCCCAGGCAACAAGCTTGGCCGCATATCGGAAAGCTCGGAGGCAATCGGATTGGCAAGCGCCAGCGAGGCCCCGCCGCCGCCAAACATCAGTGCGCGCTGACGCGAGACGAAGGACCACGTCACCGCTTCGACGAGGCCGTTGGCGGCAAGCGCCCGCTTGGCGCTCTTGACCCGCTTTTGCAGCAAAGTCAGCACTGGCCCCGCGACATGTTGGCCGGATCCACGCGGCAGTGGGGCCGGGCAAACGCGGTCGAGCCCCGCGATTCGCAGGATTTCCTCGACGAGATCGGCCTTGCTCGCGATATCGGGCCGGAACGAGGGCGCCTTCACCACCACCTCGCCGGCGTTGCCGGCAAGATCGGCAAGTTCGAACCCAAGGCTCTCGAGAATGCCGGCCATTTCTGAGCTGTCAAGTTCGAGCCCGGTCAACCGCTTCACCTCGCTCCAAGGAAACACGATGCGCTTGTCGGACCGGGGAATCCGCCCAGCAAGGGTGATTTGCGAGGCCTCGCCTCCGCAAAGCTCGACAACGAGTCGGGTCGCAAGCTCAAGTCCGGGCAACAAAAATGCCGGATCGACGCCGCGTTCGAATCGGTAGCGCGCGTCCGAGTTAATGCCAAGGCTACGTCCGCTGCGTGCGATATTCACGGGATCCCAGAGGGCCGACTCGATCAACACCTCGGCCGTCGTCTCGTCGCAGCCGGTGGCCTGTCCGCCCATGATTCCGGCGAGCGATTCGACGCCCGATTCATCAGCGATGACGACATTGTCCGCGTCGAGCGGGTAGATTCGGCCATCCAGCGCGATCAACTCCTCGCGCGGGGCCGCGCGGCGCACAGTAATGTTTCCCTTGATTTTTTTGGCATCGAAAACATGCAGCGGGCGGGCCCGGTCGAAGGTCAGGTAATTGGTGATATCGACGAGCGCGTTGATCGGCCGCAACCCGATCAGCTTGAGCCGCCTCTGCATCCACGGCGGACTTGGCCCATTGCGCACGCCCTTGACGAGGCGCAGCGCGAAGGCCGGCGCGAGATGCGCGTCCTCGGCCACGAAATCAAGCCGGACATCGACCGGACACGCAAAACCACCTTCGACCGGCACGATCGCCGCGCTCTTCAGCCGGCCGAGCCCGGCCGCCGCGAGGTCGCGGGCTATTCCGTCGATGCCCGCGGCATCGGGACGGTTGGGCAAAAGATTGATCTCGACAACCGGGTCATCGAGAAAAGCCCATGCCGCATAAGCCGCGCCAACCGGTGCCGCCTCGGGCAAATCGAGAATGCCGTCATGGTCATCGGACACTTCGAGTTCGGCGCCCGAACACAGCATGCCGTTCGATTCGATGCCGCGGATCACGCCCTTGCCGAGGGTGAGCTCCTTTCCAGGGATATAGGTCCCGGGTGCTGAAAATACCGATTTCATGCCAGCCCGCGCATTCGGCGCGCCGCAGACGACTTGTACTGGGACGGCGCCTCCGGCATCGACAAGACAAACCCGCAGCCGGTCGGCATTGGGGTGGGGCTTCGCCTCGACGACGCGGGCGATGACGAAATCCTTAAGGAGAGCAGCCCTATCATCGACATGCTCCACCTCAAGACCGGTTCTTGTCAGCGCGGCGACGATTTCGTCGAGGGAGGCGTCGGTCTCAAGATGATCCTTGAGCCAGGAAAGCGTGAATTTCATTGCGGTCTCAAAAAAACTCCTGGCAGGCCCCGTTATGAAACGGATTTCGCCAAAGGCCCGTGATGTGCGTTTGCGTAGTAGATCGAGGGTTCCGTGTCTCTAGTGTTTTTTGGCCGCGAGGGGAAATGCTTCTTCGCTTCGCGTTCTGGCAACCCCTGGCGCACCATCGCTGTTGCGGGTAAAGGACAGGACGAGCGGCAATGCCCACGGCGCATACGGTTTTTGATGAGATGAACAGAGCCAAGGAAACAGCGAGGCCGGGCCACCAGGGGTTTCAGGCAAGCGCCCGGCTCCTCTCCACCGCTGCATATTTAAGCTTAGCAAGTGTCAGCTACGCCGCGGATTGGGCTTTCGGGCCGCCGCCCCCCGCCGCGGCGAACTATTGGGAGAACGGCGTCCCCTGCTCTATCGGTGCGCCGTTCTGGGCGCCGCCGATGGCCACGGCGGCGATTCTTCCCTGGCGCTCCGTATGGCTTGGGCATTTTTCCGGCGGCCGCCCCTATGCCGCTGGCAATGGCCAGACCCTCATCGCTTGGCGGGACGAAAAAGTCTGTTTCCCGGCACGGCTACAATGCCAAGCCTGGGTCCGTAGCTTGCGCCGGGTCTATCACCGGCCGGAAGGGTATTGGACTTGTCTGCTCCTTCGCTGAATAGACAGGATGCGTTTGGCGCCACTGCATCCTATATGCTTCATCGAAAACCGGGATTGGAGAGCTTTGATGTTCGATTCCTTGAAGAACTTTATCGCGGAAGTGAGTGGCACGGAATCGCTCGCCCGGCGCTTTGACGAAGAGGATTACCGGCTCGCGGCGGTTGCCTTGCTCGTGCATGTCGCCAATGTCGATGGCAACACCGATCTCGCCGAGCGGCGCCGCCTGAAGACCATCATCGGGGAGCGGTTCGGCCTCGACCCCAAAGCGGCCATGGAATTGATTGCGAACAAAGCGACCGCGAGGCGGTGGATTTCTACCAGTTTACCAGTGTTCTGAAGCGTGCCCTTGACGACGATGGCCGCCAAAAAATCGTGGAAATGCTGTGGGACATCGCTTATGCCGATGGCGCCGCCGATGAGTTCGAGGAAAATACAATTTGGCGGATCGCCGAACTTCTCGGCGTTTCGACGCGCGACAGAGTCTTGCTGCGCCAGCGGGTTGCGGGGCGAGCCTCGCGGACGGCCCCCTTCGAGGGCCCATTGTCCGCCGCCGCCGCGAAGGGCGAAGGATGAGCGAAGCGGTTTTCACAGACGCCGGGATTGGCGAATCGGCGGATGCGCAAGCTCGATCCGGCACGAAGACGCGCCGTGTCACCGTCATAACTGGCGCCTCTGGCGGGATCGGCGCCGATCTTGCCCGCGTCTTCGCAAGACATGGTCATGATCTCGCTCTGATCGCCCGGAGCCGCGCCGCACTCGAAGCGCTTGCCGGCGAAATCGCAGCGCCCGGCGGGCCCCGGCCCTTGCTTCTGGTGGTCGATTTGCTCGAACGTGGCGCAATACCACAAATCGCCGCTGAGCTCGAAGCCGCCGGGGCGTCGCCGGAGATTTTGGTCAATAATGCCGGCTTCGGCCTTATCGGCCCGGCTGCCTCCCTCGATCCGGGCGAGCAACTGGCCATCGTCGATCTCAATATCCGCGCGGTTGTCGAAATGACCCTTTATTTCCTGCCAGCGATCAGAGCCGCGCACGGCAAAATCCTGAATGTTGCGTCGGTCGCGGCCTATTTTCCTGGCGGACCGGGAATGGCGGCCTATTACGCGTCGAAATCCTTTATTCTCTCGTTCTCGCTTGCGCTTTCGCAGGAGCTGCGCCCGCACGGCGTCACCGTTTCGGCTCTGTGTCCTGGCTACACCAAGACCGGGTTCCAGGCCCGCGCCGGTTTCGGACCGAATCTGGACCTCGCACGGCTTCCGAGCACCACCGCCATGCAGGTGGCCGAAGCGGGCTATGCCGGGCTGATCGTGGGACGCCGCGAGGTCGTGCCAGGATTCTTAAACAAACTCAGTGTTTTGCTCTTGCCATTTTTGCCAAAGGCCGTAGTTTTGGCGGTTATTTCGCGGTTGCAGCAAAATCGGGCCCCTCTCCGCTGAAGTCCGGTTTGATTTTTTAAAATTTGCGAATGATGCCAGCAGGTCCCAATTTACACCGCAGGGTTCTCATCATCCTGCATCAAAAACATTCAACTCCCGGTCGGCTCGGGCGGCTCTTGCGCGCGCAAGGCTGTGAACTTGATTGCCGGTGCCCCCGTTACGGCGATCCGCTTGCCGGAGACGCTCACAGGCTACGTCGGCGTGATCATGTTCGGCGGTCCAATGAGCGCCAACGACGAAGACGCCTGGTTGCGCCGCGAGATAGACTGGATCGGGGTCCCGCTCAAGGAAAACACGCCCTTCCTTGGCATTTGTCTTGGCGCCCAGATGCTCGCGCGCCATCTCGGTCACCGCGTCCGGCCCCATCCGCACGGGCAAAGTCGGCTATTACCCGATCCATCCGACGGAACACGGGCATCGCATCTGCGATTGCCGGAGGAATCATCCAATTGGGAAACGGCCGCGCCGGATCATTAAGTGACCGGGCGCGGGTCGGAACCGGATTTCCCGAGAAAGACAGATGAAATGCCGCCGGACCCACCGTTGCCGTCCAGTGAGGGAGAGGTATTCGGTGGGCCGGCGGCCAGGGCGATGAAAATTGCTCGGTCATTAAAGCGCAGCGACGAGAGTTGGGAGGACCATCGACTCGCCTGATGTTGGTGATTATGGCAGCAAGTTTTCGCGCCGCAGGCGTAAATCGAAAGATTGCCAGGCTTCGTAGGCCGGTTTAGGGTCCGAGCGCCAAGAGCATGGAAGGAGCGGCTAAGAGGAGGGGACAAAGCTAGGTCCTTTTGCGCATGGTTCCCGAGGGGAGAGACGAATCGCAGCTTGGAGCGCGGGCTCCCAGCTCACTAGCTTTTTTGCCATGGCCGCGAACGGTGGGCGGGAATCACCAGGTTTCCGATAATTCCCATAGATTGGAGCAACCCCGAGAGAAGAACCAACGGGTGTCTCTCTTAACCGTTGGTAATAGTTCGACCCGCACCGGGGGGGTGGCGGCATGAG
>VDMG01000133.1:0-6979 GCA_006514895.1 Beijerinckiaceae bacterium
CTGGTTGCCGGGCCCGGATGCGCATGTGTCGACTAGACTAGCTAGAGCATAATCCCAAAAAGTTGCAGACTCTTTGGATAAGATCATGCGTCAAAAACAAAGAGGTAGAGACCATGAGCGATTCATCTTGAAGCGATCATGGTCTAGAGCGAAACGTCCAAGCCGGCGCTCTTCGCCATCGGTCCTCGTTCGCGGGGCTTCGGCTTCACCCGCCCGCTCCTGATCGAGCGCAACACGGCTTTTTCGAGCATGTAGGCCATGGCTGCCATCACCAAGCCCACCAACCATCGCTCCATGCGCCTGAAGAAAGGTGGCTTAGAAACGTTGCTCACGATGTCATTCCTCAATGGACATTTTAAGCATAGCTTACGAAGTTCAGCAAATCGGACTTAGGCAATGGGTGCCGCTAGGTGACGCGCAGATTATTCCCGATTATTCAAACGGCGCTGACGAGCTTTCCCAAGCCGCTTTGTGCGAGGTGAATTGCGGCGAGACGTTTGTCGCGGCTCCGCCAATGTTTTGACACGCGCGGAAGGGCAGCCAGCAATCTCCAATTGTTGCAGTATAGAGCGATTATACTCTGGCGATACGGCCAGACGTAGATCCCTCTGGCCGCATTCTTGCTTTGGGACTTGCGTCGCGCATCCGGCAAAGGAGCCCCGCAGTTTTTGGAAATTTCCGCGCGGATTTCGGTTATAAGGCGCCCAAACGGACATCCGGCGGGTCCATGCAGGTTCAGTTGCAGGTTGAAGGTTCGGCAATGGTGGACGAGAGCAGGCGCGCGGCCATCATTGGGGTCATGACAGTGTCCGACCGCGCCAGCCGCGGGCTTTATGAGGATAAAAGCGGTCCCGCCATCGTCGCCTATTTGACGAAAATCCTAAAAAGCCCTTTTCATATCGTACGGAAAGTCATTCCGGACGGGTTCGAGTCCGTGCGCGATACGTTGATCGAACTCGCCGATAAGGAGCATTGCGACTTGATCCTGACCACCGGAGGCACCGGACCCTCCCCGCGCGACCTGACGCCAGAGGCAACCTTGGCGGCGGCACCGCGCCTCTTGCCGGGCTTTGGCGAACTCATGCGCCAGGAGAGCCTGAAGCAAGTTCCGACCGCGATCCTGTCGCGTCAGATCGCCGCGCATCGCGGGCCGTGTCTCGTGATCAACCTGCCCGGCAAACCGGCGTCGATCGAAACCTGTCTCAACGCGGTTTTTCCGGCGGTCCCTTACTGTCTCGATCTCATCGGCGCCGCCACTCTCGAAACCGACGCGGCGATCCTTGAATCCTTCCGGCCCAATCCTTCCGGCCCAAGCAATAATAGATGAGCCGCAGCGCACCAAACCTGGCAAAAGAGGACCTTGACGCGGCCGGGCGTGTGGCCAAGCTCGCCTCCGGCTACACGCCGCTGCCAGGTATCCCGGACGAATTCATCGGCGCGGACGGGCGCCCGCGCGCGCATTGGCTGCGGTTTCTCGACAAGCTCATGGAGTTTAGCGCCGTCGACATGAGCCGCCGCTTCGCCACGGCGGACCGGCATATTCGCGACACCGGAGTTTCCTATCGCGCCTATGGGGATACGAGCGAGCGCGCCTGGCCGCTCTCGCACGTGCCGCTTCTCATCGAGGCCGGCGAATGGCGCGAGATCGCGCAAGGCATCCAGCAGCGTGCGCGGCTCCTGGAACTGGTTTTGGCCGATATTTACGGCGAGGGAAGATTGATCGCCGCTCGCGATTTGCCCGCCGCCGCCGTTACCGGCAGTCCGGAATTTCTGCATCCCATGCATGGCATCAAGCCGCCGGGCGGCAAATTCCTGCATATTTATGCCGCCGATATCGGGCGCGGGCCGGACGGACGCTGGTGGGTCCTTGGCGACCGTTCGCAAGCCCCCTCCGGCGCCGGCTATGCGCTCGCCAACCGGCTCGTCTTGGCGCGGGCTTTCCCGGCCCTTTACCGCGATATGAATGTCGAGCGGCTGGCGCCCTTCTTCGAGGCCTTCCGGCTCGGCCTCACCTCGATGGCGCAGCGCTCGAACCCGCGCATTTGCTTGCTGACTCCTGGCCCTTTTAACGAAACCTATTTCGAGCAGGCTTATCTCGCCCGCTATCTCGGCCTGCTTCTGGTCGAAGGCGGCGATTTGACGATGCGCGACGGAAAAGTGCATGTCCGCACCATCGACGGGCTCAAGCGTGCCGATGTGATCTGGCGGCGCATCGACAGCGATTTCGCCGATCCGCTCGAACTCAACGCCCGTTCGCGGCTCGGCGTGCCGGGTCTCATCGATGCGTTGCGCGAGGGCGGCGTCGTCATCGCCAATGCGCTCGGGTCCGGCGTGCTCGAAGCACCCGCCATGATGAGTTTCATGCCGAAGCTTTGCCGCACGTTGCTTGGGGAGGACCTTCGCCTGCCGAATATCGCAACCTGGTGGTGCGGCCAGGATAAAGCGCGCCGATCGGTCATCGCGGACATGGACGAGCTAGCGATCGCGGGCGCCTATGGCAATCCGGTCCCCGGCTTTGCGTCCAGCCAGCCGCTCATTGGCGCGGCGCTCACGGCAGAAGACAAACACCGGCTCGCCGAGGCCATGACTGAGCGCGGGGTGGACTATGCCGGCCAGGAGGTCGTCAATCTGTCCACGACGCCTGTGTGGTACGAGGGGCGGCTTGAGCCACGGCCTTTCGTTCTGCGCGTCTATGCGGCGCATACGCCGAGGGGGTGGAAAATCATGCCGGGCGGCTTCTGCCGCATTTCTGGCCGCACCGATGCGCGCGCCGTGTCGATGGGCGAGGGGGTCCATTCGGCCGATGTCTGGGTGCTCGCCGACAAGCCGGTCGAGATGGTCAGTTTGCTGCCCACCGGCGAGACCGTCCGCATCCGCCGCATCATGGGCACCTTGCCGAGCCGCGCCGCCGATAATCTCTTCTGGCTCGGGCGTTATCTCGAACGCTCGGAAGCGACCTTGCGGCTGATCCGCTGCCTCGCCGGCCGGATGATCGAGTCTGGCGCGGGGACCACCAATTCCGGATCGGGAGTTTCAAAACTCACGAGCCTGCTCGTCGCCTGGCACGCGGCGCCGCTTGACACCAGCTCCAACCCCATGGCGCTTATCGCGAGCGCCCTGCATGGCGACGAGGATTATGGCTCGGCCGTGTCGCTCGTGCGCGACGCACGCCGCGCCGCGTCTTTCATTCGCGAACGGCTTTCCACGGACACTTGGCGGCTCATCGGCGATCTCAATCGTGCCCTCGCCATCGATGTGCACGGGCCGCTCGCCGAGGCCGAGGCCTTCGAGCGTGCCGACGCGGCTCTGCGGACGATCGCGGCAATCTCGGGCCTCGCTCAGGAAAACATGAACCGAGGCGCCGGCTGGCGCATCTTCGACACCGGCCGGCGGATCGAGAGGGGCATCAATACGTGCCGGTTCGCGCGGCATTTCGCGAGCGGCGACGCGCCGGCCGTCGATCTCGATGTCTTGCTCGATCTCGTCGACTCGCAGATCACCTACCGTTCGCGCTATCTCATGGGCGTCGCTCTCAACCCAGTTCGCGACATGGTGGTGCTAGACCCGTTCAATCCTCGCTCGGTTGCTTTCCAGGTTGAGAAAATAGACAAACATCTCGAAACCCTGCCCTTGCTCAGCGACGATGGCATGCTCGAGACGCCGCGCCGCCTGATCCTGCAGCTTGCGGCCGAAGTGGCGACGGCAACCGCGCAAAGCCTCGACAATGAAAAAATCCTCGGCTTCGAGCAAAGCCTGCTTGGCCTTGCCGACGCGATCGCCGCGCGCTATTTCCTGCAAGGTCCGCATGTTGCCCGGGCCGACAAATCGAGCGGCCTCGCGTGATCTACGATATTCGCCATCTGACCCTTTATGAATACGGCTCGACCGTGACGTTCTCGCATTGCGCGCTGCGGCTGCTGCCGACGGACGGGCCGGGACAAGAGGTGCTTTCGAGCGAACTTCGTGTTACGCCCGCGCCGGCGCAAACCATCGAGCGCCTGTGTTTTTTCGGCAACCGCCTCACCTTTCTCACAATCGAAACGGCGCATCGCAAGCTCATCGTCGAGGTCAATACAAGCGTCGAGATCGACCGGCGCGAGCCGTTCGATGAGGGTGAAACGCCAGTTTTCGAAGAGGTGCGCAGGCAAGCCTTCGCGAGCGCCACTCTCGATAAGGATTCACCCGTTCATTTCCTCTATCCGAGCCGTCTTGTGCCGCGCTTCGAGCCCGCCACAGCCTATGCGCGGGAAAGCTTTTCGGCTGGGCGTCCGGTCCTCGCAGGCGCCACGGAATTGATGCGGCGGATCAGGCATGATTTCAAATATGACACCAAGGCCACGGTGGTCTCGACGCCGCTTTCGGAAGCTTTCGAGAAGCGGCACGGCGTCTGCCAGGATTTCGCCCATATCATGATCGCCGGCCTGCGCGGCATCGGCCTGCCCGCGGCCTATATTTCGGGTTATATCCGCACCATACCGCCGCCCGGAAAAAAGCGCCTCGAAGGCGCCGACGCGATGCACGCCTGGGTCTCGCTCTGGTGCGGCGAGGCGCATGGCTGGGTCGGCCTCGATCCGACCAATGGGATGATGATCGGTGATGATCATATCGTGCTCGCGAAAGGCCGCGACTACGCCGATATTTCTCCCGTCGCCGGAATTATCCTCGGCTCGCGCGAGCAGGATGTCGATGTTAAGGTCGATGTCGTGCCGAGAGTGTGAGCGGCGCCATGTTTTGCGGTGAGAGGAACAAGGCCGCAGTTGACATCGCGCGCCGGCGCGCTGCTGGCTAGGACTGAAGTTTGAGTATTCCGGTGCACGTTTTCAGTTTTGACAGCTTATTTGGGAATTCCAAAAATGATTTCTCATATGTGAACCGTAGCGGGATTCCAATGCATCAGATCCATCTTCATTATTTCCCCCTTCCGTTAATCTTCTACGCGATCTTCGCAGGCGTCCTGCTCGCTCTGTTCGTTCTACTCCAGCTTGGGCTACTGCGTTACGCCTACATGCGTATCGGCCTCGACTCCCGCGTGGCCATGCTGGTTCTCCTCGGCTCGCTCCTCGGCAGTTATATCAACATCCCGGTGGCGCAGCTTCCGGAGGCGCCCGTTGCATCCGACGAGGTGATCGATTTCTTCGGCATGCGTTATATCGTGCGGGGCGTGATCGGCTGGCCCGGCACAATAATCGCCGTCAATGTCGGCGGGGCGGTTATTCCCACACTGCTTTCGATGTACTTGCTCGCGCGCAACCAAATTTGGCTGCTTGGCGCCGTAGGGACCGTCATTGTGGCGGTCGTTGTTCATCACCTCGCCGAGCTCGTTCCAGGCGTCGGCATAGCGGTGCCGGTCCTCGCGCCGCCCCTCGTCACGGCGGTCGTGGCGATTGTGCTGTCGCGGCGTTTCGCCGGGCCGCTCGCTTACGTCAGCGGCAGTCTCGGCACCTTGGTCGGCGCCGATCTGCTCAATCTCGACAAATTGCATGGCCTCGGCGTGCCCGTCGCTTCGATCGGCGGGGCAGGGACATTCGACGGCATATTCGTGACCGGCATCGTGGCCGTGCTGCTTGCGGGTCTGGGCGCACGGTAATCTTTGGCAAAAGGCCGCGGCTAAGAGCGATTTTCGAGACAGGGTTCTTCCTGCCAACCTCGTATCCGGTGGGATCTGCGATCCCGGACCATGATCCCGGCATTCGGGAGAAGGAGTTCCGTGCGGCGGTTCCATTCTGAGAAACGGCGCCCTTGCGGGTCCTGGTGGGAACTACGGCGACCGCCGGCCTCGGCCGGAAATGGAGCGAGATGAATGTCGTTCTTATGCCGTCTTCATCTTCGCTCCCTCCGGAATGACGCCGTCCTTGGCGTAACGCCATAGGGCGATGAGAAGCTTGCGGGCCAGCGCCACGATCATGATCTTCTTGATTCGGCCGCCGACTGTCCCGACTCGCTCGCGGAACCAAGCCGACAAGGTGCTGTCGGGTTGCCAGCGCAGCCACAGCCAGGCGAGCTCCACCATCGCCGCTCGCACGCGTCTGTTGCCGTCCTTGCCGATCCCTTGCTCGCGCTCGCTGCCGCCGCTGGAGAATGGCGTTCCGGCGAGCCCTGCATAGGTTCACGTGAAACACTTTTGTCCGATTGGAGGGCAAAACCTTACAAAAATCCAAATCTCACAGCCCAACAAAAATCTCGCCCTTGTCGCTCTTGAGTTTTATCCGGGCAAAGCTGCAAATCCCCTTGCGTTTCTGAAAGATGCTGACCGCGATCAGCCACACCGCAACGATGCGCGTGGGCGGCTCGCCGCCGATGGCGCGTTCGTAATCGTCGAGAACGGGCTGTTTTTCTTCAAGCCACACGCCCAATTTGGCAAGGTCCGAGCGCACCACTTGATGCGTCTCCCGCTTGTCCCACCAGGGCAAGGGACAGGGAAACACCTTGCCCTCCGGCAAAGCGGCGCTCCACATATAGGTGAGATCGCGGCCATTATCGAATTCCACCGCGATCGAAAAATAATCATGCGTTGGCAGAAAGTCCTCGCGCAGCTTTGACGGCAATTCATCTGCCCGCCAGGCCCAGGTGAGCCGCGTCGAGCGGTCGAGTGCGGCATCGACCGGATATTTTAGAATGCCAGCGTCTTGCGCGGTATGACAGCAAATCCGCGCGGGTTGCGAATCGCCAGCCTCCGCGCGAAAAATCTGGGTCTCGCCAAGCCGCCACAGGCGCCAGCCTGCTGCCAGCGGCACGCGGGCGTCGAGCCGCGCAATCTCCCGTGCGGCAAAACCGCTCGCGTCGTTTGACCGGAATTTCGCCAATCCCTCCCGGGCTGAACCAGGCCAGACCAGAACCGCCACAGTTAGCGCGCCGGTCGCCCCCGCATGCGGATAATCGGGGTCGAAACGGCCGGTCGCATCGAGCCATTCGCCCGGCGGCTTGGCATCAAACGCCCATTCCGCTCCGCCCGGAAGCTGGAGTCGTGCCGATCGCCTTC
>VDMG01000133.1:6989-7918 GCA_006514895.1 Beijerinckiaceae bacterium
GAAAACAGGCTCGCCTCCTCGCCCTCCTTTAGATCGAGACCCGTGTCGATCCAGCCGGAAGAGGCAGCCAGCACATCGACGATCGCACGGTTGCGCAGATAACGACGGCTTATCTCTAGGGCTTTCGCCCAAGCCGCCCTGGCGGCGGCCGGATCTGGTTCGGAATGGTTGTGAAAGACCAAAATTTCCTCCTGTCGATACTGGCCATTCCCATACGCGGCCGAGCCATCGCATTCCAGCCGGTAAGCTTGGACGCGGATACGCGCGCCGCCACCATTCAGATTCCGGCATTTACAAATTGTTTACCTCAAATTGGGATGTCTCCTCGAACCGCCCGAACGGCGCGGCGCTGGTTCGGAGAAACCCTTATAGTGTTGAAGTGGCCAGCCCCGATCGTTCCGATTGCTCCAAAACATGAAGCCGAATGATCACGCTTTATCATCATCCGCTTTGCCCGCATTCGCGTTTCGTCCGGCTGCTTCTCGGCGAATATTCCATTAAGCCAGAACTTATCGAAGAAAAGCCCTTCGAGCGCAGACGGGATTTCCTGATCCTTGATCCGGCCGGCCAAACGCCGGTGCTCGTCGAAGAATCCGGAATGGTCCTCGCGGGTCCCGGGCCGATCGCCGAATATTTCGACGAGACGCGCGGCCTCGCCTTGGGCCGGCACCGGCTGTTGCCCGAGGACCCTGGCTCCCGCGCCGAGGTGCGCCGCCTGTTCGATTGGTTTGCCCAGAAATTCTTCCACGAAGTCACCAATTGGCTCGTCACCGAAAAGGTCTATAAGCGATATATGTCGCGCGAGCAGGGCGGCGGCGGCCCCGACATGGATCTCGTGCATGCGGCGCGGGTCAATATCCGCACCCATCTGCGCTATATCGGCTATTTGGCGAGCCACCGGAATTGGCTTGCCGGGGACCGGCTTTCGC
>VDMG01000133.1:7928-11042 GCA_006514895.1 Beijerinckiaceae bacterium
GCGCACGCCGGCGTCAAGCTCGGGCAATACGACATTTATCTCAATGTCGCGGGGGGCTTGCGTGTCGGCGAACCGGCCGCCGATCTCGCCGCCGCGGCGCATCTCTCCTGCGTGGATTTTGTGGGCGACGTGCCATGGGACGAGAACGAGACGGCAAAGAACTGGTACGCAAGGATAAAATCGCGGCCGGCCTTCCGCTCCCTGCTCGCGGACCGGCTGCCGGGCGTGATCCCGAACCCGGTCTACGCGGATCTCGATTTCTAGGCGCCGCCTTCAAGGCGCGGTTGCGGGAGCAAGCGCGGTCCCTCGGCTTCGATGTCTGCCGTATCACCCATCCGGGAGCCATACCGCAAGCGCCGCAACAGCTTGAGGCCTGGCTTGCCTCCGGCGCGGCGGGCTCCATGGAATGGCTGGCTTCGACGCAAGCGCGGCGGTCCGATCCGAGAAAACTCTGGCCAGAAACCGCAAGCATCATCATGCTTGGCATGAATTATGGCCCGGCGGACGATCCGCTTGCCGCGCTGGCGCAAAAATCGGCCGCCAATATCTCCGTCTACACGCGAAACCGCGACTATCACGGCCTTATCAAGGGCAGGCTCAAGCTGCTCGGTTCGTGGCTCGCGAAAGAAGCCAAGGGAACCGAAATCAAGGTCTTCGTCGATACCGCGCCGGTGATGGAAAAGCCGCTGGCGCAGGCGGCGGGCCTCGGCTGGTCGGGCAAGCACAGCAATCTCGTCTCTCGGGATTTTGGCTCCTGGCTATTTTTGGGCGCGATCTTCACCAATCTGCCGTTTTCGCCCGACTCTCCCGAAGTGGATCATTGCGGCACATGCGCAGCCTGTCTCGATATCTGCCCCACGAAGGCCTTTCCGCGTCCCTATGTGCTCGACGCGCGCCGATGCATCTCCTATCTCACGATCGAACACAAGGGCCATATCGGCCGCGAATTCCGGCCACTCATGGGAAACCGCATTTTTGGCTGCGACGATTGCCTGGCCGTCTGTCCCTGGAACAAATTTGCGGTTTTTGCGCGCGAAGCGAAGCTGCAAGCGCGCGAGGCGCTTGCTGCGCCGCAAATCGCCGATTTGCTTCGCCTTGACGATGCCGCCTTTCGGGTGCTTTTTTCTGGAAGCGCGGTCAAGCGCATAGGTTTTGACCGTTTCACGCGCAATGTCTTGATCGCGGCGGGCAACAGCGGCAACCCGGCGCTCGCCGGGCCAGTCATGGAAAAACTCGAAAGCCCTTCCGCCCTCGTGCGGGCGATGGCGGTCTGGGCGCTCGGACGGCTCGTTGCGTCCGATCGCTTGGCTGAACTCGAACGGCGCTTCCGCGGCGCCGAAACGGACGCAACGGTCGCAGCCGAATGGGCGGCGGCAACCGGCGCGGGGGCTGGAGCATGATCCCAAAAAGTCGCAGACTTTTTGGATATGATCATGCGAGCAAACAAACAGATAGCGCCCGGCGAGCGTGATCGATGTGAAAGAAGGCCGGCCTTCATGAAGCTCTTCGCATTCGGTCTTGGCTATTGCGCGTGCTATTATATCGCCCGCTCGGGAAGCGCATTCGAATCTATCGCTGGCACCGTGCGAGGCCCTGCCAAAGCCGGGGAGCTCGCGAGCGAAAAGATCGAGACGTTCCTCTTCGGCCCCGAGCATGAGGACGCGGCCATCGCGGAGAAAGTCGCGGCGGCCGATGTGATCCTCGTCTCGGTCCCGCCCGGCGTCTCGGTTGATCCCGTGCTGGCGCGGTTTGGCCACCGCATCGCCTCGCTCAGGCGCCCGCAGACGATCGTCTATCTTTCGACCATCGGCGTCTATGGCGACAGGCGCGGCGAATGGGTCGATGAAAGCATGACACCGGCCCCATCCACGGAGCGTTCGCTGGTGCGGCTTCAGGCCGAGAAATCCTGGGCCGCGATCGGCAAGGAACATGACAAAAGGGTTTTTATCCTGCGGCTTGCCGGGATCTACGGCCCCGGCCGCAACACGCTCCTCAATTTGAAGGCAGGGACCGCGCGGCGCATCGTGAAACGGGGCCAGGTCTTCAATCGTATCCATGTCGAGGATATACGGCGCGTGATCGATGCCGTTATCGCACACAAGGGTCCCGGCGATGTCTATAACGTCAGCGATGACGCTCCGGCGCCGCCGCAGGATGTGATCACTTACGCTGCGATGCTGATGGGGATCGAGCCGCCGCCCGAGCAGGATGTCGAGACCGCGGATTTGACGCCGATGGCGCGGAGTTTTTATGCAGAGAACAAGCGGGCCTCGAACCGCAAGCTGAAAGACACGTTCGGGATCAGACTCACTTATACAACCTATCGCGTGGGCCTCGAAGCGCTGTGGGAAGCGGGCGAGGGGCGGGGTTAGAGCATTTTCAACCGGTGTCAGCCGCATCGAGGAAATCGCGTTAAGATGCGCGACGATGTCTATTTGCCGGTTGCGACCGGTTTTCTCCAACACGCCGCGAATTGGCGTGCGGTATAGAAGAGCCACCCTCAAGTGCGAGGCGCTTGCAGCTCTATACCCTGCCCGTAATCTTTGGCAGCCAAGCCAGCTGCGATAGTTTTGCGACTCTTGTCCTCCGTGCGGCGGCGTCCACACCAAGGGATTGTTACTTCGTAAAAAACGCGGACAAGCTCCGCCACTGCACTGATGCAGTTGCGTTCGCAGCGCAGGCCTTTGCTCATGCACATGAGAGTTTCGGCCGCGTCATTTACATAAACAATACGCCGGTCTGCCGTGGCGAGAATCAAACCAAAGCCGGCACGTGCCATCACGCTTCCCAGCAATCCCGGTAGCGTCCTCGCCTCGCTGAGGAAATCACGGACGAGAAAGGCGCGTTCAATATGGGACGCGATCGTTTGCATTCGTTCAACTCCGACGAAAGCAAGAAAAAATATCTCACTATATTCCCCGGCAGGCCGGGGATTGCATTGGACGGGCTCGATTCGATCCTCGAAGCCCATCGATTGAAGGGGACGCTAATTGACCATTGGGGTTGCCGCCTCATCAGCTTTGATGAGGCGCGCGATTGTCTGAAATGGCGCCGCGTTAGATCGGGCTTGTCAGCCGCGTCGAGGAAATCGCTGTCAGAAGCGCGACGATGTCG
>VDMG01000282.1 GCA_006514895.1 Beijerinckiaceae bacterium
GATCCTTGCATGCGGTCCCATACTCATAATACAGATTATCCCAGCAGCCCCTCAGGATCGGATCTGCAGCATTCCACGCCTGGTTGTCCTGCAGCACACTGCAAGGGCCGTTGCCTGTCACGTAATTGTGGGGGTTCGCATAATCGGCGTAACGGGTGCCATCTGGCATGAGGATTCCAGCCCCTTTAGGGATAGTCAGAAACTGCATGCCAACGTTATTATTTTCAGCACCGCCTACCGATCGGCAAATACAGGGTAATTTTTGACCGTGGGGTTGGCCTTGATCGCCGCGTACAAGTCGCGCTGGTACTGCGCGACAGGTATCCAAGAGTTAGGCCCGCCCCCGGTCGCCCCATTGTAGGTGATCGGAAAGTTGTTAGGCTCGTTTGGTCCTTCAAACGACAACAGTGCCCCGGCGTTGGCGAGCGCGTCCCCCTCGGAGACGGCCGAGCTGATGGTCACGCCCTCACAGGTGAGGTTAAAGCGGACGCCGGGGTACACTCCCGGGATGATGGTGCTATTGTGGAGGGCGATGAGGCTCGTGGGGCTCCCGACGCCTATGCGATAGTTGCGGATTCCCGTGTACTGGAAGAGGGGAGCGCAACTGAGACGGACCCCAGATCGACACCGAGCGAATTAAGGAAATTATTGACGGGCACAGCTAAAGTCGCGGCGCCTTGATTCACTGCCTTGCTATCGAAGAACACGCCGCTGCACCCTTGAGGATCAAATGGCCCGTTATCGTGCCAATAGGAGCAGACACTATGGGCGGGATCCAAGAATGCAGCTTTAAAAAGTTGACCGGCTTTTTCGCGACTGAATCGCGTCAACTCTTCGGTTTAAGCGATGCCTTCCTGCAGTCTAACGGAACGAACGAATGGCGAAATCCGGTATTGACCACTCTATCAATTCCAGACTTTCAGAGATGATCCTATCTTTAGATCAAATTCTCAAAAGGTCCCCAGCCCAGGGTTTTGGGTGGGCCGTCGTCCGGATCATCGTAGGACCTCGGCGCTTCGCTTTCCCCGGCGGAATAAAAATCAAACGCCACGACGGAAAGCGCACCGCCCTGCCCGGACAACAAAACTTTGATCGGCAGAGTGAAGGACACCTCTTGCATGGCTTGCCCCGGCCGCAATGCGGCGGGCGCTTTCAGAAGCAATTCGGCCCGGCCAAGCCAAGTGCCTTGCGTTTCATCTTTTTCGAAAGATCGCGGATCGAGATCGGTCGCAAAATAAGACACGCCCGGCATGTTTTTGGAAAGCATAAGCCATTGCTCGCTGCTCTCGACCCTATAGCCGAGCACGGCTTTCACGATTCGATCCGCCATGGAAGCCTCGTCTCGGCCAAGCAATTCATCAAGAGACATGCGGGCGATCCCAATCAAAAATCTTAGCGTTGCCGGTAACGCCACGCCAGCGTCTTGCCGAGCGCGTCCATATCCCCATGGATCCGTTGCGGATCATAGCCGAATATATGCAAAAGCCTGCGAAAATCCACTTTTTCCGAGGCCGGAACCGGAAATGCCGCAACATCGTAAACTGGCGGCGAAGGCCGCCATGCCAGTCGCGGATCGGGGTGCAAGGAGAAACAACCTTGTTGCGCCGTGATGCGCGCGGCGCGCGGGGGGACTTCGACAAGCACCGGAGCGCCTCCCGCCGGGCCGAAGACCTGTGCGGTTCTCAAGCGCCGAACAAATGGGACGCGAAGTGCCACGATTTCCGCATCGGTAGAATTGCTTTCATCCTCCGTGGCTAACCAGGCGGCAACCATGGGGTTGGCTGACCAATCGAGCAGGCGCGTTGGAAGGCCATGATGCTGGGCAACCGCCAGCCATTCAAGCTTGGTGAATCCGTCCGCATCGAAATAGCGCCTCGCCTCACGAACAAAATCCTCGAACAGGGTCTTCTCGTCGGCCAGACGGTACGCCGCCGCCGAAGGCTGCCGGCCGATCGCCGGAATGAGATCAAAGGCCGCATCGCCGTGCCCTCTAAAGAGCCAGGTGCCGTCGGCCCTCACCGACGCGAAGTCGAGGAAATCCAGCCACGCCTGAGACACCACCGGCGCCGCCGGCCAAAATGCGAATGGCATCTCACGGGCCCTTCGTCATCGCACGAGCACATTCTTGAATTGCCACGGATCGTCCCTGTCGATGTCCTCGGGAAAGAGGACCGCGCGGCCATCAAGCGGTGTCCAATCCGTATAATGTCCCGTGACCGGGCCGAGGTAAGGGCGCTGCACTTCAAGACAGCGGCGAAAATCGAGCTCATCGGCCTCGACAATGCCCGCGTCCGGATTTTCGAGCGCCCAGACCATGCCGGCAAGCACGGCGGAAGTCACCTGAAGCCCGGTTGCATTCTGATAGGGCGCGATCCGCCGCGTCTCCTCGATGGAAAGTTGCGAGCCATACCAATAAGCATTTTTTGCATGGCCATAAAGCAGAACACCGAGTTCGTCGATCCCGTCGACGATTTCGTTTTCGTCGAGAATATGCGCCTCTTCCTGGGGCTGCCATTGGCGCCCCGCCATCTCGTCGAGTGAAAGTACGGCGTCGTCGGCCGGCCGGTAGGCATAATGGCAGGTCGGCCGGTAGACGACTTTTTCCCCCTCGCGCAAAGTCAGGAAATCCGCGATCGAGATCGATTCATTATGGGTGATGAGCCAGCCGTGTTGCGCCTTGGCGGTCGGCGTCCAGGAGCGCACCCGGGTGCCCGCGCCCGGACGCAACAAATAGATCGCGCAATCCGGCCCAAAAGCGTGGCGCTTTCCTTCCAGCGGCAGATGTTTTTCATGGGTTCCCCATCCGAGTTCGGCGGGCTGCAGTCCTTCCGAAATAAAACCCTCGACCGACCAAGTGTTGACGAAAACGCCGCGCGGTTTCGCCGCCGTCGCGCGCTGGGTGTCGCATTCGGCGATATGGATGCCCTTGACGCTGGTCTTTTGCGCAAGCCGCGCCCAATCCTCGCGCGAGGACGGCTGCCCGGGATCGATGCCGCAATCGGCCGCGACATTCAAAAGCGCCTGCTTGACGAACCAGGAGACCATGCCCGGATTGGCGCCGCAGCACGAAATCGCGGTTGGTCCTTTTCCCAGCGCCCGGCGCAGATCGAGGACCGCTTCGCGCAGGGCGTAGTTCGAGCGTTCTGAGGCTGTGAGCCGCGTATCGGTATAAAATCCAACCCAAGGCTCGGCGACCGTATCGATATAAAGCGCGCCAAGTTCATGACAAAGCCGCATGATCGCGGCCGAGGACACATCGACCGACAAATTTACGACAAAGGCCTGGCCGCCGCCCTTCGTGAGAAGCGGCTTCAAGAGGGCAACGAAATCATCCCGCCGGACCGCTTTCTTTATAAAGGCAATTCCCCGCTCATCGAGAAGATGACGGTTCTTGTCCTCCGGGTCGATGACCGTGAAGCGCGATTTGTCGAATTTGAAATGACGTTCGATGAGCGGCAGCACGCCACGCCCGATCGAACCAAAGCCGATCAGGACAATAGGACCTGTGATCGTGCCATGCACGGGCCATTGCGACATTGGTTTTCTCCGGAAGGTCGAGGGATACGGGCCGAGTTTCAGCGGTACAAGAAGAAACCGCCAGCTTCAAGCCAGGGGCTCCTTGCTGTCCATGAGGGTTATGGCCGCGATTTTTTGACGGTGCGTTTAAGCCGCGCGGCGTAATTCCCATGTTCCGCGATGCAACGGAAGATCACGTGCGCCAGCGGGCGTGACGAGGCCTTTCGCGCCTTTCAGCGCGCCATTTTTGAGTTCGAGCCCGAGGAACCGCTTCTCGTCGACTGGGCCGGGAAGAGCAAGCTTCAGCGTGTGCCGCCGGGCAAATCCGAAAGGCTCGTAATAAGGCGCGTCGCCGACGAGCAGAATGGCGCGATGCCGCGCCGCCATGGCGCGGAACAAAGCGTCCCCCATCAGGCGGCGGCCAAGCCCGCGCGAGCGATAGGCCTTGGCGACCGCGAGGGGCCCGAGTAGAAGAGCAGGCACATCGCCGGCTCTGATCTGCCACAGACGCAAGGTGCCGATGAGCGCGCCCGCATCTTTCGCCACGAGCGCGAGGCCCGGCGCCGGCAAGCGGCCCTCGCGCAGACGTTCCACGGTCTTCTCGAAACGCGCCGCGCCAAACGCTTTATCGAGCAAGTTTTCGCAGGCCTCTAAATCGGCCGGCGTTTCATCCGTGACATAAAGATGCGGCGCGGCGACAACGCCAATGAACGCCGGAGCCTGCACAAATTCGTTCGATATCAAGGCCATCTGAGCCTCCCCCAAGCATGCCGGGATTGCTTAAGACGACCCTCGCAGCGTGCCAAGGCTCGATCGTCAAGCCTCGCCGGCTGTCCGGGACAAGGATTTGGGTGAATGCGGCGGAGCGTTTCTCCACCGCGCGGGATTTCGGCGCTGCCGCCTAAATCACATAGGATTTGAGCGGCGGAAAGCCGTTGAACCCAACCGAGGAATAGGTCGCCGTATAAGCACCCGTCCCTTCGATCAGCACTTTCGACCCGATTTCGAGGCCAATGGGAAGGAAATAGGGTTCCTTCTCGTAAAGCACATCGACGGAGTCGCAACTCGGTCCGGCGAGCACGCAAGGCTCGGTGGCCTCGCCATCGAAAGCGGTCCTGATTGGATAGCGGATCATCTCGTCCATCGTCTCGGCGAGGCCGTTGAACTTGCCGATGTCGAGATAGACCCACTTCACTTTATCGTCGTCCGACTTCCTGGAGATCAACACGACTTCCGCCTCGATGACGCCCGCATTGCCAACCATCCCGCGCCCCGGCTCGATAATCGTTTCGGGGATGCGGTTTCCGAAATGGCGGCGCAGCGATTGGAAGATCGTTTGCCCATAAGTCTTCACCGCCGGCACATCCTTCAGATATTTTGCCGGGAACCCACCCCCAAGATTAACCATCTGCAAGTTGATCCCGCGCTCCGCCAAGTCGCGGAAGATCGAAGCCGCCGCTTTCAACGCGCCATCCCACATGCGCGGATTGCGCTGCTGTGAGCCGACGTGAAACGACAGGCCAGCGGCCACGAGCCCGAGCCGGTGCGCATGTTCGAGCACGCGCGGCGCCATCTCTGGCGCGCAGCCGAATTTGCGCGACAGCGGCCATTCGGCGCCAGCGCCATCGCACAACATGCGGCAAAACACCTTTGCTCCCGGCGCGGCGCGCGCGATTTTTTCGACCTCGGCCTCGCAATCCACGGCGAACAGGCGCACGCCAAGCTCGTAAGCGCGCTTGATGTCGCGCTCCTTCTTGATCGTGTTGCCATAGCTGATGCGGTAGGCGCTGGCGCCCGCCGCCAGCACAAGCTCGATCTCGGCGACCGACGCGGTGTCGAAACATGAACCAAGACGCGCGAGCAGATCGAGCACGCGCGGATCGGGATTGGCCTTCACGGCGTAGAACACCCGTGTATCCGGCAACGCCTTGGCGAAAGCTGCGTAATTGTCGCGCACGACATCGAGGTCGAGCACAAGGCACGGCCCATCCTCGCGGCGGTCGCGGAGAAATTCCAAGATACGGTCAGTCATCGCGGCATCCCTTCGAACGGCGCAGATTTTCGCGCCGGAACGAACAAGCTTCGGGTGAATGGCGACGCCCTTGAGCGCCCGCGCTTTGGAGACGCGGCCGCTTATTGACATGCCATCCTTGACCTGCGGCGTTTTGCGAAGCAACTGCCTCACGGGCCACGCGGTCTGATGCTGCGCCGTTGGACATTCCCACTCTGGACAACGCGAATTGCGCCGTCCAAAGTGTTCGTGGCCATCGCTTGGATTGGGATGAGATCCCTCTCCGCACGCCCGGCAAGAAAGACTAGCCTCTTCGGTACGCCAGCTTTGGAGGCTGGCAGAGACGAAAAAGCCCGGTCCGTCGTTGCTTTAAGTCGCGTCCCCCGTTTGGCGGGGTTCGCCGGTTCGCCTCCGGCTGCCGGTCCTTATTCAGCGGTTAACCGGCCTCTTGTCCGGATCCCCGCCAACCGGCACGCGACCACAGGCACGTGCGAAATTGGGCGAATCGAGAATTAGGCGATTCGGCCCGCATTACAAGAGATATTTTCAAAAAAATGCGGGCTTGGCTCACGCGAATGGTTAAACCTTACTTAGAATCTAGCTCTGGGCCGACCGGAAGGTTGTGCGCGGGTAGCCCATCCCGAGCGATCGAAAGCAGACCAGCACGCGAAAAAACGAAGGACCCGCTTGCCGCTGGGGCAAAAGGCCGGTAACCCCGTGAGCCACGCCCCCGCTCACAAGACGGCGCGTGATCCTCCTTTCCGGACGCCCATGACCAAACTTAATCGCCGCGCTCTGGTCAAATATCTCGTTCTCTCAGGCGCTTTGTCATCAATCATAGGTTCCACGCTCGCCCAACCCGGAAAGCCGCCACAGGCGCCGCCGAAATTCGACTTCGAGGATGTTGTGCGCCGCGCCCGCGATCTCGCCTCGGCGGATTTCGACACAGCCTCCCCGGCGCTCCCCGAAGCACTGAACAAATTGGATTTCGATGCCTGGCGCGATATCCGGTTTCGCCCCGAAAAAGCCTTTCTCGGCGCCAATGGAAGCCAATTCCGGCTGCAATTGTTCCATCTCGGCCATCTCTACCGGCGCCCCGTGACCATCAACACGATTAGAGACGGGATCGCGGCCCCCATTCCCTATTCCGCCAGTCTTTTCGATTATGGCCGCACCAAGATCGACAAGCCCTTGCCAGTCAATCTCGGCTTCGCCGGTTTCCGGCTGCATTACCCACTGAACAGCCCGAAGATCTTCGACGAGGTCATCGCCTTCCTCGGCGCGAGTTATTTCCGTTTTCTCGGCCGCGACCAGCACTATGGCATGTCGGCGCGGGCGCTCGCGGTCGAGGCCGGCACGACCAATGAGGAATTTCCGTTTTTTCGCGAATTCTGGATCGAGACGCCCGAGCCCGACGCCGATCAGGCGACGATCTATGCGCTGCTCGACGGCCCCTCGACAACCGGCGCCTACCGCTTCGATCTCTACCCTGGGGTCGAGACCGCCATTGAAGTCTCGGTGCAGCTTTTTCCGCGCAAGCCGAATGTTAAATTTGGCCTCGCCCCTTTGACCTCGATGTTCTTCATCGGCGAGGACGATCACCGCTACAACGACGACTTTCGTCCGGAGCTGCATGATTCGGACGGGCTATTGATCCATTCGGGAACCGGCGAATGGATCTGGCGCCCCTTGCGCAACCCGGTGAGACCGGAAGTATCCGCCTTTCTCGATAAGGACATTCGCGGGTTCGGCCTGTTGCAGCGAGACCGCGACTTCGACCACTATCAGGATCTCGACCTCGCCTATGAGATGCGGCCGAGCGTCTGGGTCGAGCCGAGGGGGAGCTGGGGCGAGGGCCGCGTCGAACTCGTCGAACTGCCGACCGGGCACGAGACCAATGACAATATCGTCGCTTCCTTCGTGCCGAAGGATTCGCCGGAACCTGGCAAAGCTTTCAGCTATGCCTATCGCCTCGCCGCCGGCCTCGATCTTGCCCAGCTCTCGCCCAATGGCCGCGCGCTCAACACCTATCAGACGGTGGCCGCGGCACTCGGCTCCGCCAACCTGCCGGTGTCGGGCTCGCGCCGCTTCATCATCGATTTTACCGGCGGCGACGTCGCCTATTATCTCGCCGACCCACAACTGGTCGAAGTTGTCCCCTCCACGAGCCAGGGCACGATCACGCGGTCCTTCATCGTCCCCAACGCGCACACCAAAGGGTTTCGGGCCGTCCTCGACGTGCAGCTCGAACCCGGCCAATCCGCCGATTTGCGGGCGTTCCTGCGCACCGGCGCGCGGGCGCTCACCGAGACCTGGACGTTTCCGTGGCGCGCCGAATAACTCCGATCGCGGCAGACAATCGGACCAAAATGTTTCACGTGAAACATTTTTGTCCGATTGGGGCATAAAAACCTTACAAGCCCTCAGACAGCGGCCCCTCCTTCAATCTTGTAAGATCGAAGCCATCGATGTCTTGCAGCAATTCGATGAAGGCGGTGGCGCCGTAGTCGGCGCAGGCCTCGCCTTTTCGCGCATTGGCCGCCGCCGCATCGCCCATGGCGCCGGAAGCCGAAAGATCCTGGCTCATCCAGCCAAACCCGGTTGGGCGCCCAGTGCGCAGCCAATTAAAATCGCGTTCCATCGCAGCGCTCTGGGACGGAAAATCGGCGGCCTCGTCCTCACGCACGAGGTCCGGCCGGAATGTTAGCATCAGCGATGTCTCGATTTCTCCGGCATGAATCCCATGCGCTTGCTCCTGCGCGGTAAATAGTCCATCAGGCGCGCCAAAACGCCGCCAGGATGCGAGCACAACGAGCATGCCGAGCCGCGCGCGAAGATCATGCGCGATAATATCGAGGATCGCCGAATTGCCGCCATGCGAATTCAAAAGAACCAGCTTGCGGCAGCCCGCGCGATGCACGCATTCGCAAAGATTTGTCCAGGCGGCAATGAGGGTTGCGGCCGGTATGCTGAGCGTGCCGGGAAAATCCGCGTGCTCGATCGAAAGCCCGCTATTTTGCACGGGCAGGAATAGCACGGGGAGATCGTGCGGCAGGCGCTCGACGACCTTTGCGATATAGCCCTCCATAATGAATGTATCGGTGCCGAGCGGTAGATGCGGGCCATGCTGCTCGGTCGCGGCGAGTGGCAGGACCGCGATGGCATGCGCCATGTCGGCTTCGGCTAAATCGGTCCAGGTCATCTCGGCCCAAAACCTTGTTTCCGGCATGAAAGTGTCCTTGGGGCGCATCAAATGTCTTATAGGCAAAGGCTACACAATTGCCGCGCTCGCGCAAAAGCGGCTTTTTCGAGAAGCCAGAGTGGAGCACATGGAGCGGCATGCTGATTCGCCGGCAACGTCAAGCGAATGTTTTATTTATTGCAACATTTAATTCATGTCTTGGCTGTCTTGAACTTAATGCCTACGGCCCCTATCTCTCGGCCTATTAACTGGAGAGTTACCGAAAACGGACAGTGAGACAGCACAGCCCGATAATGAATTCGAGGCAATAAGGACTGTTTTTACAGCTCTGGAGGCGCTGGTTCCTGATGCTCGCACCCGCGTCCTAAACTACATTATTTCACGACTAAATATTGCCACGGAAAGCGAACTTGAGGGTGCGAACACCGACACGCCAATTGACGCTACTCGCCTCACGCTGGCGAGGCAACCGCTCGCAATGCTAAGTGAAAAAGTGTTCGCACAAGACAAGTGAGCAAAAGAAGACGCTATTGACATACATCAGATACTCCAATTCAGTTTTTGATAGGGTTGGTGGTGATTGGGCTCCCGCTGGCCCATTGGTGTTCAATCCTCAACGGAAAGGAAAATTCATGAACATTCGCGCCTTCCTATGCACGGCGTCTCTCGCCGTTTTGACCGCAACCGCGCAAACGGCGGTTGCGCAGCAAGGCGTTAAGGTCGGCGTATTGCGCTGCAATGTCTCAGCAGGCCTTGGTCTTATCATCACCTCGAGCAAGGAGATGAGCTGCGTTTTCACCTCGGCTCGCGGGCATCACGAGCGTTATTACGGCACGATTCGCAAATTCGGCCTCGACATCGGCGCAACCGACCGGGGTGTTTTGGCCTGGGCCGTTTTCGCCCCATCGGAAGGACCCAAGCGCGGAGCGCTCGCGGGTGACTACGGAGGGGTCACCGCCTCGGCCACCGTAGGGGCCGGCGTTGGCGCGAATGTGCTTGTCGGGGGCTCGAACAGTTCGTTCACGTTGCAGCCTTTGTCGATTCAAGCGCAGACTGGCCTTGCTCTCGCTGGCGGCGTTGCGGCACTGACGCTTCGCCCTGGCCCCTGAATACGCAGGACGCGATGGCCCGTTCCTGTCGCGAGCCTGGAAATTGGGCCGGGTTATCCCGGTCCAAAATCGGTCTTAAGGTATGCGATATTGCAGCGGCGAAAGACGGGAATCACCACTTCGTTGGATGGATCCCCCATGGCGAAACTACGCTGACCACGAGAATTATGGCCGACACGACCATCACGCCGCTCGACAAGATCCAGAGGCCGACACCGTAAATATCCGGGCTCACGCCACTGGGCGGAATGCTATAATAAATAGCTCCGACGCAAAGAGCGATGAGCCAAAGGGCCAAAAGCGCGGTCATGTTTTGTCTCCTTTGGGGCAAATATAAACCCAAGAGCATTTGTCAACAATTATTTAGATAATAATTTGCCCACCCCAACGTTTCCACATTCTTGCTGCAGGACAGCATAAATTTCCCAAATTACCGGTCCGCCGTCCCGGGCCATTGATCGAACGCGCGGCGTCGACTGGCGCGGCAAGCCACCGCAGCACAGTGAGTTCGCCCCTTGTTGCTGATAAGCGCCGTGTTGGCGGAATGTCCCCTAGCGCAACATGGACCAAAATAGACGGACCACCATATTTCCCCCAATTGTTGCTATTATTGGTGCGTCAGGACCCGATCAATCAGGAGCCAAACGAGGATACGCCTTGAAGACTTTCGCTTTTCTCTTCGCTCTTCTCCTCGCTCTTGTTCTCGCTCCTCTTCCCATTTCCCCCGCGTTCGCCCTCGACAAGGTCACTTTCGCGACGAACTGGCTTGCCGAAGCCGAACATGGCGGCTTCTATCAGGCCGAGGCCGACGGAACCTACGCGAAGTACGGGCTCGACGTCACGATCCTGCAAGGCGGCCCCAACGCCAACAACCGGCTTTTGCTCGCGGCAGGAAAAATCGAATTCGGCCTTGGCGCCAATTTGATTCAGGCGTTTGACGCGGTGGCAGGAGATATTCCCATTGTCGCGGTCGCCGCGCTGTTTCAAAAAGACCCCTTCATTTTAATGTCGCATCCGGGCGTTGGCCTCGACCGCCTCCCGGATCTGCCGAAGGCGACCGCCTTCATCGGCAAGGATGGCTTTGTCTCGGTGTATCAATGGCTGAAGCTCGCCCATGGCTTCAAGGACGAAAACGTCAAACCCTACACGTTCAATTCGGCGCCTTTCATCGCCGATAAGAATTCCATCGAGCAAGGCTATGTGACGTCCGAGCCTTTCGAGGTCGAGCGGCAAGGCAAGTTCAAGCCGAATGTGTTTCTGATCGCCGATTACGGTTACGATTCCTATTCGACCACGATCGAGACCACGCGAGATTTGATCGACAAAAATCCGGATCTCGTGCAGCGATTCGTCGATGCCTCGATCATCGGCTGGTACAATTATATTTATGGCGACAACCGCGCCGCCAATGCGCTGATCAAGCACGACAATCCCGACATCGGCGACGATCAGCTTGCCTATTCGGTCGCGAAGATGAAGGAATATGGGATTGTCGATTCGGGGGATTCCCTGACGCTCGGCATTGGCGCCATGCGCGATGGCCGCGTCAAAAGCTTTTTTGCCAAGATGGTGGACGCGGGGCTTTTCAAGCCGTATCTCGATTATAAGCGCGCCTACAGCTTGCAGTTCATCGGCCACGGCGTCGGACTCGAGTTGCGGCCGCGCCAATGAAATAGCGCTGCCACAGCCGCCCGGGCTAGGCATGCCGCGATTGACGCTTATGATGCCGATTATGATGATCGAGCCCCGGACAATGCCGCTCGTTTCCTTGCGAAAGGCCGGCAAGATATACGGCAACGGAACGGTCGCGCTCGCTGGCCTCGACCTCGACGTGCGCACCGGCGAGTTTCTGACCTTGCTTGGTCCTTCGGGCTGCGGCAAATCGACAATTTTGCGGTTGATCGCCGGTCTCGATACCATCACTTCCGGCACGCTCGCACGGAGTTTGCCGCTCGATCGCGCGAGCATCGGCTTCGTGTTCCAGGACCCGACCTTGATGCCCTGGGCGAGCGTCTTCGACAATGTGTTCTTGGGTCCGCGCTTGCAAGGCCTCTCGCGGCGCGATGCCGCGCCCATGGTCGACGAGGTATTGGCCCTCGTGGGACTTGGCACCGAGGCCAAGGCCTTTCCGCGCGAGCTTTCCGGCGGCATGCGCATGCGTGTTTCGATCGCCCGGGCGCTCGTCTTGCGCCCGGCGCTGCTTTTGATGGATGAGCCTTTCGCCGCACTCGACGAAATCACGCGGTTCAGGCTCAACGACGATCTGTTGGCCTTGCAAGGCGAACTCAAGACGACGATTGTTTTCGTCACTCACTCGGTTTACGAGAGCGTCTATGTTTCAAGACGGATCGCGGTGATGGCCGCGCGGCCGGGCCGCATTGCCGAGGAAATTGCAATCAACGCTCCTTCCCCGCGTGGAAAAAATTTCCGCACGAGCACGGCCTATGCGCAACTTTGCGCGCAAACCTCGCAGGCCTTGCAAGGCGCGACTGGCGAGGTTTAGAAATGAAATCTTCCGGCGCAATCTGGCACACGCCGCGATTGGCGATGCGGTACGGACCGCCGGTCGTGGCTTTCCTGGCCATGCTCGCGGCGTGGGAAGCCTATGTCAGGCTGCGCGATGTGCCGCCCTACATCCTGCCCGCGCCATCGCTCGTGCTCGAAACACTGGTGGCCGACCGCGGCATTTTGCTTCCGGCCTTGCTCGTGACCCTGAAAACGACACTTAGTGCGCTCGCGGCGGCCGTTCTCGGCGGGGTTGGCCTCGCCGTGCTTTTCGCGCAATGGAAATGGGTGGAGCGCTCTTTCCTGCCTTTTGCGATCGTGCTGCAGGTGACCCCGATCGTCGCCATCGCGCCCTTGCTTTTGATCTATCTCGAGGCGCCGGCGGCGGTGCTTGTCTGCGCTTTTCTCGTCGCCTTTTTTCCGATTTTGGCGAATACCGAGCAAGGGCTCGCCTCGGCAGACCGCAATCTCGCCGATCTCTTCAAGCTTTATCGCGCGACGCGCTGGCAAACGCTGGTTTATTTACGGCTGCCCGCTGCCTTGCCTTATTTCCTCGGGGGGCTCAGGATCGGCGGCGGCCTCGCGCTCATCGGCGCGATCGTCGCCGAACTCGCGGCGGGCAATGCGGGCAAGGGGGCTGGCCTTGCCTTCCGCATCGCGGAAGCCGGCTATCGCTTGAACATTCCGCGCATGTTCGCCGCCCTCGCCTTGATCTCGGCCGCCGGCATCGCGATCTTCGCGGCGCTGTCCGGGCTGTCCGCCTATCTGCTCGGCCGCTGGCATGACAGCGCGGCCGCTCCCGAGCGGTGAAGATTTCGCCCAGCTTGCCCGATCTGTCGGCGCGCCCTATACTTATTGGCTCGCCATGGGGTGCTGCCGGCGACGGCGGCTGAGATCACACCCGTAGAACCTGAATCTGGGTAATACCAGCGAAGGGAGCGGCCACGCGGACGAGCTGAGCTCTCGCCGCCTCGCATCCGCCTCCCGCCTCGCTGGAAAACTCTGAAGCGGAGGATCGCGATGAATATTCGGGAGAAGCCACAAAACATCGTTCCGCAAAGCGTGACATGCGGGCCGTTGCCTGGCTCGAAAAAGATCTATCATCATCCGGAGGGCCGGCCCGACATTGCCGTGCCGTTCCGGGAAATCGCGCTCGACCCTGCCGCCAACGAGCCGCCGGTGAGAGTCTACGACCCCTCGGGACCCTATACGCAAGACGATGTTGCGATCGATCTCTCGCAAGGACTTCCCCTCGTTCGTGAGCCGTGGCTTTCTGCGCGGCAAGGGCTCGAAACCTATCAAGGCCGCGCGGTGCGGCCGGAAGATAATGGCGGCGTTTTGCCCGGCCGCCTGGTGCCGCCCTGCCCGGCGAATCGGCAGCCGAGGCGAGGCCGCGATGGTGCCCGCGTCACCCAATATGAATTTGCCCGCGCCGGGATCATCACGGAGGAAATGATTTTTGTTGCCGCGCGGGAAAATCTCGGCCGCGAGCATATGCCCGAAGGCGCGGAGTCGCGGCTCAAGGACGGCGAGAGTTTTGGCGCCGCGATCCCTTCCTTTGTGACGCCGGAATTCGTCCGCGATGAGATTGCGCGGGGCCGCGCGATCATCCCCGCCAATATCAATCATCCGGAACTCGAGCCGATGATCATCGGCCGCAATTTCCTCGTCAAGGTCAATGCCAATATCGGCAATTCGGCGGTGACGTCTTCCGTCGCCGAGGAAGTCGAGAAAATGGTCTGGGCGATCCGCTGGGGCGCCGACACCGTGATGGATCTCTCGACCGGGCGCAATATTCACAATATCCGCGACTGGATCCTGCGCAATGCGCCGGTGCCGATCGGCACCGTGCCGATTTATCAGGCGCTCGAAAAGGTCGACGGCGATCCCGTCAAGCTGACCTGGGAAATCTTCCGCGATACTTTGATCGAGCAGGCCGAGCAGGGCGTCGATTATTTCACGATCCATGCCGGCGTGCGGCTCGCCTATGTGCCGCTGACCGCCAAGCGCACCACCGGCATCGTCTCGCGCGGCGGCTCGATCATGGCGCGCTGGTGCCTCGCGCATCACAAGGAAAGTTTTCTTTACGAACGCTTCGGCGAGATTTGCGACATCATGCGCGCTTATGATGTGTCCTTCTCGCTGGGCGATGGCTTGCGGCCGGGCTCAATCGCCGACGCCAATGACCGCGCCCAATTCGCCGAGCTCGAAACCCTGGGCGAACTGACGAAAATCGCTTGGGCCAAGGGCTGTCAGGTCATGATCGAAGGTCCCGGCCATGTGCCGATGCACAAGATCAAGATCAACATGGAAAAGCAGCTTGAGGAATGCGGCGAGGCGCCATTCTATACGCTCGGACCGCTGACGACCGATATCGCGCCGGGCTATGACCACATCACGTCAGGCATTGGCGCCGCGATGATCGGCTGGTTTGGCTGCGCCATGCTCTGCTATGTGACACCGAAGGAACATCTTGGCCTGCCGGATCGCGATGACGTGAAGGTGGGCGTCATTACGTATCGCATCGCGGCGCATGCCGGCGATCTCGCCAAGGGGCATCCGGCTGCGCAAATCAGAGACGATGCGGTGTCCCGCGCACGCTTCGATTTCCGCTGGCAGGATCAGTTCAACTTGGGTCTCGATCCCGAGACGGCAAAACTCTTCCACGACGAGACGCTGCCTAAGGACGCGCATAAAACCGCGCATTTCTGTTCGATGTGCGGTCCGCAATTTTGCTCGATGAAAATCACCCAGGATATTCGCGAGGAGGCCGCCGCGATGGCCGAGCGCGAAAAAGGCATGGCGGACAAAAGCGCCGAGTTTTTGGAGAAGGGCGGCAAGCTTTATGTTTGAAGGGGAATTGCTCTGGTAGCCTGGTCAAGGAGCCCAGCCCGCCGCCGCCCGTCGCGGGACTGAGGAACCGCGAGCCGGCCGGGCGAGCAGGGCTATGACGCGCGGCCAAGAAGATCGCCGGGCGCACTGGCATCCATGCAGGTGCCATCCTGTGTCAAGCCTTAAAAAGCTGGTGCGGGCGGCCGGAGTCGAACCGGCACTCTGTCACCAGAACTGGATTTTGAGTCCAGCGCGTCTACCAGTTCCGCCACGCCCGCATGGAGCCGCTCTTGCATTCGCGCGCCGGCGGCCGCATCGCGACGCCTTTACGGCTCCCCATCGTCCATAATTGCCACAACCCAAAGCATCAAGTCCAGCAAAACCCGGCGGCCGTCACTCAGGCTTGTGACAGACAGCCTCGATGTTGTTCCCATGAGGCGAGACCGTCACAACAATTCTTGTCACCCACACGCATAGGGATCATTCCCCGGGCGCGCGGGCGTTAAAAGCCGCGACGGGGGCGAAAATCGTCGGCTGCGCGCCGCATGATTTTTCGCGCCAACTTTCCGGTCATCCCATTGACGCCGCCCACGCTTCCACTTACGCTCCTGATGCGATCATGCGCGAGGGCGAAGCGATCGAGGCGGCAAATTTCTCGCTGGTCTGCGTCGAGACGCCCGGCCATGCGAAAAACCATCAAGCTTTCGCCTTGCCGCAAGAAAACGCCCTGTTTTCGGGCGATCATGTGATGGCGTGGTCGACCTCGGTCGTCGTGCCGCCGGATGGCGCGATGCGCCACTACATGGCCTCGCTCGCAAAGCTTTTGGCGAGGCAGGACAAAATCTATTGGCCGGGGCATGGCGGCGAGGTTAAGGAGCCGCAACGCTACGTGCGCGCACTTATCCAGCATCGCCGCGTGCGAGAAAAATCGATTCTCTCCCGGCTCAATGCCGGCGACACGACGGCCCGGCGCTCGTTGCCAATATCTACAAAGGCCTCGACCCGGCGCTAACAAACGCGGCGGCCCTTTCGGTCCTCGCGCATCTCGAAGATCTCGCGGAGAGGGCTCGTTACAGCCGAAGGAGCGGTGGTGCCTGGCAGCATTTTTCGCCCCGCCCTTAATGTTAGACGTGTCGCGGAATAGTGACCAAGAACTCCGTGCCGGGATCGCGAACTCGGACAGCCAAGGAGCCTTTCAACTGCTGTGCGAGAAAACCGACGACTCGCATTCCGAATCCCTTTGGCTTGCGCAGATCAAAGTCCGCTGGCAGGCCAGCGCCTTCGTCGCGCACGGACACTGAAACATCATCATCGCCCATACGAGCAACAGTAACCCAAATCTTCCCGCCCGATTGACCTTGGTACGCATATTTGGCAGCATTCGTAATGAGTTCGTTAACCATCAAAGCCGCTGATATTGCGCGATCGGTTTCTATTTCAATTCCATGTTGAACATTAGTATGAATCTCACACTGTGAAACGCTTTCATCCAAGTCTTTGCAAATCGCTTCAATATATTCTCCAACGTCTAGCCGGGCGATATCGGATCCGCGGTAGAGCTGATCGTGAGTTCGGGCGATTGCCGCGACGCGATGCGAAGCCTCATTGATGGAGGGTTAGATTCGCGTCGCCAACGTCGCTGGCCTGCAAATGAAGCATGCTCGCAACCATTGAAAGGCTGTTTTTTACCCGGTGATTCATCTCTCTTAAGAGAAACTGCTGACGCTCCAGCGTAGTCTTGAGGCTTCTCTCGCGTTGCTCGCGTTCGATCGCCATGCCGAGAATGTTGGCTGCCCCCTGCAGGAACGCGATGTCATGCTCCTCGAATCCATCATTGGACCGGCTATCAACTTCCAGCACGCCGAACGGCTTTCCGTCGCCCTGTAGGATGACATTCATGGCCCGCCGGATACCATGCCTCCGAAGCAATTCAGGCGTTCTGAATCGCTCTTCATTTTCGAGCTGGTTGGATATGACGGGCTTGCCGGTTCGCAGCGCAAATCCTGAAGGTGAAGCGAGATCTGTGCCGACGCTGGCGACGCCAACAACGCCCGGCTCCCAGCCAACGCCTGCACGAACGAGGAGCCGGTTTTCAGATGGAATATGCTCAAGAACTTTGCAGAACTCGGAACGCAGGCCTTCCGCCGTTAGCCGCACCGTTTCCGTGAGCATTTCGTCAAATGAGGCTCCTTGCAGCGCCTTTACACCCAAATCAGCCAGTATCTGCTGTTGCCTGATGCGCTGCCGCAGAAAGCGTTGAGTGATGTCTGGAGCGTCGCCGTGAGGGGATGGTTCGACGATTGCAGGCTTGTCGCCATCGGGGGGCACACCGGTTGGATCCATTCTCTCTCGAAAACCTCTACAGCGCCTCCGCTCTCGCGCCTATTGGTGTGCAAACTTACCCCTGTTCTTGGCGTTCGTCCAACTATTCCCTCTTCCGTCCAGCTTCTGCGCAAGGCGATTTCGAACGGACTTCGTTTGGTGGGAGCATCCGGGGACCGCGCATGATCGTCGCCATGAATTTTTATTTCTTGTCGACGACGGCCGTCAGGGCCGCCTCGAAATTGGCGATATGGCGCGAATTGGCGTCGAAATCATAGGGCCCGAAGCGAGACACCGCGCGGATGTCGATTCGCGTCTGACCGGCGAGAGGCCGGAACCTCAAGGTGATATCGGAAGGAAAGCCGAGGATAAAACTGGTGGCGATCGCGTCGATGTGGGCAAGATCAGAGCGGCCCCCCGGAGGCCTTTGTTCGACGATTGTCCAGCCGGTTGCCGTCACCGCCTTCACGGCGGCGGCGAAGGCATCCGGCGCATCGAGATCGAGGAGAATCGGTTGTATCTGCGGAAAAGCCTTGAGCTGCGCCTTGCGCCGGGCAATGGCGACACTTGGCGGGGTGGCGCCTCCGCGGGCGGCCAGCGCCTCGCGCGAGAGGGAAAAGTCCGGCGGATCGGCGAGATCGGTCGAAATATCGGGAAGACGCGGCAGCCGCAAGGTCTGTTGCGCGAGAATGGCCGGATAGGCCAAAAGCAATGCCGCGAGGACGAGACCCGCGAAGGCCTGTCCCGCGCCCTTGCGGCCGCTGCGCCAGATCACAATGAAAGCCAAAATCGAAGATAGGATCGCGGCGCAGGCGATGATCAATGACCCGCCGAGCACCGCGAGTAGGTCACGGCCCCGGGCAACGCCCAAGAGGCCCAGGATAGCGACGGCAAGCGAAAATACCGCGAGGCGCCGGCTCAGCAAGGCCGCCTTGGAATAGGGCTCCTCGATGATCAGCCGGCGCATGTTGCATGGTCCTCTTGCCACCGGCCGCCCGCGCGATGCAATGGCCGGGTCCTAGCTGGAAAACAATCCGCAAGCTTTTATAAGCCGCCGGTCCGCTTCTTTCCTGTGGCGGCCGTCTGCTGGTTCCTCCCATAGAGCATGTCCCGAAAAAGTCGACCGGCTTTTTCGAGACCGAATTGTTCCAACTTACCCAGGCCAATAAGCTAATCAATCATATAACGCACCCCGGCACGCAGCTCGTTAACAAAGACCCTCTGAGATACGGATGTCCCTGTCATGCCTGAAAAGCCAGAGACGGCTCCAAGATCAAGAAAGCGGTAGCCGACGTCAAGCTGCGCGTGGTCAGTCATCGCAATCCCAACTCCGGCCATGAGCGCCCAGGCGAATTGGTAGTGCATTTGCGTTTGGCTGCGGTCGAAATCGAAGAAGAAACCATTGCTACTGACCTGGTAAGGCAAACCGTTGCTCATCGTCCAAGTGTCGGATTGCCAGAGCCGCGACCAGGTCACGCCGGCTCCGGTTCCAATATAGGGCGTGAAGCCATCCCATGTGCCGAGATCGACATAATTGGCCAACAAATCCCAGCGGTGAATTTCGGTATCGAGGTGACTGGTGCAAATGTCGGTCGCGGTGACATTTCCCGAGGCGTCAACGGCCGTGATGCATTGTGCCGACGGGCCGATTCCAGCCGCCTGGACCTTTGAGCGATAATCGAGAATGAGGTCTGTCCGGAACCAATCAGCCTTGTACCCGAATCCGGCTCCAACGCTATATGCGTTGAGCACGGACGTCGATGAGACAAACGTCGAATCGGGCGCAATTTCGGGATAGGTTTCCTGAGCATAGGCAAGATCGCCGCGCACGTACCAATTGCTGGCAAACTCAACCTTTTCTTGAGTCGGCACCGGGACGAAATCGGGTGAAGAGGCCGCGTAATTGGCGCCGGTGGCGTGCCCTGCTAGGGAAAAAAGGCCGGCCATCGCCGCCGCCCCTGCAATGCCGCGTGTGATAACTTTTGAACGCATAGATTTCATCCTTTCGAAGCGCCCGGGAACCGCGGCCAGGGCCAATGCGAAGGGAAGACTGAAACCAATTTCTTAAACGCCACTTAACCATGACGCCTTGGCCGACGCGGCGGTCAGTTTGGCGCAAGGCCAGAAACCACTTGGGCCGCCGCAAATTTGGAAGATCGCCGTGGACGCACTTGCGCGGCCGGGCTTGCCCACTATAGTCGCGCGGCCTCTCAAACTCCGTGAGTTCTCCATGGCAGCTGCAATCAAGGACGTCAAAAGAGTCGTGCTCGCCTATTCGGGCGGTCTCGACACATCGATCATCCTCAAATGGCTGCAGACAAATTATGGCTGCGAGGTGGTGACTTTCACCGCCGATCTCGGGCAAGGCGAGGAGCTTGAACCGGCCCGCCAGAAGGCGCTTCTGCTCGGCATTAAGCCGGAGCATATTTTCATCGAGGATTTGCGCGAGGAATTCGTCCGCGACTATGTCTTTCCGATGTTCCGTGCCAATGCCCAATATGAGGGGCTCTATCTCCTTGGCACCTCGATCGCGCGGCCGTTGATCGCAAAGAAACAGATCGAGATTGCAAGGCTGACCGGAGCCGATGCCGTGGCGCATGGCGCGACCGGCAAGGGCAACGATCAGGTGCGCTTCGAACTTTCTTACTATGCGCTGGAGCCCGACATCAAAGTCATCGCGCCCTGGCGCGAGTGGGACTTGACTTCGCGCACCGCGCTCATTGCCTTCGCGGAGCAAAACCAGATTCCGATCGCCAAGGACAAGCGCGGCGAAGCGCCATTTTCCGTCGACGCTAATCTTCTTCATGTGTCCTCGGAAGGCAAGGTGCTGGAAGATCCCGCGCGCGAGGTGCCGGATTATGTCTATTCCCGCACGCTCAATCCGGAGGATGCGCCAAATGAGCCTGAATATGTCGAAATCGATTTCGCCCGAGGCGATGCAGCCGCCGTCAATGGCGAGCCGTTATCACCAGCGGCCCTGCTCGCGCGTTTGAACGGGCTTGGCCGCGCGCATGGGATCGGGCGTCTCGATCTCGTCGAAAACCGTTTCGTCGGCATGAAATCGCGCGGCATGTATGAGACGCCCGGCGGCACGATTCTTTATCACGCGCATCGCGGGATCGAGCAGATCACGCTCGATCGCGGCGCCGCCCATCTCAAAGACGAACTGATGCCGAAATATGCCGAGCTCATCTACAACGGCTTTTGGTTTTCGCCGGAGCGCGAAATGCTGCAAGCCCTGATCGATCGCAGCCAGGAATTCGTCACTGGCCGGGTGCGTCTGAAACTTTTCAAGGGCTCGGCCTCCGTCGTTGGACGTTCGAGCGCCTACTCCCTCTACGATCAGGATCTCGTGACCTTCGAGGAGGGCGCGAGCGCTTATGACCATCGCGACGCGGCGGGCTTCATCAAGCTTAACGCCTTGCGGCTGCGCACTTTGGCCAAACGCGCCCGCAAGACCGGCGGCTGAGTGATCCGCCTGAGATTCGCGCATTTTTTTGATTGAATTGAATTGATTTTTTGCAAGACTGCCCAAGTTTTATACAGTATGCCTCAGACTGGAACATACTCAGACTGGAACGTACAAGGAGAAGCAAATGCGCCGGTTGATGATCATTGCAGCTGCGGTCGCGTCGCTTGCTGGCAGTGCGGAGATCGGTGGAAGCGCGCAGGCGGGATCGCCGCTAAAGCATGGTTTGGCGACAAAGATCACGAAAAGAAGAGGTAGACTGAATCGTTGCATGGCAAACAGCTTCACAAAGCGTTTGCCGTGTCTGTTCCTACCCCGCTTTGCTCGGACTTTGACGCGGCGGCGCCGCGGGGGTTTGCGCAGCTATCGTGGTCGTCCGGTTTGAGCAGTCATTTTTGGGCGCTGCCCGGCGAGGAGGCGGCCATGCAGACAAAGGTCCAGGCGTTCTTCGACGAGTCCACGAATACCGTGAGCTATGTGGTGAAAGATCCGCGCTCGAACGCCTGCGCGATCATCGACCCGGTTCTCGATTTCGATCCGGCATCTGGGCGCACGTCGACCGGTTCGGCCGAATCGATCGCCGCTTACGTCGAAGAGAATGACTTGATCGGCGAATGGATATTGGAGACGCATGCGCATGCGGATCATCTTTCGGCCGCGCCCTATTTGAAGGAGCGGTTCGGCGGTATGATTGGCATCGGCGCCAATATCACGATCGTGCAGAATGTCTTCGGCAAGGTCTTCAACGCCGGCTCCGAGTTTAAACGCGACGGCAGCCAGTTCGACGCTTTGTTCGACGATGGCGCCGTAATCGAGATCGGCGGCCTCTCCGGCCGCGCCATCCATACGCCCGGCCACACGCCCGCTTGCATGAGCTATATTTTCGGTGACGCGGCCTTCATCGGCGATACTTTGTTCATGCCCGACTATGGCACGGCGCGATGCGATTTTCCCGGCGGTGACGCGCGTCAGCTCTACCGGTCGGTCCAGAAGATTTTTGCTTTGCCGCCACAAACGCGTCTCTTCGTCTGCCACGATTACTTGCCGCCCGGGCGCGCCGACTATCGATGGGAGACCACGATCGCCGAGCAACGCGCGCACAACATTCAGATCAACGATGGCGTCGCTGAGGATCAGTTCGTGGAGATGCGTCAGCGGCGCGACTCCACGCTGCAAATGCCGAGGCTAATCATCCCCTCCGTGCAAGTCAACATGCGGGCCGGGCAGCTTCCGCCCGCGGAAGACAATGGTGTCACCTATCTCAAGGTGCCGGTGAATCTTCTTTGACGCCGGTCATTCGGATAAGGCCATGATCCAGAATGTACGAAAATCTTGGCCAATCGGACAAAAATGTTTCACGTGAAACGTTTTGGTACGATCGACGGTTTGCGCAAACGCACATCTGGAAGGCGCGCCGCAATACGAAGCGGGGATTTGGCGCAAGCGCAAGAGTGCGATAGGGTTTATCTTTTAGTCCGCGATTTTTTTGAGCCTGTGGCGGGTGGTGCCCGTGGGGGGAGGGATGGCCGAACCGGAGAAGAATTTTTTTCCTACAAATGATTGACTGTCTTTCCGGCTGGGATTGGAAGAGGTGCCCGGAAGGGAACACGCTTTGGATCACCGTAGTGGTCGTTCCGCTCGCGACCGGCTGATGGTCCCTTGAGCCGGGTACTTTGTGCCGTGCGGCACTTGATTAGTGAAACTATCATAAATATAGACTTGCCCCCTCATTCAAAAAAGGCCTTCGTCCGCCGCGCGGGCCAAGGCAAATGCAGGATCAATGGTCAAAATCACCTATATCGACTCAAGCGGCGAAGCCCGGACCATCGAGGCGCAAGAGGGCTCCACGGTCATGGAGGCCGCCATCCGCAACGGCATCCCCGAGATTGCCGCCGAATGCGGCGGCGGCTGTGCCTGCGCGACGTGCCATGTCTATGTCGGCGAAAAATGGGTGGCCCTCACCGGCAAGGCGTCCGACCAGGAAGAAGACATGCTGGATTTTGCGTATAAGGTGCAACCCAACTCGCGGCTTTGTTGCCAAATCAAGGTCACGCCGGAGCTCGACGGGCTCACCGTCACCACGCCGGACCGGCAGGGCTAGAGGTTTTTTCGGGGAGCTGAGCGGCTCCCGGCGGCAAACAGCCCAGTGCGAACCGCGCGAGTGGCACCATGAGGAATTTCGTTGCAATTTTACAGTAATGGGGTCCGGAGCAAGGAATGAGTGAAAGCATAAAAACCGACGTCGTCATTGTCGGCGCCGGGCCGGCCGGTCTCTTCGCCGTGTTCGAGCTTGGCCTCCTCGACATCAAAGCCCATCTCATAGATATTTTGCCGAAGCCGGGCGGTCAATGCGCGGAACTTTATCCCGAAAAGCCGATCTACGATATTCCGGGCTTTGCAAAACTGTCCGGGCAGGAGCTCGTCGATGCCTTGCTGCGGCAAATCGAACCGTTTCATCCCACCTTCCATTATGGCGAAATGGTCGAGTCCCTGGAGGTTTTGGGGAGCGCCGATGCGCCGTTGTTTCGAATCCGCGCCGACGGCGGCCAAAGTTTTGAATGCAAAGCCGTTATCGTGGCCGCGGGCGGCGGTTCGTTCCAGCCGAAGAAACCGCCGGTCCCGGGCATCGAAGCCTATGAGGGAAAGTCTGTCTTCTACGCGGTGCGAAAGATCGAGGATTTTCGCGGCAAACATGTGGTGATCGTCGGCGGCGGCGATTCGGCGCTCGATTGGACTCTCAATCTGCAGCCTGTCGCCAAGCATCTGACCTTGGTCCACCGGCGCGACGAGTTTCGCGGCGCTCCCCATTCGGTCAAGGCCATGCGTGAACTTGTGACCGCCGGACGCATGGAATTACGCCTTGGCCAGATTTCCTCACTTAAAGGCGAAGCAGGCGAGCTCGCCTCGGTGACCGTCAAGGACGCGAGCGGCGGATCGCATGAAATTCCTTGCCAAAGGCTCATCCCGTTTTTCGGGCTCACGATGAAGCTCGGCCCGGTCGCCGAGTGGGGCTTGAACCTGCACGAGAACCTCGTTCCCGTCGATGCGGGGACGTTCGAAACCAACGTGCCAAGCATTTTCGCGATTGGCGACATCAATCATTATCCGGGCAAGCTGAAGCTCATTTTGTGCGGCTTTCACGAGGGTGCGCTGGCGGCGCAAAAAATCTACCACTATGTCTACCCCGGCAAGAGGCTGACGTTCCAATACACGACATCCTCCTCAAGCCTGCAGAAAAAGCTTGGCGTGAATTGAAACCGCACGGCGCGGGCAAGGAGGGAATATGAACCGCGTCGCGCTCTATGCGGGTTCCTTCGATCCCCTGACCAATGGTCATGTCGATATCATCGAAAGTGCCGGGGCTTTGTGCGACGAGCTTGTCGTCGCGATTGGCACCCATCCCGGCAAGACGCCAATGTTCAGCGCCGCGGAGCGCGCCGCTCTTATCGAGACCATCAGCGGAGGCCTTGCCACTGCCCCCGCGTATAAACTTTCGGTGCGCACGTTTTGCGGGCTTGCGGTGGAGGCCGCGCGGGAAGCCGGAGCGAGCCTCATTCTGCGCGGCCTGCGCGACGGCAGCGACCTTGACGACGAGATGCGCATGGCAGCGATGAACGCCGCGATGGCGCCGGAGATTAAAACAGTATTTTTGGCCGCTTCGCCCGCAGTCCGTCACATTAGCGCGACATTGGTGCGGCAAATCGCCGGGCTCGGCGGCGACGTGTCGGCTTTCGTGCCCGCCGCGGTCGCGCAAGCGCTCGCCAAACGGCGGCCGCCGAGATGAGTTCTCTATTTACGTTGTTTCAAAGGAAAGAATCAAATGACTCTTCATCGGATGATCGTCTCCACTGGCTTGGCCTTGAGCTTAGCATTGAGCTTGGCCTTTAACTGTGCCTCCATCTCGAATGCGGTTTCCGCCGCGCCATTGCAAGACCCGCAAAACACGATCTATCTCGACACCAAGGACGGCCGGATCACGATCCTTCTGCGGCCCGATCTCGCCCCCAAACATGTGACCCAAATCAAGGCCTTGACGAAGCGCGGTTTCTACAACGGCCTCGTGTTCCACCGGGTCATTGACGGATTCATGGCGCAGACGGGCGATCCGACCGGCACCGGCATGGGCAAATCCGATCTTCCCAATATTCCGGCCGAATTTTCCGCCGAGCCGTTCAAACGCGGCACTGTCGGCATGGCCCGCTCGCAAGATCCGGATTCGGCCAATTCGCAGTTTTTCATCTGCTTCGCCGACGCGTCGTTCCTGAACAACAAATACACGGTCGTCGGCCAGGTGGTTTCCGGGATGGATGTGGTCGATAAGATCAAGAAGGGCTCCAGGGAAGACAATGGCGCGGTGACGGACCCGGATAAGATCGTCAAGATGCAAATCGCCGCCGATGCAGCCTCCGGCAAAAAATAAACCAAGGCCGCGGGGCAAGCTGCGCCGCCGACGTTTGCGGGCGATTGATCACTAAGAAAAATGGTTTGTAATAAAACGTGAGAGGCTGCCAGTCACGGCATTGCGCCTGCATTTCGCCATTTCAAGCTTGATTTTACATGGATTTATGACAAATCGCGCCTTTTCCGGCTGGACTGAGAAATAATGTCAACCTCCCACTTGGGGGATGCGCGCAGGCTCCCGCGACGGCATTATTCTGTCACCGCCGCGGCGGAAAGCGTTTGGGTGCTGGTGGACGATGCCCTAAATTGAACTGATACCAAGCGATTTTTCCGGTTCCCGCGCGCCCCCAGCAGACGTGCGGGAATTTTTATTGTTAATTTTTGCCGCGTTGGCGTTCTTTCAAACCAAGACGCCACCTTCGGCCGTGCAAGGCCCCCGCTGCTTTTCCGCCCGCTGTTTGCCGTCACGCTCCGCCAAGGTTTACGCCGGTCCGCGCATCGGCTATGGCAGGGCCAGAGAAATAAAATTGGGAGGCCGGGATGGCCGAGGCCGGTAACACGCTCAAACTAGAGACTACGCAAGGGCCGGTCGTCATCGCGTTGCGGCCCGATCTCGCGCCCGCGCATGTCGCGCATATCAAGAAGCTCGTGGCTGAAAAATTTTACGACGGCGTCGCCTTCCATCGGGTGATCGAGGGGTTCATGGCGCAGACCGGCTGTCCGCATGGGACCGGAACGGGCAGCTCGAAATACCCCAACCTCAAGGCCGAGTTCAACGCCGAACCGCATGTCCGCGGCACCTGCTCCATGGCCCGCGCGCAGGATAAAAATTCCGCCAACTCGCAGTTCTTTATCTGCTTTAACGACGCGCGCTTTCTCGACAAGCAATATACCGTCTGGGGAAAGGTCACGTCGGGCATGGAGAACGTCGACAAGATCAAACGCGGCGAACCCGTCCGCGACCCCGATAGAATTATCAGCGCGTCTGTGAGTTAAAACGTGGTGCTTTAGGAACGCAAGTAACCGTGGATACTTTTACACGGGCTCGCGTCTTTGTTCTCCCTCGAAATCCGCAGCCCGCGTCGTCTTGAAGCACTCAAACGGTACGCCAGACGTATTGTCAAAACCCGTCGAAATCGGCAATCTCAGGCTCAGCAGGGACCTCACTCGGCGAATGGCAGATCAACCCGCTGCCTCAGAGGAGCCGTGGCTCTTCCGAAGACATGGTACTCGTGTCCCTCCCATTACGATATTTGCCACGATGAAGTGTGACAGGCGATCGAGGTGAACCTCGACGAAGGGAATTCCAAAGTGCGAAGACTATTCTCGAAAACCCTATACTTTTATCGCCGGAATGGTCTGAGGGCAGCTCTTAGGCGCGCAGTTTCCCTTATCTCTAAAGACCGTGAATCCATCTTCACAGACATATATAAGAACAGCTTATGGGGCAAATCGGAAAGCTTGAGTGGCATCGGATCGAGCGAGCTCGCCACGCGAGAGATTAGAGCCCACCTGCCAGTAATATTGTCCACATGGAACCTAATGAGCATAGTAGACGCTCCATGCGGGGATTTCAATTGGATGAAATTGCTTACGTTAGCTCCGGATGTAAATTACACAGGCATTGATATAGTTCCTGACCTGATTTCAAATAATATTAAAAAATATGAAGATTCTCAGCACCGTTTCATTCTGGCTGATCTGGCAGCCGATCCCTTGCCGAAAGGTGATATTGTTCTATGCAGGGATTGCTTATTTCATTTCAGTTACAACGATATTTTTCTGTTTCTGAAAAATTCCATATCATCGGGAACGCCGTTCTTATTAACTACGACACACAAGAACGACAAGGAGTTCCAAAACGTTGATGTATTGACTGGAGAGTTTCGATTGTTAGATCTGTTTTCTGCCCCGTTTTCACTTCCAACTGACGTCGTATATCGCTTCGACGATTTTATTTCGCCTCAGCCTCCGAGGGAAATGTGTCTCTGGAATCGCGATCAAATCATAACGGCTGTGGCACAGCAGCAGAGGGTCTGCGCTCGTTGCGGCTATTTAAATCAATCCATGCTCCTATTTGACAGTTAAGCAACAAGGTAACGAAGTTGCTCAGAGGAATAGCGAAATCTCCTGAAGGGTTCCGCGGCTCGTCAGTCAGGCTCGATGATTGAAGGCAGACCAATCCTAGGGATTGACCCGAGGATTATGGACGAGGATTAGGATACGAAAATCTTGCGGGCGACAATCTACCTGCGCGCAATCACATTATTATGCGCGTAAATCTCTTCGATTACGATCTGCCTCCCGAACGTATCGCACTGCGGCCCGCGGAACCGCGCGACACAGCGCGGCTCCTCATTGTCCGCCCGCAGGCTTCGCCGCGTTTCGAGGACCGCGTGATTCTCGACCTGCCCAATCAATTTGGGCCGGGCGACGTCCTCGCAGTCAACGATACACGCGTCATCAAAGCGCGGCTGCAGGGACACCGTGTCCGTGGCGAAGCCTCGGCGCGGATTGAAGCGACTTTGTTCCGCCGCGAAGGAGAAGCCTTGTGGCGTGCTTTCGCGCGGCCAGGCAAGAAGCTGAAACAAGGCGAAACCATTCGCTTCGCTAGCGCGGACAGCACAAACACCACAAAAAGCGGCGCGGAGAGTCTCGATGCGGAGGTGGTTTCAAAAAGCGAAGAGGGAGAAATCTTGCTGAAGTTCGGGCTCGCAGGGGAGGCGCTCGACACGGCGATCGAACAGATCGGACAAATGCCCCTGCCGCCTTATATTTCCGGCCGCCGCCCGGCGGATAAGAGGGATGGCCAAGACTATCAGACTTTGTTCGCGCAAAAACCCGGCGCGGTCGCGGCGCCGACCGCGAGCCTCCATTTCACGCCAAGGCTCCTTGCCGCGTTTGCTGCGCGGGGTGTTTCCATTCAAAAAGTGACACTCCATGTGGGTGCGGGCACTTTCTTGCCGGTCAAGGAGAGCGACACGAGAGACCACAAGATGCACGCCGAATGGGGCGAGGTCACGCAAGCCACCGCCGATGCCTTGAACCGGGCGCGCGCCTCTGGGGGACGGATCGTCGCGGCAGGGACGACCAGTCTGAGACTTCTCGAAACGGCGGCGCGGCCGGATGGAAGGCAAGATGGAAGGATTAAGGCTTTTGCCGGTGAAACATCGATCTTCATCACCCCTGGCTATCGGTTCAAGGCGGTGGACGCGCTGTTGACCAATTTCCATCTGCCGCACTCGACGCTGTTCATGTTGGCCGCCGCCTTTTCCGGCCTGAAGACCATGCAGGCGGCCTATGCGCATGCGATCGCGGAAAACTACCGGTTCTATAGCTATGGCGACGCATGTTTGCTGTTTCCAGCCGGTGCGGAGGATGGCGCGTGAGCGAGGCTTTCCGCTTCGAAGTCTTGAGCCAGAATGGGGCTGCCCGCGCGGGAATTATCGCGACGCCCCGGGGAAAAATCCGCACGCCGGCTTTCATGCCGGTCGGGACGGCCGCCACCGTCAAGGCGATGCACCCCGAAACGGTGAAAGCGCTCGGCGCCGATATTGTCCTCGCCAACACTTATCATCTCATGTTGCGGCCAGGCGCCGAGCGGATCGCGCCGCTGGGCGGTTTGCACGAATTCATGAATTGGCCTTCGCCAATCCTGACCGATTCCGGCGGGTTCCAAGTCATGTCGCTCGCCAAGCTCAGAAAGCTCGATGAGAATGGCGTGACGTTTCAATCCCACATCGACGGCGCGACGCATGTGTTGACTCCCGAACGCGCAATGAAAATTCAGGATCTGCTCGGTTCCGACATCGCGATGCAGTTCGACGAATGCGTCAAGCTTCCCTGCCCGGAATCCGAAGCGCGCCGCGCCATGCTTTTCTCGCTGAAGTGGGCGGAGCGCTCCAAGGCGGCCTTTGCCGCAAAATCCGGCCGCGCGGTGTTCGGCATCGTCCAGGGCGGCGATCTCGAGACGTTGCGGGTGGAAAGCGCGAAGGCGCTCGCGGATATGGGCTTTGACGGTTACGCGCTGGGCGGGCTTGCCGTCGGCGAGCCGCAAACGGTCATGCTCGCGATTATCGATTGCGTGCTCCCATGGATTCCTACGGATAAGCCCCGCTATCTCATGGGCGTTGGCACGCCGGACGATCTATTGGAGGCGGTACGGCATGGCATCGATATGTTCGATTGCGTCCTGCCGACACGCGCGGGGCGCCATGGCCTTGCCTATACGAGATCCGGGCGGCTCAATTTGCGCAATGCCCGCCACGCGGACGATCCGTCGCCGGTTGATCCGCTGTCGTCGTGCGCGGCGGCGCGAAATTATTCCCGCGCCTATTTGCATCACCTCGTCAAGGCGGGAGAAATTCTCGGCATGATGCTGCTGACGGAAATCAATCTCGCCTATTACCAGGATCTCATGGAGGACATGCGCCGCGCCATCGCGGCGGGAAGCTTCGATGATTTTTGTGTGGCGACGAAAATGGCATGGCGTACCGGTGAGAGAGGACACCATTGAACCTTGATTACCGCGACAGGCCACTTGCGTCCACGGCGAGTCGACCCAACAGTTCCGGCGTGGCAAAGCCATCGGCTGGACCCGCTTTGATGCGAAGTTGGAAATCATGGATCGCATCGCGCGAGGCCTGCCCGAAACGGCCGTCGATCAGCTCATGATAAAGCCCGAGTTTTACGAGCAAGCGCTGTATCTCCGCCTTTTGCGTCCGGCTCAAAAAAACCTCTCCCGCCGGCCAATGGCCGCGCAGGGCGGGCTTGCTATTGATCCGATCGGCAAGCAATGCAAGCGACAGCGCGTAGGAATCCGAATTATTGTACGCCTTGACGACCCAATAATTGGAAGACAAGAGGAAAGCTGGTCCCGCCGCGCCGGACGGAAGGAACAAAGTCGCCTCGCCTTGCGGAAACGCGTCGCCATTGGCGCTTTTGACCCCCTCCCCGGCAAAGGCAACAAAACTTTGATGCAACGAAGCAAAGCCGAAATTTTTGGGCAAGGTCACTTCCATTCCCCAGCCGAGCCCCGGCTGCCAGCCGGATTGGCGCAGAAAATTCGCGATCGAGGCGAGGCTATCGAGGGGATTGTTCCAAATATCGGCAGGGCCCGTGCCCACGTAACGGACCGCATAGTTGAGAAAGGCCGAGGGCAAGAACTGCGGGCCGCCCATGGCACCCGCCCAGGATCCTTTCATCGCCGCCCGGGCTACGCCGCCCTTGCCGAGCATGACAAGCGCGCCGATCAATTCGTCGCGGAAAACCGGCCGGTCCTGCCGGAGGTAAGCCAAGGTCGCGAGCGAGCGAATGACGTCCCTCTCGCCCTCTGCTTTTCCGAAATCCGTCTCCATGCCGTAGGCCGCAAGGACAATCGTGGCCGGCACCCCGAAGCGCTGTTCGATCTGCAGAAGTTCGCCGCGCCACGCATGCAGACATTCCCGGCCGCGCGCTATGCGTCGGACGGACACCGCCTCGGCAACATAGGATTTGAGAGGCTTATCGAATTCCGCTTGGGCGTTTGACGCGGCGGGGATGGCGGAGTCAGGCTCAAGCCCGGCGAAGGCCGCGTCGAACGTCCCGCGCGAAATCCCTTTTTGTTCCGCAAGCGGCCAGAGGCTTTGCAAAAATTCTTGAAAACCCGCGGGGGATGACGGCGCGCTGGACGCATCCTTTGCCTGGGCGAGCATTTGGGCGAATGGCGCCGGCCAGCAAAGCGCTAGCGCCAATAGCGTAAGGACGCGTAAGAGCCGGGGGTTATGCCACATTGTCGGCGGCAAGCGAAGTCTACTTCAAAGACAAATGCAAGCCTGCTCAGTCCGCCAGCGATTTTTCCCACCTATCCTAAAGGAATCACTCAAAGGGCCAGGCGTGAACCACACCATTTCCGAAAAACAAAAGGCTTGGCCTTGTCGTAATTGTACTGGGTTTTGCGGGTTTTGCGCGGTGGGATGACCGC
>VDMG01000198.1 GCA_006514895.1 Beijerinckiaceae bacterium
GGACGATCGCAACGAGGGTCCTCCATCCATTTCATCTCTGACCGGTTCTTCGTGCGGCTGACGCCGCATCGCCGGTCATCGAAGTCCGCCGCGCTTCGTCGCCGGTAAACCGCATCTCAAACCCCGCCCATTGCCGCCAAAACTCTTGCGCGGCCTGTGCCTTGATATGGCGAACATCGTCCGCCGTCTTGGCCCTATGCAGCCCGGCTAGGAAAGTCTGTCCGGCCTCCCGCCGAAGACCTTCTGCCCTGATCTTTTTGCCAATAATCGCCTTTGCGATCGCAACAGTCTTCCCCGGATCGAATGCCGCTCTGAATTGCCGTTCACGTACCTTCAACGCCGCCCGTCTCGCATCGCCTATCGCAGCCGGAGCGAACAGTGAAACGAACGCCGCTACGTCATCGGAAATAAACAGTCTCGATGTGCTTAGCGGAACAATACCGGATTGCAGGGCCGTCACACAAAACCCGCGCCCGGCGGCGACGATCGTTCTTACTCGCCCGTCAAGGTGGACGTAGCGTCCGTCTCTCTGCCGTAAAGCTAGCTCACCCGCTCGGACAGAGAGCCACGCAAGGGCGGCTTGGCGAGCTGGGAGCGCAACTCACGGCGCGGGGTGCAGTGCATCCAATGCAGGCGATGCTGAATTTTTCCACGGCGATCGTAACCGCCCGGCTTACACGGGCGATCGTCGCTACGGGATTGGACCCTTGTTTTGGATTTTTGCATGACGGGAGGAAGCCGGGACGATTGAGTTTGGTTTGGGATGCGGTCGAGCCGTTGCGGCCGAAGTTGGTAAGGGCGGTGTTTGGGTATGTGGCAGCCCATGAGTTTGAGAGACGCGACTTCCTCGTTTTCGTCCACAAGATCACTGCCGAAAGGACCGTCCGGCTTGCGCCGCCGCTCGCCAAGGAAATCGTTGAAGTCGCGGTAAAAGCCGTAAGTGTTCGAGAGTGTGTGAAGACGGTGAATTGGCTTGTAAGTGTAATCAAGTGAAGCAAAAGGTTGAAGATGCAAACACAACAGCTCGACTTAACAAAAACCCAAGAAAATATAAGTGGTGCCCAGTCCACAAAAATGGATTTTGTCATCGGCGATTTTGTTACTCTGCTCGCAAAAGCTGGAATGGATGAAATCGAGGCAGTCCGATACGTTTCATCTGTACCCCTCGCCTGAACGAAGCCGCGCTAGCTATAGTTGGTTTCCCAATCAAGTGTTTCGCCCCGGCGTTTCTTCACCATAGCCGGTAACGTGAAAAGATACCGCAGAACCATTTCACTGAAATTTCTAAGGGCTATTAATTCATCTCTTGTGATTGGCGTCTCTTCATGCGCCGCATCGTTACCAACACCCCTAACATTGTCCGACCATAGTGCGATGTCGGCTGTTAGCTTCCCATGCGGCAAGTTTTTTATCCTTGGTCCGAGCATTCCTGAAAGGGATGGATCGAGTTTCTTTAACCCTATATCGAGAGCCTTACGATACATGGTGCCTGCGGCCTCTTCGTTTCCTTCTATCGGGAAGTTGCGCTCCGCCTGGAGATAGATTCGCTTTATGTCTTTTGGCAGAAGTTCTGGAATTTGTGGCTTCGGAATATCCGGTCAGAATCCACCTAGCTCCCATCCATGGAAGATGATCTCATCTTCGCTTTGCAAGAGCTCAGGAAAGTCCGTGGCGATGGCCCCTGGGCGCCTATCCACGGTGGCCCCACCTGGCAGTTTGCACTTCGGGCAAACCAAATGCACCGTGTGCGTCTGATCATAAATATGAGTGAACGCGACCATCCTTAGGCCGACATGATCTGTAAGACAATGAGGACACATATGAGTGAGAATAGCCATGATATGCATTCCGAGATGCAAAACGCAGCGTGAGATTCGAGAAATATTGAACAGCTCACCTGGTCAAGCAATGATGCCCGGAGCCATCACTCACGGACAACCCTTCCATGGCGTCCACGGCTACCCGCTATTGCTCCCAGCGGGCAAACCCTCGCGCATCCCATCCGCCGGAGCGCCGGACCCATACTCCACCATCCGTGGCCACCTCCCAAATAGCGAGATCGCCGAACCGTGCTTCGCCCCACCATCCGTCGCGCTTCCCAACCCGAGGCGTACCGGCTAGGGCGAGGGAGACCGGGCGTTTCGAGGCGGATGCTCGCGCCGCAAGGAATAAGCGAGCAAACGGCGAGAGCCCGGCGACCGACGAGGCATATGCAGAGGACCATGGCGAGCCGTGGCCATGGGGCTCGGAGCGAGGAATAGGACGGGAAGGCGCGGGACTTTGAAATATTAGTGGCAACCCTTGGGGCGGGGGTGGAGGCGGCAATAATCCATAAAATTTGTAGAGAGTGATCTCTCTCATCCACCCCCCTCATTGCACTTACACACCCAAAATGTTTCACGTGAAACATTTTGGTCCGATTGGCGCAAACTTTCTTACAAACGGGGAATGATCGGATTGACATGTTCGAGCGCGGCACTGCTTGGCAGGAGGGTGTTGTCCCAGCCGCCGCCGAGCGCCTCGATCAGCGCAATGGTGGCCAAAAACCGATTCTGTCTTACCGTTAGAGCGGCCTCTTGGTCGGAAAGCAACATTGCTTGGCCGACGACGACGGCGGTGAAGGCGATGGTGCCCGCGCGATATTGATTGAGAAGAATATCGACCTCTTCTCGCGCCGACTTGACCGCTTCATCGGCGACCTTTTGCTGGCGCGCCGAAATGCGAATCGCGGCGAGCTGATCTTCCACCTGCTGGAACGCCGTCAGAACCGTCTGCCGGTAGTTGGCGACGCTTTGCTGATAGCTTGCCATCGCCGCTTCGACTTGCGCGTCGTACAGGCCGGCATTGAAGGCGGTTTGCGCGATCGAACCACTTATCGTCCAGACTTCATTGGCAAGCGAGATCGCGAGCGCGCCGGTCCCCGTGAAACCGAACATGCCGGAAAGGCTGACGTCGGGATAATAAAGGGCAATGGCGGCGCCAATCAAAGCATTTTCCTGCTGAATATTCCGTTCGGCTGCCGCGATGTCCGGACGCCGTTCGAGCAAGGTTGAAGGCACGCTCACCGGAATATCGGGAAGCTTATAGCCGAGGGGCGTCGGTTTGATCGTCAATTCCGCTGGCGGCTTGCCCATCAAGGCCGCGATCGCATGTTCGAACTGTGCCCGCATGATGCCGACATTAATCGCCTGAGACTGTGTTGTGAGAACCTGCGTCCGCGCGGTTGCGACGTCGGCCATCGAGGCCGTGCCGGCCTTATATTGGTTTTGTGTAATCTCCAGCGTCTTCTTGTATTCCACGACCGTTTGATCGAGCAGCGCCTGCAGCGCATCCGCCACGCGCAAATTATAATAGGCAGTAGCGAGGAGGGACTGGGTGGAGAGCTTGGCATTGGCGATGTCCGCGGCGGAGACCTGGGCGCCGGCGATGTCACTCTCGACGGTGCGGCGGATTTTGCCCCATAGATCGAGATCCCAGCTGCCGTTGGCGGAAAGATTGAAAACCCCTTTGGTGACTCCAGTGCCTAGTGCGCTCCCAATTGCCGCCGCCCCGAAATGCGACCCGGTTTCTTTGTAATTTACTGTGACGGTTGGAAATAGACCGGCCTGCGCCTCCTTGATGGTGGCGAGCGACTGCCAATAGGCCGCCTGGGCGGCGGCGACGGTCTGGTTGGAGATCTCGACTTGCGGTTCGAAACCATCAAGTTTTTGATCCTTGAACACCAACCACCAGGGGCCGCGATCGCGATCGTCGATTGGCGCCGCGCGCTTCCAGCCTTTGAGTTCCTTATATGCCACAGGCTCGGGAGCCTTCGGACGGAGATAATCTGGCCCCACGGTGCAGGCGACCATCCCCAGGCTTAAAGTCACGGCGGAAAAGCCCGCCCAAGCTTTCGACCGGCGCTTGAGCATTGGCCACATTGGATACGGTTGCTCCGGATATCGCGGCTTAAGGGGCAGGTTTGCGCAAGTGGCGACGTGCTCTAAATCGCTCAAAATCGCTAGCTGGTTTTGGCCAAATAGCTAGCCAATTGCGGCAAGACTAAAGCCAAACGGGGGACTTCCCAGGCTCACGAATTCTTGAACCCGGCCAAACAGGAACCTATGATGGAAGGGGCGAGGCCACGCCTTTTCGCGCTAGCGGACTTAAGCCGGAACGCCAGATGTCCGCAGGTTGGTTGACACTGTGAAACTAAACCTGAGCAACTGTTTTCCGGAGCAAAGCAAGGCCGCTCTGATCGCAGGGATGGGGCTGGACGGTCGATAACCCGCGCTTCTTTTTTAGCTCAAGCTCTACCCAAAACGCCGCGGGCCGGTATCTGGGCGGCGACGCGCCAATTGGCGATTGCGCGGTAGACTCCCGTTTTTGGCAAGCATCCGCGCCACGCGCTCGGCCGCCAGCGGGTCGGAAAAACACTGGCCTTCCATGACGTTGAAAGGGCGCGCCGCGGAAAAAAAATTGAAGCCATGATCGTGCGAATCGCGGGCGACAATTCCCGCGGTGCGGCCGCAAACCTCAATAACATAGGCGTCGGACATGAAAATTTCCTTTGATGGCCTCAGAAAGCTTCATTTTTTGAGTAAAACTATGTACTAAATATATTAAGGTCAACCCAAAATTTCCCAGCTCTTAATCAGGCCACGCCCGCATGGAGGCCAAATCCGAATATCCCTCTCGCTATAGAACGCTTGCCCAAACGCAATGATGCCATTTGAAAATGGTTTATTTGCTTCCTTCTCGCGTTTGCGGCAATTTGAACGGGTTCCGATGGGCCTTAATCCGGGTCGCAACGGTAAAGCATTTCGCGTGCCACACGGCCATGATTCACGAAAGTTGCCGCCCCTTTCGAAGTAAGTCCTCGCCAGCGTTCCTAGTCGAAAAGGCTTGAAACGCTCTCTTCCTTGGCGGTCCGGGCGATCGCCTCGCCGATCAAGGGCGCGATCGAAACAACCCTTATGTTGTTGGAAACCCGGATCGCTTCGGTTGCTTGGATGGTGTCGGTGAGAACAAGTTCCTTCAGCCGCGAGGCAGCGATTCGCGCTACCGCTCCGCCAGAAAGAACGCCGTGCGTGATATAGGCGTAGACTTCCTGCGCGCCCTCATTCAGCAAGGCATCGGCGGCGTTGCACAATGTGCCTCCCGAATCGACGATATCATCGACCAGAATGCAGCTTTTTCCGGCAACGTCGCCGATGATATTCATGACTTCTGAATCGCCCGCTCGTTCCCGCCGCTTATCGACGATGGCGAGCGGTGCATCGATGCGTTTCGCCAAGGCGCGGGCGCGCACCACGCCGCCGACGTCGGGGGACACCACCATGATATTATGGAGTTCCAGCCGCTCCTTGATGTCCCGGACCAAGACGGGCGCGGCATAGAGATTGTCGGTCGGGATATCGAAGAAGCCCTGAATTTGGCCGGCGTGGAGATCCACCGTGAGAACACGGTCGGCCCCGGCGCGCGTGATGAGGTTGGCGACGAGCTTGGCCGAAATAGGCGTGCGAGGACCGGGCTTGCGATCCTGCCTCGCATAGCCGTAATAGGGAATCACTGCGGTAATGCGCCGTGCCGAGGCGCGCCGCAACGCGTCGGTCATGATCAGCACTTCCATCAAATGATCGTTCGCCGGATATGACGTCGATTGAACGACGAAAGTATCCTGCCCACGCACATTTTCCTGAATCTCGACGAAAATCTCCAAATCGGCGAAGCGGCGAACCTGGCATTTGGTCAATGGGACGCCGAGATAGGCCGCGATGGCCTCCGTCAGAGCCCTATTCGAGTTGCCCGCTAGAATCTTCATCGCTTCCGCCACCCGTTCGATTTACCGGTTGCGCCATCAAAAGGCGGCCCGCTCATCATACAATGGTTTGGTGGACAAGCCATGGCCAAGCGTCCCATGTTACCACCCCAACTAGCCGGTCCCCCTTCAGCAAGATGGTTTCCGGTGCGCTCCTCATATCGCTCCGGTCCGAAATCCGGGCTGCCCGCGCGCCCGTTTAGGCAAGAGCGCTTTCCGATCGCAGGGAATCATGTGATCGAAAAGGAATGGCTCAATGTCGAAGAGTCGAGGCATGCCGAAATCGAAAATCCCGGGCAAGCTTTTTAAGGACATGCTCTAGCGATCCCCCCATCTTGAGTTTTCGGCGCGCAACAGGCCCTATCTCATGTTCTTCCGCCTTTCTTTCAACTTGCGGCATTGGCCCGGTTGAGAGTGCCAATCCAAAAGCACCGGCCCCTAAACGATGACAGGTCCGGCGAATTTTAAATTCTGTTTCCCAGAGCTTTTGCGATCTCCCTAGCCCTCGAACCTCACATGTGCAACGCCTCCAGAGTGATGGATTCCCCGCTAAAATGCGCTGCCTGTTGATCGCGGGGAGGACGGTTTTCCGCATCGAGGCGTTGGAGAAGCCCGGCGGAACCGGCCATCCTCAAGACGGACAGGCGCTCCCAGTTCACCAGCATGTGCTCTACGACTATATCGGCAGGCACGGCAAGGCTTCGTGGCGCGACAATCTGTTCGCCGAGCAGCAATGGAGTCCGGCCAAACGGGAAGGCAATGCTTAATGCACCGGCGAGGCATCACGCCTTGGCTGGCCGTTATTAGGTTTTCGCGCGGCTTCAATCGGTCGCGGCCGCGCGCCTTGACCGGCGCATGCCCGTAAGACATTCTTCAAAAAGACCGATGGACAGTTGCCCACGAAATTAGAAGGGATTCCATGTTTCGCAACGAGAAACGGGCTCAAACAATCCGATCCTTGTCTATTTTGCAGCCGATATGACGCAGTTAAATAAACGGCTGCACTCCTTGCGCATGCCTGATGTCGGGGTGTATTTTCTGACGGCCTTATTGGCCGCCGCTTACGTTTTACTGTGGAACAAGTACCGCCCGTATAACATTGATGATAGCTGGTTCTCGTCTTTCTCTTATAATCTTTGTCATAAGCATAGCGAACTTGACGATGCCTTCGGGGGGCGTTTCCCTAACGGGATGGGAGGAACGGTCGTTTTCGGTAAGCTGGCGGCTTACCCTCAATGTGTTCTTTATGATTTGTTTGGCTGGACACTAACTTCGCTCCAGATCTTTGCAAAGCTGACCTCGCTGGGAGGGGTTATTCTTATCGCACTCGCATTGCTAAAAGCCGGCTTTGAGCGCAGCCTTGTGTGGCTTTTCGTCATCTCCTTCATCGCCATGGAGCCATTTTTCAATATGGCGAATCAAGGGCGGTATGAAAGCGTCACGTTCCTGTTCATGGGAGCTGCTCTTCTGCTGGTATCCTATGGCCGAATTACTTTTGCCGGATTTATTAGCGCCGCCGCAGTGGAAATACAGCCAATCGGAATCGTGGTGCCGCTTTTCGCCGCGATTTTCCTTCTCACCACGCGACCCGGTTCCAGGCGGGAAATGGTGCGTTCGTGTCTGAGATTGGCCGCCGGAGGCCTGGCGTTCGTTCCGTTCTATTTCCTCCTTCATCCGAACGCTATGGATGCTATTACACATCCTGATAAAGGTGGAACCGGAAATGAAATTTATTTACTAGGATTCCTGCATAACTATTTCATTGATGCGAAGTATTACAGGCATATTCCGGAGCTTGCACTCTTTACAATCTCTATATTTTTATATATAAAAAATAGAAATAAAATTGATAATAAATTTGCCATTTACTCTTTTATTTCACTCACGACATTATCACTCGTTACAGGATGGGGAAATTTCAATTATACCGTGTTTTGGTATTTCCCAGCGCTCCTCTTGGTGTTCCAAATCGCACAATCTTACCGCATGGCAGCGTGGCTTTGCCTTGTCTTATTATTATATGTGGTGCCCCAATATGCCGTTGCCTATATGTTGAACCGCCACAGCGGATTCACTCAAGCGGATATCACCAAAATAAGCGAGCAGATACGTAAAGTGGCGGCGACCGATCAAAGACCCCTCAATATATTCGGTGATTACGCGCTGTGGTTCGCCGATCCAACTCACTACAACGTTGCCGGCCTCGGTACCGTGAACAGAGCGGGCTTAGCAACGATGGCCGTATGCCGGGATGTGACCCAGAAATACCTTTTGTCGTGCGATCAAATCGGCCAACTTGTCAAACTCGTTCCAGTTTCGATCGTGGACTTGCCCTCCTCCAAAGTGAAGCTCTTCTTAACTGAAGCAACAGTATCCCCGCAACGATAGGCCGGATTGCCGTGCCACACCGCATTTCCCAGACGCCCCGTGCATGAGCAAACGCCGGCTGCCGCCGCTTGCAGCATGTGCTTAATTTAGAGTGATCGCCCTTTTTAGGACATGGCGCCACTCTCCTCTTCATCGCGTCTATTTGCCCAATTTGATCCGGTCCCAGTCGCGCGCGATCGCCTTTTGCGCCGCCGGATCATGGTTTCCGGGAGCAAAGAGCCGTTGCATTACGGCGGCGCTGGGGTAAATCGACTTATTGCCGGAAATGGTCTTGTCGATCAAAGGAACCGACGCGAGGACACCATTGGCGAGATGGGTGAAATTCGTGTTGCGGGCGGCGATCCCTGGCCGCAAGAGGAAGTCGATAAAGGCATAGGCTTCCTCGACATGCGGGGCATCCTTAAGAATTGCGAGATTGTCGAGTAAGATTGGAGCGCCTTCCTTGGGAATAGCATAATCGATCTCAATTCCGTTTTCCGCCTCGCGGGCCCGGTCGCGCGCCCGGAAACTGTCTCCGGAATAGCCAACCGCCAGGCAAATATCGCCTTTGGCCAACGCATCGGCATATTCGGAGGACTCGAATTTTTTCACGTCGCGCCTTATGCCGCTTAAGAGATCGGCGGCACGCTTCAGATCGGCTTGGCGGGTCGAGGCGGGATCCAGCCTCAAAAATTGCAGCGCGATCGCGAACACGTCTTCGGGGCTATCTAGGACATCAACGCCGCAACTGGAGAATTTCTTCAAATTTTCCGGCTTGAACAGTATGTTCCAAGAGTCGAACAAGGAAGCAGGGAGCGGCGCGGCCTGGGCCGCGAGCGAAGCATCAGCCGGCGCGCCGCCGGCGAGTTCCTTGGCCTTTTCGATGTTGTAGGCCAGGCCCGCCGTAAACCACATATAGTTGACCGCATATTGGTTGCCTGGATCGTAGACCGCCAGGCGCGCCATGATCTCCGGCCAAAGAGTCTTGCCGTTTGGAAGTTTGCTTTTGTCAAGTCTTAGATAGAGCCCCGCCGCGATCTGCCTTTGCAATACGCGGCCGGAGACAATCACGACGTCATAGCCTGTCTTACCGGCCTGGAGGCGCGCCTCCAAAGTCTCGTCCGAATTGTCAGCATCATAGGCGACCTTGATCCCCGTCTCCTTCGTAAAGTCCTCGATGACCTTGGGATCGACATAGTCGCTCCATCCATAGACGTTGACGATCCCCCCTTGTCCGAACGCGGGAAGAAGGACGCCGGACATCCAGAGCCCGAATCCACAAACGGCAACGCGAAAAACTCTCATTGGAACCATAGGGCGAAGGCGCTGTTCTTGCGAAATCTAAGAATCCAATCAAATCCGGTCACGAGCAATCGCTCATGCGGGCGCGCAAATTTTCGTCGATCTTGTCGAGGAAACCTGTCGTCGACAGCCAACGCTGATCGGCGCCGATCAGAAGCGCGAGATCCTTCGTCATAAAGCCTGCCTCCACAGTTGCGACACAGGCTGATTCGAGCGTCTCCGCGAATTTCGCCAGTTCGGCATTGCTGTCGAGTTTGGCGCGATGCGCCAGGCCGCGCGTCCAGGCAAAAATCGAAGCGATCGAATTGGTCGATGTCTCCTTGCCTTTTTGATGTTCCCGGTAATGACGGGTCACGGTGCCATGCGCCGCCTCGGCTTCGACCGTATTGCCGTCCGGGCTCATGAGCACCGACGTCATCAGACCGAGCGATCCGAAGCCTTGCGCGACGGTGTCGGACTGGACGTCGCCGTCATAGTTTTTGCAGGCCCAGACATAGCCGCCGGACCATTTAAGAGAAGAGGCGACCATGTCGTCGATAAGGCGATGCTCGTAGGTCAGTCCGGCCTCGCCGAACGCGGGTTTGAATTCGGCTTCGTAAACTTCCTGGAACAAATCCTTGAAGCGGCCATCATAGGCCTTTAAAATTGTATTTTTCGTGGACAGATAGACGGGATATTTACGGGCGAGCCCGTAATTCATCGCAGCCCGGGCAAAATCGCGTATCGACTCGTCAAGGTTATACATCGACAAGGAAACGCCCGGACCTGGATAATCGTAGACTTTTCTTTCGATGACCGTGCCATCGATGCCTTCAAATCTGATGACGACGCGGCCCTTGCCGGGAACCTTGAAATCGGTCGCACTGTATTGATCACCGAAAGCATGGCGGCCGATGACAATTGGCCTTGTCCAGCCGGGCACGAGGCGCGGAACGTTCTGGCAAATAATGGGCTCGCGGAAGATCACGCCTCCGAGAATATTGCGTATCGTGCCATTCGGCGATTTCCACATTTGCTTCAGCTTGAATTCCTCGACCCGCACTTCGTCCGGCGTGATGGTGGCGCATTTAACACCAACGCCGTGCCTTTTGATGGCATTGGCGGCCTCCACGGTGACCTGATCGTTCGTCGCGTCGCGGTTTTCGATCGCGAGGTCATAATATTCAAGCTCAATGTCGAGGTAGGGGTGAATGAGCTTGTCTCGTATGTAATGCCAAATGATCCGGGTCATTTCGTCGCCATCGAGTTCCACAACCGGATTTTCAACTTTGATCTTCTTCATCGTTGCTGCTTTCGGCTAGAGCATAATCTTCAGAAAAGGTGCAGACTGTTTGGATAAGATCATGCGGCAAACAAAGAATAGGGACCCTGAGCGATTCATCTTGAAGCGATCGTGGACGAGCGCGGAATTCGCGGGACGAAACGATTTCGCTTTGCCCCTATCCGGTCATGGAGACTTCAAGGCTCCATTCATTAACAGCATGTTGAAAAATCCGGTCGGTGGCTCAGATCTCTACTGTAATCAGGGTGCCATTGGGAATTTCGACATCCACAGG
>VDMG01000238.1 GCA_006514895.1 Beijerinckiaceae bacterium
ATCGCCTTTATGCGCAGACTCGCTGGGGAATTGAGCTGATTTTTCCGGGAGCGGGGCTCGTCTCGCCGTTCCGATGCCGGTGGAGCTCTCCAGGGTATTGCGAAGACAGGATGACGCGATGCCCTTGCGTTTCGGCCTCCAATGCCATATATGGAAGCTGTATCTACACAACGTAGATTCATCGATAAAGATAATCAGGGAAGGGAAGAACATGAGCCAGAACATGAGCCAAGGAATTAGGGTATGGTTTTTGAATGGGATGAGGAAAAGCGCCTCAAGAACATCGAGAAGCATGGCATTGACTTTGTCGACGCGGATATCTTGTTTGGCAATCCGCACCTAATCGCGCAAGCAAAGGCGGTTGACGGAGAACAGCGTTGGTTGGCAACCGGCATGATCGATGAGATTTATGTTACGGCTGTTTTCTCCCGGCGGGACCCGGTCATCCGCATGATCTCAATGCGGAGTGCAAGAAATGGAGAAAGAAAAAGGCATCAGGAGGTTTTCGGAAACTGAACTCGAGGAACGGCGGGCTCGCGGCGAAAGCCGCACCGATCTAGCCCGTGTACAGGCGAAGACGGCGGAAGAGCTAGAGCGCGATATTGCCAGCGACTCCGATTTTAGCGGCGTGCCCGAGGATTGGCACAAGAGGGCCGAGGCGGTGATGCCTACCCCAAAGAAGCTGCTATCTCTCCGGCTCGACAGCGATGTTGTCGATTGGTTCAAGAAGCAAGGTCCGGGTTATCAGACAAGGATCAACGCGGTATTGCGCGCCTTTGTTCAGCAGACAGCGAGACGGCGAGCCTGAGGCGGTTCGGTCCTTCGAGCAGAGCCCTTGCCCGAAAAGGAAGTGAAGCAGGGGCATCAATTCGGGATGCGCCGGTATCCGCTTCGCCAGCATTGAAGATTTTCGCAACAAGTAGGCACCGCCGGGTAACGCGGCCGGAGCGACGATACTATTTCCATCTGTCGCGAAGCGACCGGCCTTTCCGGCGCACACTAAGCCTTCGCGTTCAAAGGCATTGTCCAAGACGCGACAGCTTTGCGAGATCACGGCTCCAACACCGAATCCCAATAGAGATAATCCATCCAGCTTTCGTGCAGATAGTTCGGCGGAAACTGGCGGCCATTCTGGTGGAGATCGTTGACGCTCGGCTGATAGGGCATCCGCGCCGGCCACACACGGGCCTCGGTGGGAAGCAGATCGCCCTTGCGCAGATTGCAGTTGGAACAGGCGGCGACGACGTTCTTCCAGGTCGTGGTGCCTCCCTTCGAGCGGGGCACGACGTGGTCGAAGGTCAGATCCTCGCGGGAGCCGCAATATTGGCAGCTGAAACGGTCGCGGAGGAAGACGTTGAAACGGGTGAAGGCGGGATGGCGGGAGGGTTTAACGTAGCTCTTAAGCGAAACCACCGAGGGGAGGCGGATCTCGAAGCTCGGACTTCGGACCGTCTTGTCGTAGTTGGAAACGATATTCACCCGGTCGAGAAATACCGCCTTGATCGAATCCTGCCATGCCCAGAGCGAGAGAGGGTAGTAGCTCAACGGCCGGAAGTCGGCGTTGAGGACGAGCGCCGGACAGGCCTCGGGGGAGACCCTGGGTTGGGAATGAACCGTCACGTCAGGCTCCTCGCCTAGCGCGTTGCCAGCGGCAACGCCGCAGCCTCATGCTATATCCACCTCGAAACTCTTATATCCAGGACGAATCGAACGCTAGACCCTTCAGATTGTTACATTCCACGGCCGCGATGACAACCGTGTGAAGCTGGCTTGCGGCGACGGTCCGCGCGGCAAGAATTTAGCGCGTCGGAATCGGCGTGCCGCTGCGATAATCGTAAAACCCGCGCTGGGTCTTGCGTCCAAGCCAACCCGCTTCGACATATTTCACGAGCAAGGGACAGGGACGATATTTCGGATCGGCCAGGCCCTCGTGCAGGACTTTCATGACGGACAACACAGTATCGAGCCCGATGAAATCGGCGAGCTGCAAGGGTCCCATTGGATGATTGGCGCCGAGCCGCATCGCGGTGTCAATCGATTCGACCGATCCCACGCCCTCGTAGAGCGTGTAGATCGCTTCGTTGATCATTGGCAGCAGTATGCGATTGACGATGAAGGCGGGGAAGTCCTCGGATACGGTGAATGTTTTGCCAAGCCGGGCGATCAGCGCCTTGGCCACATCGAACGTCGTGTTTTCGGTCACGATGCCCCGGATCAGTTCGACGAGCTGCATGCGCGGCACCGGATTCATGAAATGAATGCCGATGAACCGTTCCGGCCGGTCGGTGATCGAGGCAAGCCTGGTGATCGGAATCGATGACGTATTTGTCGCCAAAATCGCGGTTGGCTTGAGCGATGGGCAAAGCTTGGAAAAAATCTTGCGTTTGATTTCCTCATTCTCGGTAGCCGCCTCGATGACGAGGTCGCTATCGCTAAAGGCATCGTAGTCGGGCGCGGGCGTGATCTTGTTCAAAGCGGCGTCGCGCGCCGACGGATCGAGCTGTTTGCGGTCGACCTGGCGCGCGAGATTACCGGCGATGGTGGCAAGACCGGCATTGATGCGCGATTCCGAGATATCGTTGAGAGCGACTTCGATGTCGGCCAGCGCGCAGACCTGGGCTATCCCCGTGCCCATTTGGCCGGCCCCGATCACGCCCATTTTTTTTATGTCCATTTCGTTCGTCCACAATGGAAATCAAGCAGGAAGAGTCTGGCCGGATCGGTGTCACGCGAGTTCTCGCCTCGGCGGGTTCGCGCGAACCGGTACGACTCTTAGACCAACGACACAAACATATCCACTGACCTGAACAAGCGCCAGGACCTGGTTGGGCCAAGGCGGAGCGCCATTGCGCAAAAAGGATCCTGCGTAAATAAAATTTTGGCCCGGGATCCACGCCCGGCCGCGTCCCGCGGCTTCGGCCGGCGCGGCGAATACCGGTTCATATCAAAAACCCGCATGATTCCAAAACCCGAGAGGGGTTTCAATAATATTTGTTAGGCCAATCGATTTTCTCGGATCATGCTCTAAAGGCCGAGCTTGGCAAGCTCCTCGTTCAGCGCCGGCAGGATTACGAAAAGGTCGCCCACGAGACCGTAATCCGCGATTTGGAAAATCGGTGCCTCTTCATCCTTGTTGATGGCGACGATAATCTTGGCATCCTTCATTCCCGCGAGGTGCTGGATGGCGCCGGAGATGCCGACGGCTATATAGAGATCGGGCGCGACAATCTTACCCGTCTGACCGACTTGCCAATCGTTTGGCGCGTAGCCGGCGTCGACTGCGGCGCGCGACGCGCCCGTCGCCGCACCGAGCTTGTCCGCGATGGGCTCGATAAGCGTCTTAAAATTATCCGCGCTTTGCATGCCGCGGCCGCCGGATATGACGATCCTGGCCGCGCCAAGCTCGGGGCGCCCGGATTTGACAATCGTCTCCTCCTTAAATCGGGAAACCTCGGGCGATGCCGCGGCGGCGATTTTTTCAACTGAGGCTTCTTGACCCTCGCCGGCGGGTTGAAACGCGGCGGTCCGCACCGTGATGACTTTCTTGGAATCGCTCGATTGCACGGTTTCAATCGCATTTCCGGCATAGATTGGACGCTCGAAAATGTCGGGCGCCTTAACCTTGATAACCTCCGAAATCTGCATCACGTCGAGGAGGGCCGCGACCCTCGGCATGACATTCTTGCCGGAGGAGGTCGCGGCAGCCAGGATCGCCGAATAATTGCCTGCCAATTGGACTAGAAGCGCGGCGAGCGGTTCGGCCAGTTGATGCGCATAGAGTGGATCATCCGCCAGCAGCACTTTGTCGGCGCCGTCCAGCTTCGCGGCGGCCAGAGCCGCGGCTCCCATCCCATCGCCGGCGACAAGGACATGGACAGGTTCATTCAGCGCCTTGGCCGCGGTCAAAGCCTTGGCTGTCGCCTCGTTGAGCGTGCCGTTCGAAATCTCGGCAAGGAGCAGGACCGCCATCAGATCACCCCCGCCTCGTCCTTGAGTTTTGCGACAAGTTCGGCGGCGGAGGTGAGTTTGGTTCCGGCCTTGCGCGTCGGCGGCGCGGCGGTGTTCAAAACCTTGAGACGCGGCGTGATATCGACACCGAAATCGGCGGGCGTCTTCTCCTCTATCGCTTTCTTTTTAGCTTTCATGATGTTTGGCAGCGAGGCGTAACGTGGTTCGTTGAGGCGCAGATCGGTGGTGACGACGGCCGGAAGTTTCAGGCTGACGGTTTGTAGGCCACCGTCGACCTCGCGGGTCACATCCACCTCACCTTCACTAACGGCCACTTTTGAGGCAAAAGTGCCCTGGCCCCAGCCCAAAAGCGCCGAGAGCATCTGCCCGGTCTGGTTGCAATCGTCGTCGATCGCCTGCTTGCCAAGGATAATGAGCAAAGGTTCCTCGGCGAGCGCGACGGCTTTCAAAAGCTTGGCGGCGGCGAGTGGTTCGACCGGCTGCTCTACCTTGATATGAATGCCGCGATCAGCACCCATCGAGAGCCCGCTCCGGATCGTCTCGGCAACCTGCGCCGGCCCGATCGACACGATGATCACTTCACTGGCTGCGCCCTTCTCCTTGAGACGCAAGGCTTCCTCAACGGCAATTTCGTCGAAAGGGTTCATCGACATTTTGACGTTGGCGAGATCGACGCCAGAGCCGTCGGGCTTTACCCTGATCTTGACGTTGAAATCGACGACCCGTTTCACGGCGACGAGAATTTTCATGAATGAACTCTGAATGAGGCTGGCGAGAGTGGTGTGTCTTGGGTATTAGACCCCCTTGGTAAAGTCCGCGCAACTGGCGCTTGACCAAAAAGGGGAAGGATCTTGGCTCGAGGTTGAACAGCGCGGCCGGTACGATTGTTGGGTACTTCACATTCTAACATCAGGGTGGTGGTGTTCTTCCGCTTTCCAGATTTTGCTTCATGACGCGGGCCCCGTCCTCAACGAGCGGAGAGACCATTTCGACCAAGCTGTTGGGCAGGAAATCGCTGATCCAGATGAACCTGCAACGTTCACCTTCCTCGGGCAAGACATGCATCGAAGCGCTATGGTGCTGGAAAGGCTGGTCCAGCACGGAATATACGACACGCTGTCGCGCATCATCTATACCGATTATTCGCTCGCGGACGACAAGTCCATTGGCGAAAGTTACTGTGCGCACATCACCGTCTAGACGAGCACCGGTCAAAACGCCGGCAAATAATCGGTCGACATGTGCCACGTCGCGTAAAACGGACCAGACTCGACCGGCGTCAACCTCGATGATGAGTTCCTTTTGAATCGAGGCCATTCGCCGGCTTCCCCAAATCGAACGCTTCAACGCTGATTTCACTGCACAGGTTCGTGCGCCTCAACGATTCTGGCCGGGCACCCATAAAATATCGGCTTCGCCCTTATGGTTAGCATAGCGGGCCGCGACAAACAGAAAATCCGACAGCCGGTTGACATATTTGAGCGCCGGGCCGCCGACAACTTCGCCCTGCGTGCCGGCCAAGGCGACGAGCAGCCGTTCGGCCCGCCGCGTTACCGTGCGGGCGAGGTGCAAGGCGGCGGCGGCCGGCGAGCCGCCCGGCAGAACAAAAGAACGCAAGGGCGTGAGTTCCGCGTTGAGTTCGTCGATCTTGCGCTCCAGCCGATCCACTTGCGATTGGACGATGCGCAGCGATTCCGACTCGGAGCTTGCATTAAATGGCACGCAAAGATCGGCGCCGAGGTCGAACAGATCATTCTGAATGCAGAGCAGCATGGCGTCGAGTCTGGCGCAATCGGGTTCTGTCGCGGTCGCGACGCGGACAAGTCCGATCGCCGAATTGGCCTCGTCGATCGTGCCATAAGCTTCGATCCTGAGGTCGTGCTTGGCGCGGCGCTCGCCGGTCCCGAGCGCGGTCGTGCCATCATCTCCCGTCCTTGTGTAAATTCTATTCAAGACAACCATGGCGCTCCCATCAATGCCTAAAGCGCTTTCAAATTCCGCGGAATCAGAAAGCAACTCTAGATTTTTGTTTTATCGCAGACACGAACCGGTATGCACTTCGCTTGAAAATGCGCTAGCCGCGCAACCACAATATACCCATGATAATCACTATAACGGCGAATTGGAGACCCACCCGCCAGCGCATCAGTTTTTGCGACCCATTCGGGCTGCCTCCCCGCAGCATATTGATCAGCCCTAGCAAAAGCACGATCGTGACTGCGCCGACGCCGGTTGCGACAATAAGATTACTTAGCGAATGCATTTTTGTCGGATCTCCGGCAACAAACATGGCTCTCGTTAAGCGCGCTGGGCGCCGATCAATAGCGGCGCAAAAGACGTTCGAGATAGTCCATTTCCTCGCGCGGCCGGGCGGGATCGCCGAGCCTGCGGCGGAGTTCCTCAAGCACACGCCGGGCGCGTTCGGTGGCGGGAATACCCATCGGATCGAAACGCGCACCGGGGTTGAATGCCCTTTCGCTTCCCGCCGGGCGCCCGAGCGGATCGGTGCCATCGTTGGCGCCAAACTGGCCTGGCGAGCCTTGCCCCTCTTCTTCCTCGCCCTCCGTGCCCGAACCCTCGCCTCCGGCTTGTCCGTTCATGGCTTCGGCGAGCTTTTGCGCGCCGTCGCGTAAAGCCTCCACGGCGCGGCCCTGCGCGTCGACCGCGTCACCGGTTCCACTCGGGCCTTGACCGAGCGCGTTCTCCGCTTCGCGCATGGCATTTTGAGCGCCGTCGAGGCCGTTGCCGCCAGCTCCAGCGTCGTCCAAGCGCTTTTGCAGATTTTCAAGCCGCTCGCGGAGCGCTTGCTGACGCCTGGCGAGACCCGGGTCGCCGTTTTGCCCGGCCCGGGGTGCCTTGCCGGCCTTGGGGGTGGGACCCTGTCCGCTGTCTTTCATGTCGGATTCGCCATCGATCCCATTCTCGCCGCCGTCCCGACCAAAGAAATCGCCTAGGGTTTGTTCACCCGGCAGGCCCAATTGGCCGCGTTCCTCACGTTGCCGGTGCCTTTCCGCTTGGCCATTTTGATAGGTTTCGTCACGTAAATCCTGCTGTTCCTCACTCATTTGGCCGAGTTCGTCGAGCGCGCGGCTCATCTCCCGCGCCCTAGGATCGGCCTTGCGCGGCCGGGCGACGCGCAGATTTTCCAGGATGTCTTGCAGTTGCTCCAGCATTTTTTGGGCGTTCGCGCTGTCCCCTGACCGCAATATGTCTTGCATCTTGTCGAGCATGGCTTGCAGTTCCTTGGGACTAATCGAGCGGCCCTTGCCTTCGAGCGCCGCGGAATCATTCCGGCGGTCCTCGTCGGTCTGCTGCGCGGCAAGTTCCTGCAAAAACTTATCCATCGCGGCGCGCAGATTTTCGCCAAGCTTGCGGATTTCATCGTCTGGAGCGTTGCGCTGCAAGGCCTCACGCAATTGTTGTTCGGCGGCGCGGAGATCGCGTTCCGCGCCGGAGAGATCGCCATTCTCGATACGCAGCGCCATTTGCCAGAGATAATCGGCGACTTCGACGAGATCGCCGTCGTTACGCGCCGCATTGAGTTGATCACTTGCCACACGCAATCCGAGGTAAACGCCGGCGCTTGTGTTGAAAGTTTCCGGCGCGATCATCAAGGCATCGAGCGCAATTGCCACCCGCGCTCTATCGTCAGGCGCAAGAATAAGATTGCGGCGTTGTTCGGCAAGCGCGCCCGCAAGGGGATTGGCGAAAGGCTTTTGCGGCAGTGTGATTTCGATCGGATCGCTTTTTCCTTCATTGCCGCCTTCATCGCGTGCGGTCAATGTCATTTCGACACGCGCGCCCGCCCAAGGATGTTCGGAAAGATCGGCGGTTGTCTCGGCCTCGCCGGAAACATCCGGCGCGGGCGGCAGCGTGAGCGCCATTTTCGGCGGCTCGACGAGCGAACGTTGGGCGGGGTGTCCGCCCGGCAGCACCGGTTTGGCGAAACTGGCCTCGGCGCTGGCGACGCCGTAATCGTCGGCGATACGATATTTCAGCGTCATCGAACCGCGCGCATTGAACTTAGGCGCGGCGGTGAGCGCGATCGACGGCGGCTGGTCCAAAATGGCATGAATATCGAACGCGCCGAGCGGCGTGCCGGAGCGGCCAAGGGTGAGCGTCGCATCCCCACGCAAGACCAGCCGAATTTCGCCGTTGCCGGCCTGCGTGCCGTTGGATGGTTTGCTGGCGGTGGAGCCTAAGGCGGTCAAGCTGCCTTGAGCGGGGGCGGTCTTGTCCTTCGCAGCCTCGACGAGCGCGCCTTTGACATCCATGTCAAGACTGCCGCCCGGCGCATGAATGACGACGATCGAACCGCTCGGAGCTTCAATGCGTTGCAGGTCTTGTAAACCAATAAAGCTTTTGTTCCCGCCGAGGTTCAACACGAGCGGCGGTTTTCCAGTATAGGCGGGAGGATCGATCCAGGCATCGACCCTGTAGCCCTTGCCATGCGAGACGTCGAAGCGCCAGTCGAAAGCCGCCGCGACGCGCGCATATTTTTCGGGGCCGGCGATGAAGCCAGTCGCGATCAGCGCGATCAGGACGATGGCCCGCAAGGCATAGCGGTCCCGATCAGCCATGCGGGGCGATGGCCAACCGGTGCGCAGCAAAGCCATCGTTTGTTCCGCGCGGCGGCGATGCAGATTCCATAGGGCCCCGGTCGCTGGATCGTTCGCTCCATTGCCGAGCCGGTCGGCGAGCACCGCCGCAGGATGCGAGGCAAGACCGGATGCGCGGTCGATCCGGGCGAGCGCCTCCTTGCGCGAGGGAAAATGGAATGCGCGGAGCGGCAGCAGGGCGGTAACGAGGCCGAGCGCAAGCGCGAGAACGCCAAGGGCGCGCGCCCAATGCGGCGCGCCGAGCCAAAGGCCGGTCCACGAGACGCAAACAAAAATGCCGGCCACGATGAGCGGCGGCAGCAGAAGGCGCCAAGCCCGCTCGAAGAGGAGGATCGCGCGCGCCTTCGCGGCGAGCCGCTCGAGACGCGGATTTGCCGTCGCTTCGCCGCCCGGCGGGCGCTCCGGGAGCATTGGTTTTAAGCGTCCCAGCTTCAGCAAAAACGATCTCCAAGCGTGGCCATCGGAGCCCGGCATGCGCGGAAGCCTAGCACGATCGCGGGCGAGCGCCATGTGCAAATACAAGGTGGGTGGGGAACATCTAGCTCAACCACGCCGGAAGTTTGTCGAGGCCGATCAAATCCTCGTAAGTTCCGCGCGGCCGCACGACGGCATATTGGCTGCCGTTTACCAGAACCTCCGGCACCAGAAGCCGCGAATTATAGGTTCCGGCCTGCACCGCACCATAGGCGCCAGCCGACATGACCGCCAGAAGGTCGCCCGGCGAAGGCTCGGCCATTTTGCGCGATAGCGCGAGATAATCGCCGGTTTCGCAGACCGGGCCAACGACATCGGCGGTAATTTCGGGGCTGGCTTGCGTTGTGCGGACGGCAAGGATCTCGTGATGCGCGTCGTAAAGCGTCGGACGAACCAGATCGTTCATGGCCGCGTCGACAATGACGAAGGTTTTGGCCTCGCCCCGCTTTACGAAGAGGACGCTTGTCACCAAAATGCCGGCGTTGCCCGCGATCAGCCGGCCTGGCTCGAAGATCAACTGGCAGTCGAGCGGCGCAAGCTTTGCCTTGACAATTTCCGCGTAGCGTTCCGGGTGATAACTCTCCGGATCCTCCCACAGAGCGTAGGGAATGCCGAGACCGCCGCCGAGGTCGATATGATCGAGGGCGTGGCCGTCGGCGCGCAGCACGCGGACAAATCCGGCGATTAACCCGAAGGCGGCGTCGAATGGGGCCAAGTCGGTAATCTGCGAACCGATGTGGATATCGACTCCCGTGACCTTAATCCCAGGCAGGCCAGCTGCTTGCGCATAGACTTCGCGGGCGCGGCCAAGCGGGATGCCGAATTTGTTCTCCGCCTTGCCGGTCGCGATCTTGGCATGGGTTTTCGCATCGACGTCCGGATTGACCCTGAGCGCTACGGGCACGATCCGGTTTTGGCTGTTTGCGAGTTCGGATAGGAGGACAAGCTCCGGCTCCGATTCGACATTGAAACAAAAAATGCTCTGTTCGAGCGCGAAAGCCATTTCCGCCTGCGTTTTGCCAACCCCCGAAAAGGTGATTTTTCCGGGCGCGGCGCCTGCCGCCAGGGCGCGGCGGAGTTCGCCTCCGGAGACGACATCCATGCCGGCGCCGAGCCGCGCCAAGGTTTTGAGGACGGCCTGGTTGGAATTGGCTTTCACCGCGTAGCAAATCAGATGCGGAAGGCCGGCAAAAGCCTTATCGAACACCTCGTAATGACGGGCGAGCGTCGCCGTCGAATAGCAATAGAAGGGCGTGCCGACCGCCGCCGCGAGCTTGGCGAGGTCGACATCCTCGGCATGCATGACGCCGTTCTTGATCGCGAAATGGTGCATGGGCAATCAAAGCAGGGGATCAAGCAGGAACGGTCTTGGCGCGCGCGGAGGGGTTTGCTTCGCTCCGGCCTGAGCTGGCGCCCCCGCACTGCTGGAATTGGCTGTATTTTGCCCCGTCAAGTCGCCGGGGTTCGTGGGCGTTTCAGCTTCCCCAGGCGTGCCGGTGACCGCCGGGTTCGAAGCGGCCGCGCCGGGCGGCGGTTCGAGCCCTCCGCGCCGCCCGCAGGAGGTAAGCGTAAGGGCGAGGGCGGCGATGAAAAAGGCGGCGCCGAGTTTCGAGGCGAGTGGTTTCACGAACAAGTTCCAAAAGATGCGCCACTCTGGACGTGGGTCGAGGGTCGTCGAAAGGCTTCACATGCCCCAGCGGCGGACGAACCAAGTTTTCACCAAATGCGTCAAGGTTGCGTAAGTCAACAAGAAAGCCGCGACAATGGGCCAGTAATGCGGCGGCAATGGGGTGAACTTCAACGCCTTCCCGACAGGCGTAAAGGGCAGAGCGATGCCGACCACACATATGATGACC
>VDMG01000195.1 GCA_006514895.1 Beijerinckiaceae bacterium
CATATGCACGGACCTGAAATTTTCTAGGCCGGTGTGAGCCCAAATCATTGCGGGTTTGCAGCTGGGCATCGATTCAATTGCCAATACCGGGCAGAGAGAAATTTTCTATCTTACAGAACAGGCAGCGTCTCTTCTATCGGCCGCACTGACGGAAGAGAATGATCGATTCATTGAGGGGAGCTGAAGCAGTGAAGATTGCCTTTCCTATACTGTCGGACAATGTCCTGACAAAAATTGTTTACGACATGAATCATCGCGGTTTTGGAGTTGCAACAGACTGCATTGATCCTGGCAATCTGGCATCTCTACGCTCATTCATTGAGAATAAGGTTGCTGATAACGGCGGAGAGTATATTGGGTTCAGTGGACTTGAAGCTCGTGGTACGTTTCTCGATAACTTGTCTTCCTCACCAGAATTTATACGGGCGTGCAAAGTGATTTACGAGAAGGGAACCGGGAAAGCTGCGCCTCGCGTCCCATTCTATCAGGTTCTACGATGTACCTCTGGAAAAGCGGGCCAGAAGCACGCTTTTATCTTCCATTATGATTCATACGTTGTAACGGCTTTGGTCCCGGTTGTCATACCATCGGAAGGGAGATGTGGACATCTGATTATGCTTCCAAATACCAGGGCGATCAGGGAAAACTATTTTCGTAATCTGATCGACAAGGTGTTACTCGACAACACACTCACGCAAGTTCTTTTAAGGAAATTTACAGCTTCGGGACGATTGCAGGCAACGAAAGTTCGCATGATTCCGGGCAATGTCTACTTTTTCTGGGGTTGTCGCTCCATCCACGCGAACGAGCTTTGTGATCCAGACAAGATCCGGGCGACAGCAATATTTCATTATGTTGATTCGCACGCCTCAAGCTGGTTGCGGTGCACGCTGCGTGGCAAGAATATGCAATACAAATACTGATTTAAGCAATCGTCCGCCCTCGCATGTGCGCGGCATCGTCAAAGTCGTGACCGCGGTCGCCAATGGGGACCTCAAGCAGAATCTGACGGTCAAATCAATGGGCGAAGTGGCTGCGCTTGCTGAGACGATCAATAACATGACAGACACGCTCGCGATCTTTGCCGATCAGGTCACGTCTGTGGCGCGCGAGGTCAACGTCAGAATCCTCGCGTGCGCATTCAAAGAGGACCAGCTCAGGGAGATCGCGAAAGAAATTCTGGTCGAGATTGACCTTCCGCCGGAAGTCATCAAAACACTCCGCGAAGAGGCGCGCGTGATCGCGCGGCGGCAAAGAGCAACGTGATCTTTCGGAAGACCGCAAACGACAAGAGGCGCCGCTAACCCGGCGCTTTTTTCTTGCCTCCAGGTCCACGGCGGGGCGCGCGGTCGAGAACATCAAGCTCGCCGGCGTGCCCGAGAAGGTTACCGGCCCGCGGCGTGGCACTCACGGCCGCGGACTGGCTATGGCTTTCAGTCCCAACTCAGGCACCCGGGGAGTTGCCGGGGCCTTTCTAAACCGGCGGCGGGCGAGGGAGGAGACGGGAAATGGAGCCCGATAACCTTGCCCTTGCCGCCGGCCTACATCCGCCGCGGAAACAAATCACCGAGGCGAAGCTCTCAATATGTGACGTGCACCCTTGCCGGATTCGGCGGTGCTGGCGGTCTCGATACCGCGACCTCTCGCGGCGCCTGCCCTTCGAGGATCCGGCGCCATTGGTCAGTTGCGGGCCGGCCGGTGTATTGATTCAAACCGATCTCGACCACGATTCCCTCATGGGTTCTGCCGATTCCAGAAATCGGCACGTCAAAGTGCGCGAGGCACGCTGCCAGAAACGGATCCCCCCGGATGGTCATAGGGCGGCCGAGACTGCGGAGAATCGATTCCGCGAGCTGCACGTGTGCTGAAACGTAAAGTTTTGTGTCTGGGCGTTCGAGACGCTTCATGTGGCCGATGGCGAGAAACGCGCCCTCAAATTGCTTCCGGTACTGCTCGCGCCGCTCATGCCTTGTCCCTTCGAAGGCCGGTCCTTGTGTGTCGAGCAACGCGGGAAAGCGCCTGCCCACGGCATCGATGAGCTGCGAAAGCTCTGCGGCCGTGGGCATGGGGAAGGTGCTGACCGGCGGAGGCGTCGCGATCACGACGGACCGCTCTACGGGTGCCGGAATCACCCTGCGCCCTTGCTTGAGTGCGGCGATCTCGGCGCGGAGCGCGGCGTTTTCGGCTTCAAGCGAATCAGCCGCCGATCAATTGCTTCCATGTCGGACATCACAGTTCACCTCTTAGCTTTTTAGCCGCCATCACGATCATTTCCGCGCTTGGTTTCCACGGAAGGCCCGCGTTGCGCTCGGCGTCGTACACTCGCAAATTACTCTCGTAGATAGCGGCGGCTTGTGATGGCGGCTTGGGCCTCTCGCCACGGGCCTTCGCGGCGGCTGCCACGATCAAATCCGCCTCCCTGCGGACAGCGCGCCAATAGGCAGCGTCCGGGTCACGCCTGTCGGGACTGGTATCCTCGGGTTCATCGGCGGCCTTATCCTTTTTCTTGCGCTTGCCGTCTCTTGGCTTGCCCGGGCTTTGATCGTGACCGCCTTGATCGTCGACCGTGTCCTCATCGGCAGGCGGGTTGTCATCTTTCCGTGCGGCCCGCTGACCGGCCTCGAAGCCTTCCCTGCGCCACATTTCGCCGGTCGATCGGGAAATCCACTCGCACGTGGAAAAGATACCAACGGGGTCGAGCCCGGCTTTCTGGACGGCCGCGCGGTATCGTTGCCGAGCCGCTGTGAGCTGTTCCTCGGCGTCGATCACTTCAGTCATGAGCGCATGTAACCGCGCCCGATCGGATGCAGTCCCGGTGTGTGAGAAGGGGTTGGGTCTCATCGGTCGTCCTCGTCAAGGCGAAGCAAAGGAAGATTCTTCAGGGCGCGCGAACTGTTCACGATTGCGAGTGCCGCGCGCAGCGTCTCCGGTGTGGGGTTCTGTCCGGGCCCCACAATGAACCGCTCGGTTTTCGGTACGATCCGCACGCTGCCATCAGTCCCGAATCGCGCACCCTCACGTTCCAGCATGTCTTGAATCGCGGACAGGGTAGCGGCGCGCGGGCTGGAGCTTTCCGTCTCCAGATCGTTAAATGCGGTCGCGGAGATCCCTGACCGAGCAGCGACCTCCGCCTGCGACAAGCGCAGTGCGGCTCTGGCCATCCTGATTTGCTGCACGGTGGCGATCATGTGGCCATGGTGGCCACAACTTGAAATGCTGTCAAGTAAACCGCGTATTTAGTTGTGGAAAAACTCAGCCGCGGGGCCGGTTGCAGTATAATATACTCACTCTACTTGCCGGTTCCCCTTCCGCTAATCCCGGCCGACCAGGCCAAGCGGTAATGGGGGGCCAACCTAGACCGTATCCCCGAGGTGCCTTTTTCGGTGGCCAAACCGCCCGGCTGACATGGCGAAAAAATTTCGCCGCGCCAAATTGCCGTCCATTTGCCTCGGATGTGGGCAACCGCCGTTGGCGGCAAATTGCCCAGCGTGGAAGCCCTCTTTGAGGTGAAGACGCCCGACCTTCTACTCCGGAAGCGCCGGACCGGGCAAAGCAGGGAACCGCCGAGGCACTCGATAGGGCTGGAAGAGACCTGGCACCAGCCTGGCGTTAGCTATTGACGGTGAAATGCGTGCGCGGTAGTGGCACTTCACGTTTCTCGCAGACCTTGCTTGCCGTAACGCTGCGAAAAATAGCCTCGGGGTGTTTCGTCGCACCGCCGAGGCATCGTCTTTTATAGGGAGCCGCCTCTCACGGCAAACAAACCATAAAATTAGTGGTGGAGAAGTCTATCGCGGCTTCGCCCACAGCACACGGCGCCCGCCGCCGGACAGGTCGATCGGGGCTGGGATTGCGCGAGCGCGGGTCGGCCTTCGAACCCGGCGACCCGCTCCTGGTTTTTGGAGCAGGCTTGCGGATCGCCGAGGCCTGCAATTCGGCATGGAGCAGCCGGGCGAGGGCGCGGGCGTTTGGGCGCGATATCTCACGGAACCTCCAATAGCGCCGGGGATGCGGTTTCCGGCACCAGCAGCGGGGCCTGGGCGGCCTCGGCCGGTGCGGGCGGCGGCCTTTTTCGAGCCAGGCAGCCCACGTTGCCAGGGCCCCGGCTCAATGCCGAGCATCCTAGCGGTCGTGCTGGCAGGCATATGTGCGACGGCGTGTTCGATAATAAGCTCCATCTGGCGCGGGTCGGCTGCCACATGTTAATCCTCATACCAAGGGCGTTCGCCGTTATTGCAAAACCGAGCCGCGAAATTTTCCCAAATAGGGCGCCCGAGAGCCTGCCGCGGGCCGGTGCGCGGTGTCCGTGCAATCCGCGAGGCGACGCCAAGGTGCCCGCCCTCGGCCAAATATCGGGCCTGCCCGCAAGCGGCGTCGAGATAGGCCAGATCATTGGCCGCAACGTCCACACAGGCGGCCTCAAGTCCAATGTAGGGGCGGCCTGTTTTTATGCCAAGCTCGACGCCCAGAACCGCCCTGTCGAAGTCAGTGATGTCAAAATTGAAAAAGACCTTGTCCAGCAAAATACCCTTTCGGACATGCCGATTCATCCGCCGCAACGCCTCCATGAAATCCGCCGCAATGTGCCGGTCGAGTAGCACGCGCTTGGCTCCGTTGCCGAGACAGAAAAACTCATCGGAGCCATACGAGGCGCGGCCCGCCTCAAGCCGCAAAGACAGACCGGGGGCTTGCGTGTCCTGGAGCTCGCGGGCGTAGAAAATGATCGCGGTCATTGTGGCTTTCTCCCTAGTGGGGCAAAAGGCTCGCGATGGACGGACGCGCCACCGGGCGGCCTGAAGGACCGGCCGATGGCCCTGACCCTGGCCCGGGCGATTCTAGTTCCGCCTCCAGCCGTTGCCAGCCGTGATCTGAAATCCAATTTACACCGTGCTTGATCGCCGCGGCCGACGCATATATTACAGCGTCGAGCATTTCGTTGGCCTGCCGGTCCGGATTCTCCCAGCGCCATACGATCTGCCCGAGGCGCTTGGTCGCGACACGAGTCTCGCTCACAAGCTCTTGAAAAAATCTGTCCTCCAGACCTTGCGGAAACAAAAAATAACCGGGCGCGGCCGGATCATCCTTCACAAGATCGCGGTAGAGCGCGAGTTACTCCGATATTGTAGAATCTGTTACTCCGCGTGACGATCGTTCCTTTTTTTTCGTTGCGCTCGCGGTGCACTTTGGCGATGCGCGGCGCACCGTCGCCGATCGCCCCGCGGATCGCGATTAATTTCGACGGAGCATAGCGCCTCGCGTAGGCCAGAACGTCATCGGTCGAGTAGTTTGCATCAATTGCCGTCAGCGAGATTCCCATTGGGCGGCCGCGAAAGTTTGGCCACTTGCGGTCCAGCAACAAATCCAAGTTGCGTTGGCAGTCCGGCTCGGCGATATGCTTTCCGATCGTGCCATAGTCGACAACATAGCGGCGATATTGACGGCCGTGGCCGAGAAGAACCCACTCGATACGATCAAGCTGGCAATCAACGCCCAAAGTCAGCACAAGCGCGCCCTTCGGGACCTGCCCGCGCTGATAATGCGACTCCGCTGCTCGGGCCTTTAATTCTTCCCACGGACGGCCGACTTCGCCGCGCATTTCATAGGGCTTGCCGAGCGTGTCATTCTTTCAGAGGCCGGGTCTCCGTGAGCCCGGAGCCATTCGCGGGCGATTTGCTCCCAAGATTGCAGATAGCTGTAGGCACTCCAGAGCCAAAAACTGCGATGATTGCGCTCCGCTCCGGCATTGTGCGCCCGCCATTCGAAACCCGCGAGCATTTGCGCCCGATGGCGTTCCTCGATAACGGCGCCGCACTCAATGCTGGTGACAAGCGCGTCCTCGGGGTGCGCCGGGTCGAGCCCGGCCCGCATGTTCTCCCATTCGAGAATCTGCATCTCGCCACAGTGCGGACACGGGATGTAAGGATGTTCCTGCGAACCGTCGAGAAAGCTCTTCGTGATGCGGAAGCCGGGCGTAATGAGTGGCGTCGAAATCTTGAGAATCTTCGCGTCCGGCATGGCTCTCGACCGTGAATCGGCCATCGCTTCCGGGTCACCGGCGGAGTTAACATCCCATTTTGAGAGATCATCCTGGCATTGGTTGGCGATCGTAACTTGCGAGAGGCTTGCCGGGCTGTTCGCGCCGGTTATCAGGATCGACGCCAAACCGTCCCGGCGCTCCTTATAAAAAACGGCATCCGCAGAGTCGCGAGAGCGTTGCGGAAACATCTCTCGCACAATTGCCGTCGACCGCATCAATGTCGACAGCTTCATGCGCGACCATCTCCGCGCCGAATCCTCGGTCGGATGCGCGACCAAAAACGCCCCTTGGCCCAAGGTCACCGCACCGAGCACAAAATGCCCGCGATCGTCGTCTTTCCGATGACACCAGCATCCTAGGGCTGTCGGTGCTGTCACCGTGAGCCACGCTGTTTCCAAGGCTTTTTGTCTGGGTTGCTTCATTGTTGATGTCTTCAATCCTTTTTCGGGTCCGCGAGCGCTTCAATACTTCGATCACCGGGCCTCTTCCATATTCGAGGGGAGGTCATCGTTGAACGGCGCTGACTCTCTTCGATCGTCGGCGGCCTGCTTTGGCGCCTTCGGCTTGGGCGGTTTCTGGCGGCGTAATGGCAAGATCGCATCGATGAAAAGCGTCAAATTTATGCGGGGCTCTCGACCGGGCGGGCATAGCAGGTGCTCGATCTGCATCGTCCGCACGAACCAGGTTGTCGCCAGATGGTTGATGTTGATCAAAACGACGGCCTGTTCGATTGTTCCGGCCTTGGCCTCTCTGACGACCTTCTGGACGAATGCCGGGCCGATTCGCCCATAGGAGGATTCATAAAAACCTTTCCGAACCACGGCTGCTTCAATCCGTTTTTCTTGATGTCATAGAACGTCCTGGCGCGGACGGTTTCGTTCGCTACCGCGCATGACGCCGGGTCGAGATCGATGGCGCCCATGCAACCGCGGGCGATTTCGATAATGTGCCGCGGCGTGTACCACTCATTTGGCCGCATCCGCTCCTTTGCCTTGCGATGCGCGGCCATCCGGCACGCCCGAGCAAAACATTTTTGGCGTGCCAGGGTAGAGTCTGGGGGCCATCACATGCTTGCAATGCGCGCATTTTGGCGACACTCCTGTCACACGGCGCCCGCGATTGCCGAGGGGCGCCGGTTGCTGTTGTGTGACGGGAGGCGGCATGTTCATGGTGCCTCCCCGATATCGGCCACGGCCAACAGGTCGAGCGCGACGCCGATGGCGGTGACGGCCGAGCTGTCGTCACCGCGCGTCACCGCATGGCGTAGCGTCGTGATGTCGGCGCCATGCTGGAGGGCGAGGCTTGCCAGAATCGCCCCGTCTCTCGCGATTGCCTCCGTCTCACTGCCCGGGCGGCGCGAGCTAAGGAAAATTTCGGCCACGCGGCGGGGGTTGGGAAAGCAGGACACGCCGAGCGTATAGGCCTGCCCGTTATGCAAAAACTCGCGCACCTCGGCGCGTCGGCGATTCGGCAATTCCTCGCGGTTGCCGCTCATGCGAGTCTCGCGAATTTGCCATGGTATTTTGGAGCGGCGGAGGCATAGGCGCGGCATGCGCGGCCTCGGGAGTAGCAAAGGAGCCGAGTGTAAGCAGACCGGATTCCGGCGAGTAGTTGAACAGCTCTCTGACTCCCTCAGCGGTCAGAACAGCCTGCGAACACGGCTTGCATGAGTGCACAGTCTTTGCACGTATTTCCGCGTCGTTTGCACGGGTCTCCCCGTTTTGTTCCCGTGTTTCCGTGCTCTCGCGGTTTTCCAACATGAGCCCCCCAAGGCTTGATTTCCCTTGAGAAATGCCGCCCGTGTTGGCATTGTCGGCCCGTCGTGAACTGCCCCTGTCAAGGATGCGAAGCACCAACTTCGCCGGTGCAAGCATAGACCATCGCCTGCGAAAGGCTGAGATATCAATCGCTGTCGCGGAAAATCGTAATTTGCCATTCATTGCATGGCGGCGAGTTTGGTTTGCGTCCTTGCCAGGATCGAACCCGCCGCGCCGATCATGCTTGGCCCATGAAATGAACGAAGAAATCTGCCATTGACCGATGGATCAAATCCAGACTTTTACACCTAAAGAGAGGGAGCGATTCACACGCAATCCTTCCCACCAAATACCGGGACTAAACAGCTAGAAGCCCTTTTCGATCCGCGAGTAGACCTGTTCGGTAGAAGTATGAATTTGACTGCCGATGAACGGTGTGCCAACTGCGAGAGCGATAAAAATGGCGACGATCTTGGGAACGAAGGTCAGCGTTGCCTCCTGGACTTGCGTTAGTGCCTGGAGCAAAGTGATAGCGAGACCGACGAACAAAGCGGCGGCTACCGGTGGACCGGAGGCGATGATGATCGTCCAGATCGCCGCGCGAAGCAACCCCAATGCGTCAGCCTCGTTCATGACGCGGCGATCGTAACGCCCGGGCCAAGGGTCACCGTGCTTCCGTCCTGTAACGTGGCAATGGCGCCGCCACCTGAGGAGGAAAGTTCCACGGAAACCACGATTCCTTTGGTGCTTCCGTCTGCGGATGTTACGGTCTCCCCGATCATATTGCTTGCTTGTGCTGACAGTAACAATCCAGCGTCGAGTTCGTTTGCACCTGTTGCTCGACCGAGGAAAACGACGCCAGCTGACTCATATATTGGGTTGGGTCAGTCGGACTCGTCGGATCCTGGTTCTCCAGCTCGGCAACATTTCCGCTTCTATCGGGAACAGCGCGCGGACTGCTTTCAGCGCATCGAAGATCCGGTTCGCTTCAACGAGTGTCTTAACGGAGCGAAGCCCGGCAACCAGTAACGCGCTTTCCGACACATCGTTCGTCATCTGAATGGATTTTTTGAACATCTCGCGGGTGGCGAACGAATCGGTTGGATTCATCAACATGATCTCAATAATGAAATAGAGCTGCCGCAGCGGGGTGGAGGCATCCTCGACCTTCATGCCGTGAGCCTCCAGGAGGAAGGTGGCATCATTGAGAAGTTCGAGGGAGACTTTTCTGTCGACGCGCAAAACAGCGCAATTGATATAGATCTTTTCCCCGGCGCGAAGCGAAATATGCATCTCACCGTCTCACTTCAGCCGGTCGCGGATCATCGAACAGATCTCGATCACGCCTCGAAAATTTTGTGATTGTCCGGAACGGATCAACGCTGCTTCCTTGATGATCCAAAGCCCGATCGAGAGCAAATCGGCGCGCAAAACGTCTGACAGGTCATTCTCAGGGTCGACAAGATCCTGGATAAAGGCGTTCCAAAGCTTACCGACAAAACCGAGCGCCTCGACGGATTCCTTCGATCGCGCGCCCGCAACTTCGGCCTTTTGCAAAAGACCAACTGCATGCTCCAACGCCAGCCGCTCGCGGTCGCGGGAATCCTTGGGATTGTCGGCGAGGTGTTCAGCATATGAGAGTTGATACATCGCGCCTGTCCTATTTGTCATGCTTCGTCGGGAATCACAGATATTTCACCAGACTGAGCTGCTGAAGTTGCGATGTTAACGAATAGGATGTCTCGATCTGCGTTTGAAGGTCTGTGATTTGCGTCGAAACTTCATAGGTGTTTACATTTTCGAGATTACCGATTTGTGTGGACAATATATTCATTTGCACCGACATTTGGTTTGTGGCGCTGCTGACGTCCGATTGAACCAGGCCGACACTGGCTTGAAGATCGATGAGATTGGAAATCGCGGAGGTTAAAAGACCCTGTGCGGTACTGCTACTGCTTGATAGGCTGACGAACTGAGATTCTGCGTGCCGAGATCGGCAACCATAGTATAGGCTTGCGCAAGCTGCTGGAAAACGGTGCTCTGGAACAAGAGCGCAAACTGATTGTCGAGAAAATTCTGCATATTAACGCCGCTGATCGTCGATACCCCGGCGTTTGTCTGCGACATGCCGAACGCCGTGAGAAAGGCGTTGTTCACGGCCGATTTATTCGGCGCCGATGTAGCGTAATAATCGGTGATCGGTTGTTCACCGGTATTCGTCCCGCCAAAAATGTAGTCGCCATTGAGGGAAGAGTTTAAACTCGAGATCAGGTCTTGTAGGTCGCTTTGCCCAGTCGCTTGGATGGCGCTTGCATTTGACGTTGAGCCATTGTTTTCCAGAAGGGTTGAGAAGATCCTGGCGTTGGTCCGCAAATTGCCTAAAATAGTCTCGGTCGGGCTGAGACGCGTGGCAACCGTCTGGTTCGTATCCGTGATCGTCTGCAAAAGGGAATTCTGGGCTTGAAGAGAGACGTTCTCTCCGGTCTGGGCACCGAGCGTTTGCCCGATGTCCGCATAATTGCCCGTTGAAACTTCCGCCTCGCAGGCAGCGAGTTCGGTTTGCATCCGCAGGATGGATTGGCACATCGCAGATGAGATTGATTGTGTCGATATGTAGGATGTCATGCCGGGAGCGCCTGGAAATCTGTCAAAAGCGTGCTGAACATAGTGTCGATCGTCGAAATCAATTTCGCGGTCGCCGAGTAAGAGTTCTCGAGGTCAAGCATTTGGGACATTTCATTGTCGAGATTGACGCCTGTCGCATTGGACAATGCGGTCGTCGCGGTGTTGAGCAAAGTGCTCTGATAAGTGCTATCCAAGGTCACCGGGTTGCCGAGATCGTCGTAGGCCACGACCGAGGATTTGTCGGTGTAGTTCGTGGTTGATGGCGCCCCTGTCAGAATAGCGGCATTCGAATCGAGGTTGGCAGTGAAAGTGCCCGACGTCGAGGGCGTCGCAAGA
>VDMG01000228.1 GCA_006514895.1 Beijerinckiaceae bacterium
AAGGGCGCATGGATCCTCTTCCTGCCGCCCTACAGCCCCGACCTCAATCCGATCGAGATGGCCTTCGCAAAACTCAAAGCCCATCTGCGCGCCAGGGCCATCAGGACCATCGACGCCCTCTGGCAGGCAATCGGCCAAATCTCCGACCTGTTCGAGCCCGCCGAATGCAGAAATTACTTCGCCGCAGCAGGATATGGATTCACTTGAGTGTCCGATGCTCTAGATCTTTGTTTTATCGCTTTTCTTGACGCGAACCCGTATCCAATTCGCTTGAAAACGCTCTAATCTTTCCCGAATCGCCGCCAAAGGATCCGGCGAGAGATCATGTTTCGGATACGGGCCAGTGCCTTTCAAAATCGTCCGCACCTTCATAAAATCATCTGTATCGATAATAGATTCAGCTTCCGGCCGTTTGCGATTTTTATCGTATTCCGCCATGTGATGAACGGTTGAGCCAAGACGGTCAGCCTGCTTTTCCAGTATATCTTTTATGGTCATGCTGATGAGGCCCATCAAAATCGCGAATTCTGGCGAATGGCGTGCGGGTTCTGAGCGATCAATTGAAAAACCGCGAAGCACGGCTCGCGGGGTGTGGCGGCGTTTTATAAAATGAAAGACGAGCCCGGAGCATGCCCTAACCGGGCTATGCCAATCAAAAAAATGGCTGCTTGACCGCTGGCTTGGCAATCGAGCGGATCAGGCCGCAACTCAGGCAGGAGGCATGAAGCTTAGAACGCGGTCGGCCGGAAAATCGTAAAGCTTGCCTGTTTGCGTCCATTCGGATGCGCAGAGCGCAAGAATTTTCGGCGCGACTTCTTCCGGCGTCCGCAGACTCATCGGGTCTTCGCCCGGCATGGCTGCCGCGCGCATCTTTGTCCGCAGCGGCCCCGGATTGACCGCCATGACCCTTACGCGAGAAATATTCATCGTTTCCGCAGCGTATGTGCGGGCGAGGGCGTCCAGCGCGGCCTTGGTGACCGCATAAGGCCCCCAATAGGGTTTGAACTGGGCGGCGTGCGCGGCGTCGGACGAAATAAAGACGACGCGGCCGGCTTCGGCGGTGCGCAGGAGAGGGTCGAGCGACCGGATCAACCGCCAATTGGCGGTCACATTAACCGCGAAGGCCTCCTCCCACTGCCGTGGTTCGACATGGGCGAGCGGCCTCACCGGGCCCAGCACGCCCGCATTGCCGACAAAAACGTCGAGCTTGCCCCAGCGCTCAAAGATCGCGGCGCCGAGGCGGTCGAGCGCTTCGAAATCCTTGAGGTCGCAAGGCACAAGTGTCGCTTCGCTTCCCGCGCTCCGGATCGCGTCGTCGAGGTCCTCAAGCGCGCCTTGGGTGCGCGCGAGCGCAATCACATGGGCCCCAGAACGGGCGAGTTCCAAGGCCACAGCGCGGCCGATGCCGCGCGAGGCGCCGGTCACCAGGGCAATGCGGCCTTCAAGCGGTTGACGCATGAGACACGCTCGGCTTAGCCGACTTCGGCGAGAAGCGAAAGCTGGGTCTTGGTGTCGCCTCCCCTATCGGTGAGATTGGTCGGATAATCGCCGGTAAAACAATGATCGGTGAATTGCGGCCGGACCGGATCGCGGCCTTTCTCGCCCATGGCCCGGTAAATGCCATCGACGGAAAGAAAGGCGAGCGAATCGCAGCCGATATAGCTGCGCATTTCGTCGAGCGTATGCGTCGCGGCGAGCAATTTATCGCGTTCCGGCGTATCGATCCCGTAATAGTCGGGATGGGTAATCGGCGGCGAGGAAATCCGGAAGTGCACCGCGCGCGCGCCGGCGTCGCGCATCATCTGCACAATTTTCACGGACGTCGTCCCGCGCACGATCGAATCGTCGATGAGCACGATGCGCTTGCCCGCGACGACCGCGCGATTGGCGCTGTGTTTCAACCGTACGCCCAATTCCCGGACGGATTGGAAAGGTTGAATGAATGTGCGCCCGACATAATGATTGCGGATGATGCCGAGTTCAAACGGAATTCCCGAGTGTTGCGCGAAGCCGAGCGCCGCCGGCACGCCGGAATCCGGGACAGGAACGACGACATCGGCTTCGACAGGAGACTCGCGCGCGAGTTCGGCACCCATTGCCTTGCGAACATTATAAACGGGCTTTCCGTGCACGATCGAATCAGGCCGCGCGAAATAAATATATTCGAAGATGCAGGGGCGCGCCGCCCTTGGCGGAAACGGCCGCAGGCTCTCGACGCCCTCGTCCGAGATCACGACGATTTCGCCGTTCGCGATGTCGCGCAGGAATCGCGCGCCGATGATGTCGAGCGCGCAGGTTTCCGAAGCGAGAATGTAATGGCCGTCAAGCTCGCCAAGGACGAGCGGTCTGATGCCGAGGGGATCGCGGGCGCCGATCAGCTTCTTGTTGGTGAGCACGGTGAGAGAATAGGCGCCCTCGATCATGCGCAGCGCCTCGATGAACCGGTCGGTGATGTGCGGCCGCCGGCTGCGCGCGACGAGATGCAGGATCGCTTCCGTGTCGGAGGTCGATTGAAAAATGGCGCCGCCTTGGACAAGATCGCGGCGCAGGGCCAGCCCATTGGTGAGGTTGCCATTGTGCGCGACCGCGAAGCCGCCCGAACTCAGCTCGGCGAAAAGCGGCTGGACATTACGCAGAATGGTCTCGCCCGTCGTCGAATAACGCACATGGCCGATGGCAGATTCTCCGGGCAGGCGCTCGATCGTCGATGCCTTGGAGAAATGATCGCTGACAAGACCTAGCCGGCGTTCGGAATTATATCTATGGCCGTCGAACGTGACGATGCCCGCCGCCTCCTGGCCGCGATGTTGCAGGGCATGCAGTCCAAGAGCCGTGATGGCGGCGGCGGCGGGATGGCCGAAAATTCCGAAAATCCCGCATTCCTCTCGCAGGCGGTCGGCGTCGAGGTCAAGATTGAGAGTGCCGGGACCAGAGTCCTTCCAATCCAAAGGCTTCCGCCAATCCAAAGGCCCTCGGCGAAAATCAAGGCTTTGTGCGGCGTCCTCCGCTTCACCCATCGGCAGCCTTTCCAAAGCTTTAGCCTACGGTCCGGCACGCGACCGGCTCCAAACCAGCAACGCTGCCGCGAACGTCTTACAAATTACATAATTGACATTGGGCCGAATGTCAGCATCGAACAATTGGCGGCGGTCAAAATTGTCGGGGACGCCACCGATTCAAGCAAAAGCTTGGAAATGTTTTCCCCAATAATCACTGACGGCCAATCGCCAAGGCGGCTTCGCTCTCGCGGCCTTGCAGATAACAAGACAATTGCGCGCTTACGTTCCCTTGCCCGTTTCGCTTTTCTTTGGCTCCTGATCCGTGTCGGGCACCGCCTCCTCGCTGGGGCTCGCGGTTTTGGGCTTCTTGAGCTTGTTGAAAAGCCCTTCAAGATCATCCGGCAGAGGCAGAACAGCCATGAGCTGATCGCCCGTTGCCTGCAAAAGCGGTCTCGTGCGCGCCGTCTTGACCCATTCCGGCTGGGTCTGCGCCGGCACCAGCCAATTGAAGAACACAAAGGCGATCACACAGAGGAGCAGCCCCCGGACCGCGCCAAACACGAAGCCCAGCGACCGGTCAAGTGCGCCAATCTTGGAATCGAGAATAGCATCCGACAATTTAACGGTAAGCAAGGATACGACGATCAAGGTCACCAGGAAAACCGCCGCGGCGGCGAGTCCGCGCGTAACGTTCTCGTTGAGATCGGCTTTGATATAAGTTTTGATGTAAGGCACGACCAACGGATGCAAATAGAAAGCGGCGACAGCCGCGGCGCCCCAGGATGCAATGGCGAGAACTTCCCGGGTAAAGCCACGCAACATCGCGAGGAAGGCGGAAATCAAGACGATGGCAATCAAGCCGAGATCGAGCCATGGTGGCATTATCTTTGGTCCTCGTCCCTTCAGCAAACGGTCATATTTCGCGGCCAGCACGCGCGAGAGCGCAGGAAAATCATCGAACTGGCTGGCTTTTCCCTTAATCGCCGCGACAAAGCAAGGGTCTTGGGTTCAAGTCCTCGATTGCCGCCTAAACTCTCCACGGGATAAAGTTTCGGGTATAAAGTCTTGAGGGTCCGGCCAACCTAACACCGGCCGGCCTCATCACACCGGCGTGACCTGCACCTATTGGTCATTTCGCCGTCACCACACATCAGGAAGCGATCGCTGTCTTCGCAAAACGCCATTTCCTCAATGTTGTCCGGATCCACCTTATATACGCTGCCACGATAACGTTCCGCCGCCGTTAACATTGCGGACAGTCTCATCATCACATTCGACGGCGGCCTACTTCCCAATCGGTAGCAAAACCGCATTTCAAATGGCGTATCCTTATCGGTTGTGGTGAGAATTTCAGATCGTTTTCAGATTTTGCGAATCTGAAAGCAGCTCTAGCTCACTGTTTGATCGCATTTTCTTAACGCGAACCGGTATCCCCTTCGCTTGAAAATGCTCTAGCCGCGACTCTTGCCCGATTGGCTGTTTCCCGCCGCTATTTTGGTGACGAGGCCAGAAATATGCGCGCAGCTTTGCACGTTGAGATCCCGCAGCGGGGTTTCGGCATTCTCCGGCGCGCCCAGTGGAATGGTGGCACGGCAAAAGCCTAATTTCGCCGCTTCCTTAAGCCGCACGAGACCATGCGCGACCGGCCGGATCGCCCCCGAGAGGGCAATTTCGCCAAAATATACCGAATCGGCCGCGAGGCTCAACCCGCTCAAGGAGGAAACCAGCGCCGCCGCGGCGGCCAAATCGGCGGCCGGTTCGCCGACACGCAAACCCCCGGCGACATTGAGATAAATATCACATTGGCCAAGCTTGACGCCGGCATGCGCCTCGAGGACGGCGACAACCATGGCGAGCCGCGCATTGTCCCAGCCGACAACCGCACGGCGCGGCGTCCCAAGCGGGCTCGGCGCGACAAGCGCCTGGATCTCGACGAGCAGCGGCCTTGTCCCTTCCATTCCGGCAAACACGGCGGCGCCGGGTGCGGTGGTGTCCCGCGAAGACAAAAACAAGGCGGACGGGTTCAAGACCTCGGCAAGCCCGCGCCCGGTCATCTCGAAAACGCCGATTTCGCCGGCCGGGCCGAAGCGATTTTTTACCGCGCGGAGAATCCGGAAGTTTTGTCCCCCCTCCCCTTCGAAGGAAATCACCGCGTCAACCATATGTTCGACGACGCGGGGACCGGCGATTTGGCCATCCTTGGTGACATGTCCGACAAGAATAACCGCGGCACCGGTCGTCTTCGCGAAACGGATCAGCGCCTGCGCCGCGCCGCGCACCTGCGAGACCGTGCCAGGAGTTGCTTCGATCAGATCGGTCCACATCGTCTGAATGGAATCAATCACAATGAGGGAAGGCCGCTTGCCATGTGAGAGCGTCGCGACAATATCCTCGACGCTCGTCTCTGCGGCGAGTTCGACCGGCGATGCCGCGAGGCCAAGCCGCAGGGCGCGCAGGCGGATCTGATCGACCGCCTCTTCGCCGGAGATATACACAACGCGCCGGCCCGATGCGGCCAGCGCGGCGCAGGCCTGAATGAGCAGCGTGGATTTGCCAATGCCCGGTTCGCCGCCAAGGAGCAGAACCGAGCCAGGCACAAAGCCGCCGCCGGTCACACGGTCGAGTTCGCCAATGCCTGTCGTGACGCGCGGCGGCGCCGGCTGGTCTTCTTCATGCAAGTGTGAAAGGCCAAAAACCCGGCCTTTTCGCGCGCCTTGCGTGGCTCTCGCGCCTATGCCCGAGGATGCGCTTTCCTCGGCGATCGTATTCCACGCGCCGCACGCTTCGCAGCGGCCTTGCCAGCGCTGGGCCACCGCCCCGCAATTTTGGCAAACGAAGGAAGCGTGAGATTTGGCCATTGCCGATCCCTAGACCATGAGAGCTTCAAGCTGAGCGCTCTTGGTCTCTATCATTTTGTTGTCTCGCGGTACGAATAGCTTCAAACGAAATGTTCGCTAAAAATGCTCCGGCAGACTGTCCTCGCGCGCCAGATTGGAAAACCGGGTCACTTCCGCCTCGAAAGCGAGTTCGACGGTGCCCGTGGGGCCATGCCGCTGTTTGCCGATGATGATTTCGGCCTTGCCATGCGCCTTTTCCATGTCGGCCTGCCAGGCGATGAACTCCTCGGTTCCCTCCCGGGGTTGTCTGTTGTTCAAATAATATTCTTCGCGGAAAACAAAAAGGACAACGTCGGCGTCTTGTTCGATCGAGCCGGATTCGCGCAAGTCGGACAATTGCGGGCGCTTGTCGTCGCGGTTCTCGACCTGCCGCGACAATTGCGAGAGCGCGATCACCGGCACGTTCAAGTCCTTGGCGAGCGCCTTGAGGCCGGTGGTGATCTCGGTCACTTCCTGCACCCGGCTGTCGCTGCGCGTTTTCGAGCCGCCAAGCAATTGCAGATAATCGATCACCAAGACATCGAGACCGCGCTGACGTTTGAGCCGCCGCGCCCGCGCCGCCAATTGGGCGATCGAAAGGCCGCCGCTCTGGTCGATATAGAAAGGGATCGTCTGCATCTCCCGTGCAGCTTGCGCGATGCGGTGAAATTCGGGCTCGCCGATATCACCACGGCGGATCTTGTAGGAAGGCACCGCCGCCTGTTCGGCGATGATGCGGGTGGCCAATTGCTCGGCCGACATTTCGAGCGAGAAAAAACCGATAATGCCGCCGTTGACCGTCTCCGCGGTTCCATCGGGGTTGAGCTTGAACTCGTAGGATCTGGCGATATTGAAGGCGATGTTGGTGGCGAGCGCGGTCTTGCCCATGCCGGGGCGGCCGGCGACGATGATCAGATCGGACGGCTGCAGGCCGCCCATTTTGCGATCGAGCTCAATGAGGCCGGTCGCGATCCCCGACAAGCGTCCGTCGCGCTCGAAAGCTTTCGCCGCCATATCGACGGCGGTGGTCAAGGCGTCCGAGAAGCGCTGAAAGCCGCCCTCGTAACGGCCATTCTCGGCGATGGAATAGAGCTTGCGCTCGGCCTCCTCGATTTGCTCGCGCGGGCTGACGCCGACCGGCGCGTCATAGGCCGCGTTGACGACATCCTCGCCGATCAGGATCAGATCGCGGCGCAGAGCGAGATCGTGAATGGTGCGGCCATAATCCTCGGCGTTGATGACGGTCGTCGCTTCCGCCGCGAGCCGGGCGAGATATTGCGGCACGGTAACGCCGCCAAGATCGTGCTCGCCGAGAAAAGTCTTCAAGGTGATCGGCGAGGCAAGTTTTCCCGCGCGGATCAATTGCGATGCGATGTCGAAAATCCGCCGGTGCAATTCCTCCGAAAAATGCTCGGCTCTGAGGAAATCGGAGACCCGGTCGAACGCGTCGTTGTTGACGAGGATCGCACCGAGCAGCGCCTGTTCCGCCTCGACATTATGCGGCGCGAGACGGAACGTGGGATCGGGACTGGCGCCGCCCGCGAGGACGGCTCTTCCGGGAAGATTGTCTATGGCTGGCATAAGGTTTCCCGGCCGGCGCTGGCTTCCGCGGCGGGCGCCGAATCAGTTCATGACACGCTCTCTTGTTGCACGCGGGCGCAGCAAAAAGGAGGAAATTTTTGGCTCGGCGGAAAGGGCTCACGCTATCCACACGGGCAAAGAAATTTCGCAAAAAAATGGCTGGACAGGGGGCGGTTTCCGGGCAGTAAACGCGGCCGCCGGAGATAACGAGCCTTCCGATTGTGGTCGCTGCATTGCTTAGCTTGACGGCGGCGGCGTAAATTCTTCACGCTATATCTGTGAGCTATTTCGCCGCGCGGGGCGCAAAATAAGTGAGGACGCGCGACGCTGATTCAGTTGTGAGCAGCCTTTTTGCCGAGCTATCGCAACATCAAGGAAGGCAATTTTTGTAACGCTGGAGCCCGCCCCACGAAGTCGCGGAGGGATGCGAAAATCTGGTCAGGGAGTTCTTATATTGCCACGAAAATAACTTCAGAAATGGTTACTTGAACGCCTGCGCGCAGCGTGCGTTCAAGGAAGCCTATTCTAACGATTTGGCTTTCGTGCTGCTCGATCCTCTTGTAAGGGGAAACTACGACGGAGCGATCATCGCGGCGTTCAAATGTCTGACCAACATCTGCAGAAGCTCCTCAACCTAACTCCCAGCGAATATGGCGAAGCTCTGATAAACAAGGCTTTTTCACCTCAAGCGGGTGCGTTGAAGCTCCAAACTCACGGCAATGAACAGCGTGGCCTCCGCGATTTGGCAATTGGGGCCAATGCATTATTCAGAAATGCTGTGGCGCATAAAACAGTCTTTAATCCCGATCCCCAGCATTATCGGAAGCGCTAGCTAGCAGCGGCCATGAACAGCGGTAACCCGCCGAATAAGAGGTTTTATGATTCGATGACAGCCCAAACCATCATCGCGCTGGTTGCTTTTCTCCTCAAAGCGGCGACTGTCCTGGCGGTAGAAAATGGGCTTACTGGGGCTGACGAGGCGACTACTTTGCCCTTTGGTACGCGCTCCGTCCCTTAGAGGTGATGATTTGCGGACCGCATCTACAAGTAACCAGTCTCAGGTTTCCTCCGACAGTCAACTCATCTCCTTCAGCCTCTTTGCCGCCCGGGGCGCGAAATAGGTGAGGATCGCGTCGGCGCCGGCGCGTTTGAGACTGAGCAGACTTTCCAGCATGGCCTTGTCGCCGTCAATATAGCCACTCTCCGCCGCCGCCATGATCATCGCATATTCACCAGAAACCTGATAGGCGAAGGTCGGCATACCAAAGCGCTCTTTCACCCGGAAAAGAATATCGAGATAGGGCAAGCCGGGTTTCACCATGACGATGTCGGCGCCTTCCGCGATGTCTTGCGCGACTTCGCGCAGGGCCTCGTTGGAATTGGCCGGGTCCATCTGATAGGTGCGCTTATCGCCAATGAGAGTCGCATTGGTGCCGACGGCATCGCGAAACGGCCCATAAAAGGCCGAGGCATATTTGGCGGCGTAAGATAAAATCTGCACCTCTTCGAAATTCTCCGCGTCAAGCCCGGCGCGGATCGCGCCGACGCGCCCGTCCATCATATCGGACGGCGCGATGATATCGGCACCCGCGCGCGCCTGGTTCAGGGCTTGCTCCACGAGAACAAAAACCGTCTCGTCGTTGACAATCCGCTCGCCGCGCAAAATCCCGTCATGTCCATGGCTGGTGTAAGGATCGAGCGCGACATCGGTGATGAGACCGAGGTTTGGCACTTCGCGTTTGATCGCGCGGCAGGCGCAGCAGACGAGGTTTTCGGGATTGAGCGCTTCGCTCGCATGCTCATTGCGAAGGTTCGGGTCGGTAAAAGGAAACAGCGCGAGCGCCGGAATGCCAAGCCCGGCCGCCTCCACTGCCGCGCGCACGGAAAGGTCGATGGAAAGGCGTTCGACGCCGGGCATGGAGGCAATTGGTTGCCGCGCGTTTTCACCTTCGCAAAGAAAAACAGGCCAGATGAGATCGGCGGCGGTCAGGGTGGTTTCGCGGACTAGCCTGCGTGCCCAGTCCGCTTTGCGGTTGCGCCGTAACCGCGTGGCAAGATCGAGTTTTTGCGCGGCCGTGCCGGGGGCGGCGGCGGGCTCCGGCGCGGCTTCGCGGTTTGGGCGTTGAGGCAGAGGCCAAGCCATACAAAACTCCAAGTGAAATGCTTGCGTTTCCTAGCACAGACAGTGAACCAGCACCCAATCTTTGCCGAATTGGTTCGAATGCCATCCAAGTCCAGCATGGTCACGGTGTCTCTGATGGAGGCGACAATAATTCCCGCGCCTTGGCGATTTCCTCCGGATTTTGCTTGGCCTGCGCCGCGAAGGCGAGCAGCAAACCCTCGTCGGAGGCGAGATGGTCGAGGACAGCGGCCAAAAATAAGGGTTCCGCCGCCGCCGCCCGCAAATTGTCTAGGCCTGCGCCCGATAGTGCCAAAAAACACTCGAATCGCGCCGGATCTTTGGCCAAAAAGGCTAAAACCTCGATGGCAATGGTTTCGGCGCCGGATTTCGTGAGCTTGGGCTGTTTGGCCGGGGCGACCCTAAAATTGGGATTTTGCATTATACGATTTCCCTTTCGTCAATTTCTATCCGTTAATGACGAGTGCGGCTGGGCTTTCCGGGGCGCCGATGGTCCGCCACCCGGAACCGGGTATTTCCGATGCAAAAAAGCATTCTGATCGTAGAAGACAATGAGTTGAACATGAAACTGTTCAACGATCTTTTGGAGGCGCATGGCTACAAGACGGTGCAAACCCGCAGCGGTATCGAGGCGGTCGAACTCGCGCGGCTGCACAAACCCGATCTCATTTTGATGGATATTCAATTGCCTGAGGTCTCTGGGCTTCAAGTCACGCAATGGATCAAAAACGACAAAGATCTGCGCCATATTCCGGTGATCGCCATTACCGCCTTCGCCATGAAGGGAGACGAGGAAAAAATCAGGCAGGGGGGATGCGAGGCCTATCTTTCAAAGCCTATTTCGATCGTGAAGTTCCTCGAAACCGTGCGCCATCATCTCAATGAGCAATAGTCACGCGAATGATTTGCCGGGGCGAGCGCGTGTAAGAAGGCCCGCGTCTCTCCCTTGCAGACGGCCAAATTTCCGCTACTTTCGCGAACGTGCCAAGAAGCGGTTTTTCGTTACCCTCACGCCAGCGGGGTAACACATGCTCACCACAACCGAGCTCGACAGCTTCAATCCGGGGCCAGCCCGTCGCGAGATCGCGGATGGGAAGCAGCCCTGGCTTTATCTCATTGTGCAGCCGTCCGGGGCTCGAT
>VDMG01000137.1 GCA_006514895.1 Beijerinckiaceae bacterium
GATATCACATGCTCAGAATTTCGAAGATGTTATGATCGCGAACGCCCTATCGCCGACCGCCTCGCCGCCACTGATTTGGCCGCAACGCCGCACGAGGTCGAGGTCATCCGGCTGGCGGACCTTTGCGACGCGCATGTCAAGGACCGGACCATCGACTTCATGAAGATCGACGTCGAGGGGGGTGAGCTCGGTGTTTTGCAGAGCGGCGACTGGGAGAGATACCGCCCGCGGCTTTTGATCGTCGAGGCAACAGTCGTCAATTCCAAAGAAGAGAATTGGCAGACCTGGGAGCCGCTCCTGATCAAAGCCAATTATCACAAAGTCTGGTTCGACGGTCTGAACAATTTCTACCTGCGCGAGGAGGACGTGGAGCGGCGTCGCGCTTTCCGGTTGCCGCCGAACATTTTCGACGGATTCGAAACCGCCGAGGTCGCCGAATTGAAACGATTGGAACAGGAATCCGTTGCCGAGTTGAAACGATTGGAACAGGAATCCGTCGCCGAGTTGAAACGATTGGAACGGGAATCCGAGTCCGCTCGGGCGGCGCTAAGGCAGCAGATCGAGGCTTTGTTTTCCCACCGGAGTTTCCGTTGGTTGACACGGTTAGCAAACTGGCCCGAATTGAAGAAGTTGGCGGAGGTTTCGAGAAACCATGAATAACGAAACGAGATCTATTGCTGCTTTTTATAAAAGTAAAAGCGCCACGACGCGCAAGCCTCAAATCGCGAAATAAGGAACTATGGAGTTACCCGTTGGAGGTTAAATCGGAGCATCACGGCAGTGCGCCAATCTCATCCTCAACAAGGAGTGGTATAGGACGAATGGCCGATGTCACGGCAGGAGATCCATGATACGCGAATTATTCAGGCCCGTGGGAACTGACGTTCCGCTGGGCAACCGTTGGACCCCTGCTGCTGGAACTTGGCAGTTGACGCATTTCTTGAGCTTGTCAGTTTTGCGGGTGAAACTACTGTTGGACCAGGGTTTCCATTCCCTGTCGTCGGCGTAATTTTTATTGGTGTCTCGCCATGAAAATATGGGGGAAGCACCGCAAGTGACGCAAGCCCGTCGATCGATAGCTTTAATACTTCTCCGTCCGACATAGAGACCCTGCATTCTCCCGAGCTAAGCGTGGTTATGACAACGAGCAATCACGGGGAACTCAAATGTCAGCGGAAAAAAAGGACGGCCTTAACCGGAACGACGAAGACGATAATTTTTGGACGTATCCACCCCTACCTCCCAAACACGATTTTATGTACGTATTGGTGACCCTGTTTGTTACGATATGTGCATTCGGCATCGCCTTTATCTGGGTACGTGCTCACCATTAGAAGGCGCACAATCCTATAATTAGGATCGTGCGCCAGATCGGGCTTTTGCCCGTGGTCAAATAGTAGAATACTGGGCAGTTTGTGCAATTGTTTCCCTCGAAAATTGGTCCCAACGGTAGCCGGCGCCGGGCCGTTTGGAGAATACGGGGCTGCGCCATCGCCATAAAGCACCTGGCTCAAATAACCTTCCGGCCAGAGGCCGATCGGATGCCCCGAACCCTCCGCGATCGAATTGTTGCGCACCTCGATTCCGTCCAGGGCGGTGCCCCAAATATAATTCGGGGAGCTTATCCAATCGCTGGTGACGATATAGGAAGACCATTGGCTTTTCGTATCCGTTAAGGTATTCCCGATCACCTCGATGTTGCTGGTCGATCCGGTTTGCGGATAGCGGCCATTATTTATATCTTGGATGCCATAGATAAATCGCTCTCGCCGCGATCGTCATCTGGTGGCTATAATGAGTCCGAACCCTAGTGATCAGCAATGAGTTGATCTGTCGGTGGATGCTCAAATTCGGACCAATCATCGCCAGAAATTTACGGGAGATCAGGCCCAAAGCTTACACTCGGTGGCATCTCGATGAAATGGTGGTCTCAATCGTATTGGCTTCTCGGGATTGCATGAGCAGGAGTGCGCGCCAACAATCGAGCCGAGAATTCGCATCAGCCGATTCGACGACGCGAACAAAAGATGCAAGGTTTCAAATCAACCAATTCGGCTCAGCGCTTTGTTTTTGTCCACGCAGCGGTTTACAACACGTTCCACGCATCCAAGCACACGCAATGCGTCTTCTGATGCCCGGCACAAGGCCGGGCGTGACGACTAAAATTACGAACAATGCGAGGCTGCTGTTCAGCCCTGCGGTAAGCGGCGCCGGCCGGGTACCGCCGATTTTGTAAGACCCAGAACCTATTGCGTATCGAGGTCAACATGCGCCTCGGGGCGCGACCAGATCTTGTTTTTTGCGGCAAAAAAAAGCAAGGCGTAGATCGAAAGGAAGATCAGCACGCCGAAGCCAAGGCGCTTGCGCTCTTCGAGTTTCGGCTCGGCGGCCCACATCAGGAAGGCAGCGACATCCTTGGCGTATTGCTGCACAGCTTTCGGCGAGCCGTCCTCGTAATCGACAGCACCATCGCTCAGGGGCATGGGCATGGCGATCTTGTGGCCCGGCATATATTCGTTCCAGTTCGGATCCTTGTCGTTCGTGTAGCCATTCAAGATTGCGTAGATGTAATCGGGGCCCTGCTCTTGATATTGGATGATGGGATCGATCAGAAAAAGCGGGAAACCGCGCTCATAGGAGCGGGCCTTGGCGAGCAGCGACATATCGGGCGGCACCGCGCCGAGCGCCGTCCGCGCGGCTTGCTCATTGGGGAAATTCCATGGGAAATAATCCGACGGCCGGCCTGGCCGTTCGAATATGTCTCCGGCATCGTTGGGGCCGTCCTTGATCTGGTATTTGGCGGCGAGCGCCTTCACTTGCGCTTCCGAAAAACCAGGTCCGCCGGGATCGGCCAAATTGCGGAAGGCGACCAATTTGAGGGAGTGGCAATTGGAACAAACCTCGCGATAAACCTGAAACCCGCGCTGAAGCTGCGCCTGATCATAGCGTCCGAAAAAGCCATTAAAAGTCCATTCCTGACGCGGTGGCTTTGGCTGTTCGAAGAGGTTTGAGCCCTGCCCGGTCTCGGCGAGCATTGGGCGGCCGCTTGCGGTCAAAGCCAACGCCAAAGCGGTCACGAAGGCCAATCCTATGCCGCGGCGAGATGCATTCTCCTGCCTCATTACATTCTTCCTTATAGCCAGGCGAGCCGGCCATGGCCGGCGCCAAAGCGCTTCCTAGGGATTGACGTCCGCCGGCTTTGCATGGCCATGCTTGCCCAGCACCGCGTCGTATATGGAAACCGGGAGGGGCTTCGTTTTTTCGTAACGTCCAAGCAACGGCAGGATCACCAGGAAGAAGAGAAAATAATAGACCGTCAAGAACCGGGCGGCGAGCACATAGCCTCCTTCCGGCGGCTGCGACCCCATGTAGCCGAGGAGCACGCAGCAGGCCACGAAAAGCCAGAAGAAAATCCTGTAAAGCGGCCGGTATGCCGCCGACTTGACCTTGGATGTGTCCAGCCAAGGCAAGAAAGCGATAATCAAAACTGCAGCGAACATTGTGGCTGTGCCGATGAGCTTCGAGGGGATCGAGCGCAAAATTGCGTAAAACGGAAGGTAGTACCATTCCGGCACGATGTGGACCGGGGTCTGCAACGGATTTGCCACGATGTAATTATCCGAGTCGTAAAGATAACTGGGCACGTAAAACACGAGCCAGGTATAAAGCACAAGGAAGCAGACGAGCGCGAACCCATCCTTCACTGTGAAATAGGGGTGGAAAGATAATGTGTCCTTGTCGGTTTTCTTTTCGATTCCGGCCGGATTGTTCGATCCATGAACATGCAGCGCCCACACGTGCAAGACAACGACGCCCGCGATCATGAATGGTAAGAGATAGTGCAGCGAAAAGAAGCGATTGAGGGTCGCATTATCGACTGCGTAGCCACCCCACAACCAAGTCGTAATCGAATCGCCGACAAGGGGGATCGCCGTGAACAGGCTGGTGATGACCGTCGCGCCCCAAAAGCTCATCTGCCCCCAAGGCAGGACATAGCCCATGAAGGCGGTCGCTATGGCGAGGAGAAAGATGATGACGCCAAGCAGCCACAAGACTTCCCGCGGTGATTTGTAGGAGCCGTAATATATGCCCCGGAACATGTGGATATAAAGGGCGAAGAAAAACATCGAAGCGCCGTTGGCATGCGCATAGCGTAAAAGCCAGCCATAGTTCACGTCGCGCATGATATGCTCGATCGAGTCAAAGGCTAGTCCGGACTGCGGCGTGTAATGCATGGCCAGGACGACGCCGGTGACGATCTGAGCCGCCAGCATGAACGACAAAATGCCGCCGAAGGTCCACCAATAGTTGAGGTTGCGCGGATTGGGGAACGCCACGAAGGAGGAGTGGACGAGGCCGATAATTGGCAGCCGGCTTTCGAACCACTTGGCCAGGCGGCTTTTCGGTACGTAGGTCGACTCTCCGCTCATGATCAGCTCTTCTCAGGATGACTTTTTTCGGGGAATTCTCGTAAGCACAAGGCGCCTGCAAGCTTGCGCATGTTGAGGCTCTTACCCTATCGTGAGCTTTGTGTCGTTCTCGAACTTATAAGGCGGCAAGTAGAGATTGTACGGCGCCGGGCCCTGGCGGATGCGGCCAGATGCATCATAGACTGAACCATGACAGGGGCAAAAATATCCGCCCTCAAAAGGACCGGCATTTTTGAGCGGCACGCAGCCGAGATGCGTGCAAATGCCGATCACGATGAGCCATTCCGGTTTTTGCACGCGCGATTCGTCGCTCGCCGGATCGCGCAATTCGCTCAACGGAACAGCACGCGCGGCCTCGACCTCCGTTGCGGTGCGATGGCTGATGAAAATAGGCTTGCCGCGCCATTTCACCGTTACGATCTGCCCTTCCGCGATATTGCCGATATCGACTTCCGTCAAGGCGGCAGCGAGTGTCGTCGCGTCGGGATTCATTTGGTCGATCAGCGGCCAGGCCGCAAAACCAGCCGCGACGACGCCCATCGCGCCGGTCGCAACGAACACAAAGTCCCTGCGGGTCGGTTCGTCCTCTATCGCGCTTGCCGCCATGATGTCCTCATACTCCGGCATCTTGTCTTAACTATCGCATAATCGAGCGCCGCCATGGAAGCAATAGCCATGCCGCAATCCCCGGCCAACCGGCTAAACACGAGATCCCGTGCCCGCGCATGCATCCACGGAATTGTGACGGTTTTATTGGCTTACTCTGTTGCTCTGGAACTCCGCAATGGCAAATATGCAGTCTGATCAAGCCGTACCTTTGACTGTGGCGCTTTATCAGCCAGACATCCCGCAAAACGCGGGCACGATCTTGCGGATGTGCGCCTGTCTCGGGCTCGCCGCCGCGATTATCGAACCCGCTGGTTTTCCGGCGAGCGACAGGCATTTCCGCCGGGCCGGCATGGATTACCTTGACCATCTCGCGATCGCCGCCATATTCATTGGACAGCCTTCGACAGCTGGCGCCGCGCCAATATGCGGCGACTTGTGCTGCTGACGACCAAGGCGAGTCTTCCCTATACGGCCTTTAGCTATCTTCCCGGCGATATCCTGCTGGTCGGCCGCGAGTCGGCTGGTGTGCCCGCGACCGTCCATGAAGCTGCCGATGCGCGTCTTGTCATTCCCTTGAAGCGGCCAATGCAGTCTCTGAATGTCGCCGTCGCGGCGGCGATGATTGTGGGGGAAGCGACGCGGCAGCTCGGCGGACTTCCCCACGGCCAAGCGGCGAGCGAAAGATGGTGACGAAACTGCTATCCTGCTTCGATCGTTGAGGGAGGGTGCGATGTCAAAGGTCCTGGATTATATAAAAGCCGCTCTGCAAATTGCTTTCAGCCTCGTTGTCCTTGCGATCATCCTATTGAATTTCCAAGGTCTTTACCTTGCGACGCGGAGATTTCTCGATCGAGCGGCGTCGGTCAGCTCGATCAAAGTTCTTGGCGTTGAGGTCGATTTGGGCGCAACCGCGGTGGACCAGGCGCTTTCGCTGCAAAACGTAGCACCCGACAAGAAGAGCCGCGTCCTCCCTATGATCCAGCGTCTCGACTCGAAGGAGTTCATTCGGTTGATGTACGTTGGCCAGCTCAAAAACCTTTGCGAATTCGAGAATCCGTCGACTGAAATGCGCAATGACGCCGCACTCGATTATGGATTGCGCGACATGCGTCTTGTAAAAATCGAGAACAACGCCGTCACACGGGACTCGGTGCGGGCCGAGCTGGCCAAGCTCGTGGCGCAAGGAAAGACCCTGGACAATGGTTACCCGTGCACGTGCTATGACATGACTCTCACGGACGACGGCTACAACGTCAAGACGGCGCTCGTCGATAATTTCAGCACGGCATTCAAAGATGCGGGCTACGCCCCGCCGTGAGATTTTGACGCAAAGGGATCAACAAAGGGGGGAACGGTGACTAAACGTGGGCTTTTGGGGTGACCTTGGAAGATAAATGCATGAAGGACTTTGATGCAAGCGAACGCCGCAAAAGCGAGACCAGCGCTTGGTTCGAGCAGCTCCAAGAAAAAATCATCGCGGCCTTCGAACTTTTGGAGAAGGAGGCGGAGGGGCCTTTCGCCAAGCCCGGCATGGCGCCGGGGCAATTCGTGACGAAACCCTGGGCGAGGACGGATCACGCCGGTGGCGATGGCGGCGGCGGCCGCATGGCGCTCCTCTCGGGCCGAGTGTTCGAGAAGATGGGGGTTCACACCTCGACGGTCTTTGGAAGTTTTCCAGCGGAATTCGCCGCGCAAATCCCTGGCGCGGAAGCCGATCCCAAATTTTGGGCCTCTGGAATTTCGCTCATCGCGCATCCGTGGAACCCAAATGTTCCCACCGCCCACATGAATACGCGTTTCGTCACAACCACCACGGCGTGGTTCGGCGGCGGTGCCGACCTCACCCCCATGCTCGACAGAAGGCGAGTCCAAACCGACCCGGACACGCGAGATTTCCATGCCGCCATGAAGGCGGCCTGCGACAGCCATGGCAAAGTCGCCGACCATGCGAGACTCAGGCAATGGGCCGACGATTACTTTTTTCTGAAGCACCGCAACGAGCCTCGTGGCACCGGCGGAATTTTTTACGACTATCTCGATTGCCCTGGCAATGACGAAGCCATTTTCACTGCGATCTTCGCTTTTACGCGCGCCGTCGGAACGGGTTTCTTGGGCGTCTACCCAGAACTCGTGCGCCGCAATTTTGCGCTTCCCTGGACAGAAGCCGATCGCGAGGAACAGCTCGTGCGGCGCGGCCGCTACGTTGAATTCAACCTCATTTATGATCGCGGAACAATTTTTGGCTTGAGAACCGGGGGCAATGTCGAGGCGATTTTGTCGTCGCTGCCGCCCCTCGCGCGGTGGCCTTGAGCGCCGATGAGCGGAGCAAAGGCTTTATTGCGCGTCTCTGTAGGGCGAGAAAGTCCATATCTTGTGCGCGGCGAAATTCCAAAACATGACGATGCCGGTTGTCGCGACCTGCGCCGCTAGATAAGGAACGCCAGCCGCATTGACCAGGAGCGACATAAACAAAAAAGTGAGCCCAAAGCCCACGGCGGCGACGAGCGCGAACCGCGAAGCCGCCGCATGATGAGGCCGATCCGAGCGAAAAACATGACGCCGGTTCAGGCCATAGGAAACCGTGCCGCCCGCCCCATAGCCGATCAACGCGGCCGCCACGGCCGAAATCCCCGCCAACTCGACCAGTGCGATCAAGAGAGCATAATGGACACCAGTGGCGATGAAGCTGACCGCGACAAACGATGAAAACTGGCGAAATAGATAAGTCATGCTACTATCCACCAGAACGCCAGGGAATTGATTGTTCCGAAAATACTCGCCGGTCATAATGCGCTAATCCTTGTTCATTGGCGGCGCCAGGCTGCCGCCAGGGATTAGGTTCTCTTATAAGAGGTAATTCTTCATGAAATGTGGTTTTTTCCCGCCGGTCCATGCCGCCTTCCTCGGCACCGCGCTTTTTTGTTTAGGCGCCAGCGCGTCCAATTCCGCACCTGTACAGTCCGGGGTGCTCGATTGCAACGTCGCGCCGGGCGTCGGCTTTATTGTCGGTTCGAGCAAAAGCGTTTCTTGCATTTTTCACCGGGCGCATGGGCGGCCCGAATATTACACTGGCACGATCAGCCGCATTGGCCTTGACCTCGGCGCGACCGGTCCGGGACAGTTAGCCTGGGGCGTTGTTACGGAAGGGCCGCCTGGCCATTATGCGCTGGCTGGCGATTACGCCGGTCCGGGGGTCGGTATCGCCTTGGGCGCGGGTAGCAGCGCCAATGCGCTCGTTGGCGGTAACGGCAATACAATAAGCTTGCAGCCCTTGTCCGCGGGCGGAACCACCGGCCTTAACTTGTCCGCCGGCATCGGTGCCCTGACCCTTCAACCGGGTATGGCGGAACGGCCGAGGCACCTGCACCACCATGGTTAAAGTAAAGCTTCGGTTTGCCCTTTAGGCCATGACCCGGACAAAATGACGCGTTGGCTGGCGCGCCCGGCCGGCGCCTCGCAAACTGGGCCACTTCGCGCGGGCAAAAGGTTGCGGTTAAGCAAGCCAGGCATATATTTCTGGAATCGTCGTTTTCATGGATCGGGCAGGTGCGGACACTCCGCGCTCCCGCCCGTGTTTGCCATCGCACAAGGCGCCTCATGACGGCAACTTCCCGGCCCATAGATCCGTCGCATGCCAAAGTGATCATTATTGGATCGGGCCCCGCCGGCTATACCGCCGCGATCTACGCCGCGCGCGCAATGCTGGAACCGCTCCTGATTTCTGGTTTCGACGCGGGTGGCCAGCTGATGGTTACGATGGAAGTTGAGAATTATCCAGGCTTTGCCGCACCGGTCCAGGGCCCTTGGCTGATGGAGCAGATGAAGGCCCAGGCCGAGCATGTCGGGACCCGCATCGTCGCGGATCATATTTTTGAGGTCGAGCTTGGCCGGCGGCCGTTCCGTCTGCGGGGCGATAGTGGTGCGGTTTATACCTGCGACACGCTGGTGATCGCGACTGGTGCCGAGGCGAAATGGCTCGGCATTCCCTCGGAAAGCAAGTTCAAGGGATATGGCGTCTCCGCCTGCGCGACCTGCGATGGATTTTTTTATCGCGGCAAGCCGGTTGTCGTCGTCGGCGGCGGCAATACGGCGGTCGAGGAGGCTCTGTATCTGAGCCACATCGCGGCCAAGGTCATGATCGTGCACCGGCGCGATTCCTTTCGCGCCGAACGCATTCTCCAGGAGAGACTGTTAAAGCGGCCGAATGTCGAACGGATCTTCGATCATGTCGTCGAGGAAGTTTGCGGCAGCAGCGATCCCTTGAGCGTTTCCCACCTTCGCCTGAGGAACGTCAAGACGGGTGACGTGCGCGAGCTTGAAACCCATGGCGTTTTTGTCGCAATCGGACACGAGCCCGCCTCCGGCCTTTTCAAGGGCCAGCTCGCGATCAAGCCGAACGGATATATAAAGACGGCGCCTTTTTCGACCGCTACGAGCGTCCCCGGCGTGTTCGCGGCCGGCGATGTCACCGACGATATCTACCGCCAGGCGGTGACCGCGGCCGGTCTCGGCTGCATGGCCGCGATCGAGGCGGAGCACTGGCTTGCCGGGCTAACCGACGCGCGAGCCGTGGCGGAATGAGGTTGCCTATCGTGGGGAGAGCCCAAATTGGACTGGGAAAAGCTGCGGACTTTTAGCGCGGCGGCCTCGGCAGCGTCGTTTACTCATGCGGGTGAGGCTCTTGGGCTCAGCCAATCGGCAGTGAGCCGCCAGGTGAGCGCACTCGAACACGACTTGAAAGTTCCCTTGTTTCATCGCCATGCGCGCGGCCTCGTCCTGACCAAGCAAGGCGCGCTTCTCTTGCGCACAGCGCGCGAGGTCATGGCCAAGCTGGACGCCGCCGAAATGGCGCTCGACGAAAGCCCCTAATACCATTTCCATATCAGAGTGACTTGGCGATATAGGGGAAAGTCGTGATGGATTTGACCATTGTGGGATTGCGTTCGATGTAGAGGATCGCCTGCTCCTTGGTGCATTTGACCATCTGTTTCCCTCCGAATCAGATGATCTGAGCGAATCACACCTTGCGTCCCAAAGACAATTCACTGTCATGTTCGGTACACGATCCAGCAAGCGCTTCGATTCAATCAGCTATGGAAGCGGTATTAGTCAAGCGCATCAACCAGCCGCGCTCATAGCATCTTTTTGGCCGGAGGCTCGTTGCAGGGGCTTTATTGCGAGCGCTTGTCGACCGGGACGTAGTCGCGCCTCGGCGACCCAACGTAGAGCTGGCGCGGACGCCCAATCTTCTGACTCGGATCCTCGATCATTTCCTTCCATTGCGCGATCCAGCCGGGGGTGCGCGCCACCGCGAAAAGCATGGTGAACATGGACACCGGGAAGCCCATCGCTTTCAGGATGATCCCAGAATAGAAATCGATATTCGGATAAAGTTTCCTCTCGATGAAATATGCGTCGCTGAGCGCAATTTTTTCAAGCACCATCGCGACCTCAAGCAACGGGCTATCCTTGATGCCGAGTTCGTTCAGCACCTCGTGACATATCCTCTGCATGATCTTGGCGCGCGGGTCATAGTTCTTGTAGACGCGATGGCCAAAGCCCATCAGCCGGAACGGATCGTTCTTGTCCTTGGCACGGGCGATGAACTTCGGGATATTCTCGACCGTGCCGATTTCCATCAACATTTTGAGCGCGGCTTCATTGGCGCCGCCATGCGCCG
>VDMG01000096.1 GCA_006514895.1 Beijerinckiaceae bacterium
GTATAGTTCTGGAGTCAATTGTTACCCATTTGGAGCATTGACAATCGACCGCAGTCCACAAAATACTGCCAAATACCTCCATCCAAAATTAACTTTCTTCAGTGTCGGTGGTTTAACTTAAGCGCACTTTGTGAAATGTCCGGCCTGCGTGCGTGATGTCACTAACAAAGGTCTGGAGCAGCTGGATAATGAACCATTGCCTCCATTTAATTGGTAGTGAAGGCAATTTCTGAACTCAAACGGATGAAAATTTTAATGAGAAGGTTAACAATGAAAAAAGTAACTTTCCTCGCCACCATGATAGCGATCTCCGCGCCCGCAATGGCGGACCCTTCACCGATGGGTTTTCCAGACTTGCTCATTATTCGCGGGGCACCCTCGGCCTCTGGCCCATCAGGATATAGAATCCCGCTATCGCGCCGAGGTCACGGGCTCATGGTCCCGCACGCCGGCCCCAGGCCGTGAGCAGTGCACGAAGCTCGCTGCCCAGTCCGAGCGCGGAAAATACGAGGTGCTCGCGCGCTGCCTTCGCGCGGCAATCTCGGAGGCCGCTTGGAAAGATGCCGTCGGAACCGTCAAAGAATAGCAACGGAAGCGGCGCCGGGACAAGCGTTTGGACTCCTCCGAGCCCAGACGGTGGCCACGGCGGTCTTTTGCGATCCACGATTGCGCCGGATGCTTGATTCCGATCCGGGAATGAGGACGCCAGGGTTCCCCAGCTTTTCAGATGGAGTAATCATCGTCGAACGATCTTGTATTGTGCAGCCTTATGAAAACCTTGTCCTCGGGCTTTAGACCTAGGTCCTTATACGCGTGCGCTGGCAGAGCCGCGTCGACGACGGCTTCATTGTCAATGCGCGCGAGCTCGACATTCACCAGGGATCCAGCAAAGGCAATATGGCTAATTTTGGCGGCAATGCCGTAGCCGTCGAAATTCTCACGCCTAATTTCGATATCGTGCGGGCGTACGAAAGTCACACCGTTGGAGTCTGATGGACTCGCCGCCATGGCATCACCGCCGTTTGTTTTGCGTGCGTGGAAGAGATTGTAACTGCCCAAGAACTTGAAGACGAACGGATTGGCTGGGTTCTCGTAGATAGTTTCCGGCGAGGCGAATTGTTCGATCCTCCCTTCGTTCATTACAGCGACCCTATCCGACACTTCAAGCGCTTCTTCCTGGTCATGGGTGACGAGGATGGTCGTCACGTGGATCTTGCTATGCAGCTTGCGAAGCCAGCGGCGCAGTTCGCGGCGGACCGTCGCGTCAAGGGCGCCAAAAGGTTCATCGAGCAAAAGGACGCGCGGCTCGACCGCAAGCGCGCGGGCCAGCGCCACCCTTTGCCTCTGCCCGCCGGAAAGCTGGGATGGATAGCGTTGCGCCATGTTTTGCAGCTGAACAAGCTGCAAAAGTTCGCCGACCTTGGCGCGGATCTCCGCTTCCCCAGGCCGTTGCCGCCAGGGTTTCGCGCGCAGCCCGAAAGCGACGTTTTCAAAGACGCTCATATGCTTGAACAGGGCGTAATGCTGGAAGACGAATCCTATGCGCCGTTTGCCGACTCCCTCGGTGGAAACGTCGCGGCCATCGAACAGGATCGGTCCGCTAATATCGTCGGCGGCTTCCATGCCCGCGATCACCCGCAACAGGGTCGTCTTGCCGCAGCCACTCGGTCCAAGCAGCGAGACGAGTTCGCCGGTTTCGACCTTGAGGCTCACATGATCGAGCGCCTTGAACTGATTGAAGGTCTTGCTGACTGAGCGAACCTCGATGCTCATGGTATCCCTTCTCCCTCCGTATGGCGCATTTCGTCCTTGCCGGTTTGCCGCTCAACGATCAGCTGAACAATCAAAGTGACCACTGCCAAAAGGGCAAGCAAAGATGCGACGCTAAAGGCTGCCTGATTGTTGTATTCGTTCCAAAGCTTCTCGATTCGCAGCGGCATTGTGTCGTTCGAATCGATGTGTCCAGAAACCACGGATACGGCGCCGAATTCGCCAAAGGCCCGGGCGGTGGACAGGATCACGCCGTAAAGGAGCGCCCACTTCACATTCGGCAATGTGATCTTCCAGAACGTGCGCCAGCCGGAGGCGCCGAGCGAGAGCGCCGCCACTTCTTCGTCTGACCCCTGTGTTTCCATCAGGGAAATTAACGAACGCGCCACGAAGGGAAAAGTGACAAAGATAGAGGCCAAAACAATCGCAAAAGGTGTGAAAATAATCCCGGTGTAGCTTTGGGTGAATTCAAGCGGCCACCAATCTTCTGCGAAGCCACGCCAGTGGAGAGAGAAGGGATCGGGCCACGTCACATGGGTGGCCCAGTCGCCGAACACGCCGTTCCGGCCAAGCAAGAGGACAAAGATCAGCCCTGCGATGACCGGTGACACTGAGAAAGGCAAGTCGATCAAAGCGATCAAGAGGGAGCGGCCTCCGAATCGGAACTTTGTCACCGACCAGGCGGCCGCAAGCCCGAAGACAATATTGAGAGGAACGACGACCGCCGCGATCCCTATGGTCAGCCGGATCGAGCTCCAGGTTTTCTCGGCTTGGCCGCGCGCTGCGGTGAGTTTGCGCCGTTCCACCAGACTCAGCTGCGCATCTTTTGGTTGGCTCGGCGCTTGAAAGACGCTGACGTAGGCGTCAATACCCTTGGAAAAAGCCTGCGCGAACACGTTCACAACGGGGATCACGATGAAAAGTGTAAGAAATGCGACGGTCGTCGCGATCAAAACCCGCCGGACAAGCGGCCGGTTCGGCGGAGCCGGTTTCCCGGATGCCCCACTGACCAGAGATTTTGCCGGCGCTCCTGACATGACATGCGGCCTCTATTCGAAATGCATCAAGAACTCGGTTGCAGGGTGTCTATATGGCAGGTTCGGTTTCGCGTCGCCGTGCCAGCCACTCCAGGCCATTGATTGCGAGCAAAATGAGGAACGACGCCAAAAGCAAAACCACGCCAATGGCGGTGGCTTGCGAGGTCCGGAAGTCGTCGAGCTTGGCGACAATCTGCAAAGGCGCGATCTGCGACTTGCCGGGAATATTTCCGGCGATGAAGATCACGGAGCCATATTCCCCGATTGCGCGGGCAAAAGCCAACGCCAAGCCGCTAAGCCAGGCGGGAAAGATTTCCGGAAAAACAACGCGCCGCAAAATCGTCCATCTGTTGGCTCCCAAGCTCAAGGCCGCGTATTCATGTTCCGTGTCCCAATCGCGCAGCACGGGCTGCACCGTCCGCACCACGAAAGGCAGGCCGACGAAGATTAGCGCGATGACGATACCTGTATTCGTGTTCGAATAGGGAAAATTCAGCCATGACAAGGCATCGTCACTTAAAACCGCGCCAGTCCCCGCAAGCCCCGGCGCCCCGTTGATGAAACCCGCAATGTGAAGTCCCAATCCGCCGATCCAGCCATTCGTCATATAAAGCTGACTGAAAGTAATGCCGGCGACGGCGGTTGGAAGGGCAAAAGGAAAATCGATGATCGCGTCGAAGAGCCGCCGGCCGGGAAAAGCTTCCCGCACAAGCACCCACGCAATGATCAACCCGAAGACACCATTGATAAGCGCAGCGATGGCCGATGCCGAAAAAGTAAGCCGGAACGAAGCAAGGACAATCGGGTCCGTGATCGTTTGCCAGAATTCGCTCCAGCTGAGCTGAGTGGTCTCGTAAACCATGCTGGCAAGCGGGATCAGAACCAGCGCTGATAGATAAAATAGTGTGTATCCGAGGGTCAAAGGCAGGCCCGGAATAAGGCGCGATGGGCCTCGCGTGGAGCGTATGAGCTTGCCCATCGACGGTTCTCCTGGAGGGAGGCGGTCCGCTACGGTGTTTCCACTCATTTGGCAGGCCTGTATATCTGATCGAACAAGGCGCCTTCGGCGAAGAAGGCGGCTTGCGCCTTTTCCCAGCCGCCGAAGGTCTCATCGATCGTGAAGAGCGGAATCGGCGGCAGGTCAGCGCTATATTTCTTCAAAGTTTCGACGTCGCGTGGCCGGTAATGCAATTGCGCCACAACCTCCTGCGCCTCCGGCGTGTAGAGATATTTCAAATAGGCTTCTGCCACATCTCGCGTGCCTTTTTTGTCAACGACTTCATCGACGACGGCGACTGGCGGCTCGCCGAGAATGCTGCTCGACGGATAGACGATGTCGAACTTGTCCTTGCCGAATTCGTCAAGCGCGAGCCAAAGTTCATTTTCCCAGTTCAGCAAGACATCGCCAAGCTGTTTTTGGGCGAAGGTGACCGTCGCACCGCGGGCACCCGTGTCGAGAACAGGCACGTTGTTGTTGTAGAATTTCTCGATTGTCGCGCGGGCTTCGGCATTTTGATAAATCGGAAAATCCTTTGCGCTTCGCGCCGCCGCCTGCGATTCCTTCAGTCCCGCTAGCGACGAGAGATCATGCGTTTTCGCCTTGGCGGTCGCGCCCCAGAGCGCGAGAAAGGCCCAGCGGGCGGCCGCGCCAGTCTTCGGATTTGGCACGATCACCTGCACGTCAGGACGTGTCAAGTCATTCCAATCCTTGATGTTTTTTGGGTTTCCCTTGCGCACGAGAAAGCCGACTGTTGAAGTATAGGGGGAGGAATTGTAAGGCAGTTTCTCCTGCCAGCCGGGCTTGATCAGTCCGGAGCGCTCGATTGCGGTGATATCCCAACCGGCGCCCAAGGTAACAACATCGGCCTTCAATCCATCGATGACCGAACGCGCTTGCTTGCTCGACCCTCCGTGTGACTGTTCGAAAGTGACGTTCACACCCGTGCGGCTTTTGTAGTGATCCGCGAACAAATCATTGATTTCGGTGTAGAGTTCTCGCGTAGGATCATAGGAAACATTGAGGATTTTAACGTCCGCGCTCATTGCGGGAAGCGATGCCAGGAGAAATGACAAGCTTAAGCATAAAAAACGCATCCCTACGAACAAGGATCGTCGATCCAAATTGCGAAAGCGTTGCACGATTAGCCGTCCATGCAGCGCAGGGATGCCTGCGGCGAATGCGGCGGAACCACCTGTAGGAAAGGAAACCTTGAGATTATCATTAACCCTGGCCGATTCTGTTTTCTGGAAACTGGGCGGCAACAAATGCTTATTTATATAGACTAAGTCTATAGAATTAAAATTTGTCAAGGCGCTGCCCCGCCGAGTGATGTCAACTAAGTACCGAATTTGGAGCGAGATCGTCCGCGTTAAGCCTCGGAAATAGAGGATGCAAGCGGAATTGCCAGGATGCCTTCCTCACGTCGGGATTTGAGCTCTACCCCGGTACATTCCGACGTCAGAAAGGAAGCAGCACATACCGAACCGCCGCTCTGCGCCCTTCACACTCTCAACGGGGATAGAAAAAGTCCGCCTTGCTGAGGATGGCGGGGAGATCCGCGAGCCGGCCAGGGTGGCGGTTGCCTATTCAGAGGATAGCCGCTGGCGAAACCGCTCGGAAATTTTTCCAAGGTCGTGCGGCCATCGTGGAATTCCTTACCCGCAAATGGGCCAGCGAGCACGGTTACCGCCTCATCAGGGAACTTGGGGCGTTCCACGAAAACCGCATCGCCGTGCGCTCCAATAAGAGTGGCGTGATGCCTCCGGCTCTTGGTTTCGCGCGCATGGCAATGAAAATGGGAATTCGATGGCGATGGGCCGATGCGCCGCCGGGAAGCAAGCACAACGACGTGCTGATCGCGCCGGAAGATTGCAAGTTTCGGAAGTCCGCCGGACCGGGTCCCGCCGACGGCCATCCAGGCTTGACTGAATTCGGTCTATAAGCCTGTGCTTTTGCCCTGGATGGCGCCCCTGCCGACACCGGAATAGACAAAACCGCGCCGGGCCATTTCCGCTGGATCGTAAATGTTCCGGAGGTCGACCATGACCGGTGCCGCGAGAGCCGATTTGACACGATCGAGATCAAGCGCGCGAAATGCATCCCATTCGGTCACGATGACGAGTGCGTCGGCTTTTTCGCAGCAGGAATAGGGGTCGTAAAAAAAAGTGAGGTCGTCGAGGACGAGGCGCGCCTGATCCATGCCTTCCGGATCGAAGGCATGAATTCGCGCGCCATTGTCCTGGAGAGCGGTGATAATCGAAATCGCGGGCGAATCGCGCATATCGTCGGTATTCGGTTTGAAGGTGAGACCCAAGACCGCGATTGTCTTGCCGCGCACCGCCCCGCCGCAGGCGGCCAAAACCTTGCGCGCCATGGCGCGCTTGCGTTGATCGTTGACCGCGGCAACCTCTTCGACGATGCGGACCGGCGTGCCATGATCCTGGGCGGTCTTAATCAACGCCTGGGTGTCCTTGGGAAAGCAGGAGCCGCCGTAGCCCGGTCCCGCATGTAGAAATTTGGAACCGATACGCTTGTCGAGGCCGATTCCGCGTGCCACGTCCTGCACATTGGCCCCCGCCTTCTCGCAAAGGTCGGCGATTTCGTTGATAAAGGTAATTTTTGTCGCGAGAAAAGCGTTAGCCGCGTATTTGGTCAGTTCGGATGTGCGGCGGCTGGTAAAAAGGAAGGGCGCCTGGTTCAAATAGAGCGGCCGGTAGATTTCCCGAATGACTGCTTCGGCGCGCTTGTCCTCGACGCCGATGACAATGCGGTCCGGCCGCTTGAAATCGTCGATGGCCGCTCCTTCACGCAAAAATTCAGGGTTGGAGACAACCGCGAAATCGGCGTCCGGCCTGGTTTCGCGGATGATTCTTTCGACTTCGTCGCCGGTGCCGACGGGAACGGTGGATTTCGTCACGACCACCGTAAACCCATCAAGACCAGCGGCGATCGCGCGGGCCGCCTGGTAGACGAAGGAAAGATCCGCATGGCCGTCGCCGCGCCGCGAAGGCGTGCCGACCGCGATGAAGACTGCTTCGGAGCCAGCGACTGCGCCGGCAAGATCGGTCGAAAAGGAAAGCCTGCGTTGCCGCACGTTGTTGCCGATGAGATCTTGCAAGCCGGGTTCGAAGATCGGCATCTTCCCGGCCTTCAAGGCTTCGATTTTCTGGGCATCCGCGTCGATACAAATGACAGTGTGCCCGAAATCCGCGAGGCACGCTCCCGACACAAGCCCCACATAGCCGGAACCGATCATTGCAATGAGCATAATTATCCCCCAGAACGCGCAGCTGACGATGTTGCGCGCAGCCATAGCATGATTGCAAGCAAACCGGCACCCGCCAATGGCCGAGGCGGCCCAGCGTTTTCCAACAGCCCAAAAGGCCGAGGCTTGGAAATGCCACAAATCGTCACATGTGGGAGGCTCCTTGTATCAAGCGCATGCGAACAGACCGCCATCCGGCCCCGTTTCAAATTGCTATCACACCCCCAAGAGAAAAGTTTTGAACGAAATGTGGAGATGCAGCAAGGATGCAACCGGATGAGCCCAGACCTTGAGCCCGATTTATGTGTCGTTGGCGGTGGCGCCGGCGGTGTGTCGCTTGCGCTTGCGGCGGCGGCTTGCGGCCTATCGGTCGCGCTCGTCGAAAAAGGCGCTCTAGGAGGCCGCAGGCTGACGCGCAGTGTTCCTCGTAATGCCTTGCTTGCCGTAAGCCGCGCGGCCGAAGCGGCGCGCAACCGCGCGGATTTTGGCGCCGCCGCGCACGCGCCACTACTCGATTTTTCGCGCGCACGCGAAAATATCGCCTCCATGGTCGCGGCGATTGCGCCAAATTACGCGCAAGCGCGTCTCGAAGCCATGAATGTGAAGCTCATTCGCGCGGCGGGACGTTTCACGAGCCCCGATGCATGCGAGGCGGGCGGCAAGAATATTAAGGCGCGACGCTTCGTTGTCGCGACCGGAGCCCTCGATAAAACCTTGCCCATCCCAGGGCTCGACCTCGTGCGGCCGCTTGACGTCGCTTCACTCTGCGCGCTGGACCATCCGCCTCGCTGTCTTATCGTCATCGGCGCCGATCCGGATGGGCTCGCGCTGGCGCAAGCTATGCGCTGGTTCGGATGCGGCGTGATCGTGCTTGCGGATACCAAGATTTTTTCGTTGGAAGATGAAGAGCTTACCGCGCCGGTACGCGCCAGGTTTGCCCGCGATGGAATCGTCATTCATGAGGGCGTGAGGATTTCGCGGATCGAACCGCGCAGCGACGGCGTTCGCGTCTTCATTGCTGCCGCCGGCCACGAGAAGCCGATCACGGGTTCGCACATATTGATGGCGGCTGGCCGCGCGCCTGTCGTCGAGGGTTTGGGTCTGGTCGAGGCGAGGGTGCGTTACAACGAAAACGGTATCGAGGCAGGAACCGGTCTTGCGACCAGCAATCGTCGCATCCACGCGATCGGTGCGGTTGTAAGAGGCGCGCAACAAGATGGCGCGGCCGAACAGCATGGCTGGCTCGTCCTGCGCGCGATTCTCGGACTGCCTAATGGGCCCATGCAGAGACAAACGGCCTCGCGCGTCGTTTTAACTTGCCCACCCATCGCCATGACAGGACTGTCGGAAGCGCAAGCGCGGGCGGCATATCGCCATATTCATGTGCTGCGATGGCCATTCTCGGAGACCGAACGGGCTCGAATCGAGCAGCGACCCGGCGGGCATATCAAGTTCCTTGTTAGCCGCCGGGGTGCCATTCTCGGCGCCGGAATCGTCGGCTCGGGAGCGGAGGAGTTGATCAACCTGTGTACGCTTGCCATATCGAAGGGCATGACCGCCAGCGATATTGCTTCTATAATGGTCTCTTATCCGGCGCTAACCGACGCGGCGCGGCGCGCTTGCATGACGTTTCCGGCAAATAGGCTCGACCGATCGCTAACGCAACAAGTGCTGCGCTTCCTGCGTTGGTTCGAATAGGGGTTGCCAATAAGCTTTGCCAATAGGGGTTGACATGAGTGATCTCGTCATGCCTCCGGGCAGCGGCCTCGCGTCGTCAAGCGAAGGCTTTGCTCAAAAAAACCGCCGGCCGATCCGCTTTGGCCTGGCGACCCGGGTGCTTATCCTCATGACCGCCTTTGTCATTGCCGCGGCGGCGATGATCTATGTGCCGGCCATCGCCACCTTTCGCGACAACTGGCTTAAGAATCGTCTCAGCGCCGCGTATACGGCCGCGCTCGTGCTCGATGCGGCACCCCAGGCCATGGTGCCCCCCGAATTGTCGCGGCAACTGCTGAATAGTGTCGGCGCCTGTATCATCGTTCTCAGCAAGCATGGCACGAAGCGAATTCTCGCTGCGTCCGAATTGCCGCGCAAAGTGGACGAGGTTTATGATTTTCGCGAGCCGGCCTTTCTGGCCTCACCCGATGCAATTGCCACCCTGACGGCGCGGCCGGGGCGATTCATTACGGTCCTCGGCGAAGCGCCGATGGGCGGCGAGTCGATCGCGATCACCATGGACGAAGCGCCGCTGGTAAAGGCCATGCGCTCTTACTCGCTCCGGCTTTTGACAGTTACCCTCATCATGTCGGCGGTCGTTGCGAATCTCGCCACGGTCGCGATTCATTTCATGGTGCTTCGGCCGGTGCGGCGACTCACCACAAGTATCGTCGATTTCGGCGCGGACCCGGAGAATGCCTCGCGCATCATCATTCCCTCCCGCGGCACCCATGAGATCGCTCATGCGGAAGAGGAACTCGCCATCATGCAGGATTCCCTGGCTCGCGAGCTGAACGAGAAAAAACATCTCGCCGCGCTCGGACTGGCGGTCGCCAAGATCAATCATGATATGCGCAACATGCTGGCCTCGGCGCAGCTCCTCTCCGACCGCCTGGCGAATGTTGACGATCCGCTGGTCCAACGGCTCGCGCCCAAGCTCGTTGCCACGCTCGATCGCGCGATCCGTTTCTGTCAGGCGACGCTGACCTATGGCCGTGCCGTCGACGATCCGCCCAAACCGGCGTGCTTTTCCTTGTTCGGGCTTGTGAACGAAGTCATGGAAATGGTCAGGCTCGAAGCGCCAGGCGAGATCGAGTTCGTCAACGAAGCCCCCGCTGATTTCGAGATCGTCGCGGACCGGGAGCAAATGTTTCGCGTGCTCATGAATCTTATTCGTAATGGCGTTGAAGCATTCGAAAGCACGGGGGTGGAGCCCGGACGGCCTAAGCGGATCACGGTTCAGGGCTGGCTTGACAATAGGGAGGCCGTGATCGAAGTTGTCGATACGGGACCCGGTGTGCCGGTCAGCGCGCGAGCGAAGCTGTTCATTCCCTTCAGTTCTAATCGTTCCGGCGGGTCAGGCCTCGGCCTCGTGATCGCCGCCGATCTTGTGCGTGGCCATGGCGGCGCCATTGTGCTCGTCCCCGGTGCCAATGAGGAAGGTTTCGGGGCGAAGTTTCGTATTACGCTGCCTCAGCCCGCTGCCTTGGGCGGACAATGAAATGCTAGGGACCACGATTCCCAGCGCCGGACGCCCTATTGCCAGGAAGACGGCGAACGGTTAAGTCTCCCGCTGATTTCCTGGATAGCGATTTCCTATGTGACCCGGCGCACTTGCCTGCCGGGCCTCGCGGGAAGCGTTGCGGCAGGCGCCCGTAGCTCAGCTGGATAGAGCACTAGACTACGAATCTAGGGGTCGGGAGTTCGAATCTCTCCGGGCGCGCCAGCTTATCAATATGAAATATAAGCGATTTATGGAACTGACCGGGTTGAGGCTGCGGTAGCGCCTTTGGCTCTGGGGGCACACAGGGGGCACAAATGCAGGGCGCTTGCCGCGAACGAGCGCCAAGTCGTCCTCGACCTATTGAGGGA
>VDMG01000094.1 GCA_006514895.1 Beijerinckiaceae bacterium
AGACATTGCAACGAAGGCCAGGACCAATAAGCCCGTCATCGTTTCGCCGATCGCGGCCGTCTGAACTCCTACCGCAGAGGGATATTCTGATTGCAGCGGAAGAAATTGGTAGGGTCGAATTTTGCTTTGATCGCTACTAGCCTGTCGTAATTGATTCCGTAGGCTTCGCGCACACGAAGGCATTCGCCCTCGTCCAGCGAGTTAACGTAAACCTCGCTGGCGTTGAACGGCTGCATTGCGGCGAAAAACCCATTGACCCAATCCACATTGGCCGCGCTTTCGTCGAGGGAATCCCAGAAGCCCAGAATCTCAAGGTGGTACGGGTTTCTGCGTAACGCAAAGGCGGTCGCATCAGGGGCCACGTAGGTAATCGCGCCGTGACAGTGCTCCACGATCACGGCGGAGAGCGATGAAGGTGCGGCTCTGAATTGCTCTACGAGAATTTCGATCGCAGCATCGGGCAACTCCGCCATGAAATTCGAGCGCATCGCGCAGCGGCGGCCAGCGGGTCGTGCCGAGTCGAAGAGAGACTGCAACTCAATGTAGGACGTGCTTCGCAACTGATCGGCCACGACTGTGCCAAAGCCCCGTAAGGGCGCAATCATCGCTTCGGCATTGTCGCGCGGCATGGCATGGCAGGCCGCAATGGCTACAACAGGCTGGCCGCTATCGTAGATAAGGCATGCAAAGACGGTCAACGGATCGGGCATCGAGCGGGAAAAATCGCGAAAATGGTGCAGCACCTTCACGGCGTCCTTGTACGCGTACAAAATCCCGCCACCAATTACAGTCGGACCAACCAAATGAAGTTGATATCGGAATGATGTTACAATTCCAAAATTTCCGCCGCCCCCCGCAACGACCAGAAGAGATCGGGATTTTCCGTTGAACTCGCGGATACCCTTCGACCGTCCGCCAGCACGACGTCAGCCGCGAGGAGGTTGTCACAAGTTGCCCCTTGAAGGCCCATGAGCCAGCTATTGCCACCGCCGAGCGTCAGACCGGCAATGCCGACGTCGGAATCCGTCCCGCCGGGAACTGCCAAACAGAAGGCCTGCGTCGCGCGATCGAGTTCGCCCCATAGAACACCGCCCTCAGAGCGTACGCTGCGGCCCGCCGCATCGACCTCGATCGATTTCATGCGAGAAAGATCGATCACGAGCCCATCATCGCAAACTGCTGTCCCCGCGACGTTATGTCCGCCCCCACGCACTGCGGCGACAAGCTCCTGCTCACGGGCAAAGCATACCGAGGCGATAACATCCATCTCGTCAGTGCAAAATGCGATGAGCGCAGGCCTGCGATCAATCCGTCCGTTCCAGACTCTTCGAGCCGTGTCGTAGCTCGCGTCCTCCGGGCCGACGAGTCGGCCGCGCAGCCGCTCACGAAATGCAGCAACTGCACGCGCGCGAATCATCCGTGTCATCCCTGTCTCGCTTTTGTCGACGTTACACTCGCACTACGAAGCTCGCGCGCGAAGTGGGCCCGACCCGTAGGGCGCCAAAGGCAAGCATCACGCGCATCACACGATATCTTAATTCGGTCAATCACTACCGACGCGGTCTGGCGTCAGCCGGCACCCTATGTCGCAAGTTGCTCGAAAACTGACGTGAATTCAAGACCTTCGATCGATCGCGCATGATCGTCACCTTCGCGAACCGAGGAGTTTGATCAATGCACAATTACGTTGTGAAGATGATCGCGCCGCCGTCCCTACGCACTGTCGCGCGCGGGCTTGCAGCTCGGCATGCGCCAGCAGCCGGCGTCCGACGCCCCGACTCTCCGAAAACTCTGCTCGACCCAGAAATGACGGATATAGCACCATCCCCAATGAGTGGCGCCGTTGAGTCCGCCGACGAGCGCGTCACCGTCATAAGCGAGAATCGAAAGCGGCGACTCGCTCCGCGGGCCAAACCGCGCCGCAATCTCGGCGCCCAAAGTTGCTGAGACGAGCGTGGATCCTCTTTCATCGTCGCTATCGTACTGCATGAGGATCAACGGCTTGTCTGGCCCTGGCTTTCTGGTCATGATCCCGCGCATGAAAAAAATCGCACCGATGGTTCGGGTATCATGTGTGATCGCATCGCTGTTCGCAATCACTCCCCGCGTGGCCCACGAGCAAGACGCCGTTTGCCGAGCGCCCGCGCGGATCGACACAGGAGCCGCAGGCGCTGAGCCGGCGCCGCTTGTGCGCGTGCGCAATTATCGCCCGATCTTTCAACAATGCCAAAACGCGCTGAACCAGACGCGCCTCGCAATTCGCCGCATGAGCGTCGATGCCGAGAACTTGCTGCTCATGGTCGATCCCTCCACGCTGGAGACGAGTTTGGAACATGAGCGGTGCTGGATGTGCGCCGACACCGACGATGATACCCAAAAAGAGACGCGATTGATAGGCGCGGTTCAAATGTTCTCGCAACCAGCTGCCAACGATGCTACGACGCAATCGGCCGCCTTTAACGCCGGGCTATCCCACAGCATCAAAGATGGCTCCTTTATCACCGGCGATCTCTGCCCGAGTCGCAAGCCGCTGGACCGCGACTTGCTGGAAGTGCTCAAGACAATCGGGTCGCGGACGCCAGTGGCGCTCGCAATATCCGGGCTTTGGCTGACCAGGCACGGCGCCGATTTCCAATGGCTGCGCGAGCAGGCGCGCTCCGGCGCCTTGGAGATCACCTGGGTCAACCATTCCTACCATCACCCCTATGTCCCGGGCCGCCCGCTTGCAAATAATTTTCTCTTGACGCCGGGCTTTGACATCCAATCCGAAATTCTGGACACGGAACGGCTGCTAATTGCGAACGGGGAGACGCCCTCAATCTTTTTCCGCTTTCCCGGTCTCGTATCTGATGCGGCGCTCATGCAGGCCGTACGCCGCGATCATCTTGTCGTACTCGGCGCCGACGGCTGGCTGGTCTTTGCGCCGCCGCTGCGGCCGGGGGCGATCCTGCTCATCCACCCGAACGGCAACGAGCATCCAGGTCTGCGGCTCTTTGTGAAGTTGCTCGACAAGGGTAGGCTGCCGCGCCCCTTCAGGCGGATCAACGACGCTCCGTGATAAGGCATGGCGCGAGATGCATCAGAGGAAACTAGAAACGTCCGCTTCGTTTTGCCCTGAGAAAGGCTCGCGGCGAGCATATGTTTTCCGGAATACCTCGGATAACTGCCGGAAGCGAGCCTCCCAGCACTTGCGCCCAGAGCCAGTTGCGGACATTCGGGACCAAGTTAACTGAACTAATCGCACCGGCGGTCAGCTCGCCCTATGCTTAAGGGCGAGAACCGGTTTCAATTCGGCCCCACTCCAGCAACTTGGCGGTGGTGCTGGTGAGCGAGTTCACAGCGCTCTGCACAAATCCGATAGCTCCGTTGGTTGCCGGGCTTGGCTGGGTCGGCGGTGCTTCGATCTTGGAATTGGTGATCGGTGTCGGCTCGGTGTTGAGTGGGGCCACAGGCGTCGCCGTGGCCTTGTTCGTAACCTGACGAGGCTGGCCATGACTGCCCGGATGTCTTGCTGCGGCGGATTTTAGCGACTTCGCCACGTGTCCCGCCGCTTTCGCCGCCGGAGCCTTTGCTGCCGCGGGGGATTGCGGCGCCGGAAGCGATGCTCCGTTGATAGTTGCTTGCGGGGGCGCGCCGTTAGGGAGAAGTGTGCCATCCGGCCGGACCATATCGGTCTTTACTGCATCTGACTTGACGGGAGCCGCCGGGCTGAGCGGCTCTGCCGGCGTTGGCGCCTGCGCCGGTGCCGGCGGCACGGCTGGGGACTCATTATCAATTCGGGCCTGGGACCCGGCGGGCAGCGATTTCTCGTCCGCCTGCGGCGAGTCGAGGGGTCGCTCGGTGCCATTGTCGAGAGCCATCGGCGAAGGTTCCGGCGGCTTGCTTGGAATGGCGACGTCGCGGGCTGGAATGTCCGCACTTCTCGCGGCGTCCTCTTGTCGCGTGGGGGGTCCGTTATCAGCCTTGATCGTTTCGATCTCGGGTGGACCTGAAAGCCGACCGTCAAGGCCAAAACTCACGGCTATGCCTGCCATTCCGGCGATGCCAATCGCCACCACGGCATAGAGCGGACGCCGTGATCTGATTTGCCCGTCGGCATCGCCAACGTGACGGGAAGCCGGCTGGTGTTTCTGATAGAGCCAACGTTCCGCTCCGAGATCCACGGTCGGCAAAGCGTTCGACACGTTGGCTTCTGAAACCGTCGCCGTAGTTTGTTCTCGCAGCGCGCCCAGCAATCCGGCTTCGATCGCGGCGAAATCGCCGCCGATGAGGGGCGCTCGCGCGTTTTGCCTTTTGTACTCGACCGATGACTTCTCGGCGCCCCGCACAATCGCTGTTTGTGGCTGCTTCATGCCCAGCAACCCGGCCTCGATCGCGGCGAAATCGCCGCCGACCCGGCGCACTTGCGCATCCGCCTGCTTCCATTCGCCCGGTTCCCCTGTATCCGGCCGCGCTTTTGCTAAAAGCTGGGTTTTTGGTTCGAAATCGGTCTCGTGAGACCCGTCTTTACCACCGATACTGCAGAGAAGTTCGGTAAGCGGGTCACGGTCCTTTTGATCGGTAAAGCGAGGCGGGTACAGGCGCTTTTCAAATTCGTCCAAATCGATCATCGGGCGCCGTTTCGCAAAAACATCGCTCATCCTTCCGGCCTCCTGTTAACGTGGTGGATCGCGCGAGCCGATCCGCGTCGCGCGATTGCGGCTCCAAAATCGGGCATTCGCCGACCGCGATCCAGGGATCGCCGACCTTCCAAATGCCGAGCAGAGAACCCCGCCAGTGCCGCTATCAAATCAAGCTTTGCAGCAGCGCGAGCCGGGACCCTTCGTTATTAAGCTTTCATTAAGAAAGCAGAATTGTGGCTGATCTTTTCCACACTCAGACGAGGGCTCAACCGTGAGAAATCTTGCGGGAAACACCACCGATGTGGCTAGTGGCCACGCGGCGTCCCGATAGTTGAAGAAACCGAGTTGGGTTTACCGGACGATCGATTTGAGCAAGGAAGTCTTAACCACCACGCACCTATTCTTTTAAACTCTTTGGGCACACACTTGCGGAGAGATCAGATGAACTGGTTTTCGGTTCAAGTGAATGCAGCCATAATCGCCGGTGTATTGTCGTTAAACATCATCCTGATCATTGCTTTGGCGGCAATCATCCTCACCATTAGAAAAGGGCGCCAAAGTTTCAGACGTGAGTTTGCAGCGGAGGGTGTTGCGCGTGAGATACTCATGGCCCGCAAATGGCCATTTTGCACATTTCGAGTCTTAAAGTATCATCTTTGCGGGTTCGCTGACGATGAATTAAGAAAAATCCTAGTTCGAGCAGGTGGCATTCGGCTCACGGCCGGCGGACAGGAGGTTTGGGGACTTCTTACGCGGAATCGCGAATACCTCAGCGTTGAGGAAATCAAGGAGGCTCCGGCAGCTCAAATTGATTTCGACGCCTCTGATCAACAACAGAACCATCAACAGCAGCAGCAAGAAGGTGGGCCTAAAGACGAACCGGATCTTTCACGTGACTCATCAAGGGCCTTTGAGCGTGTGCGTGCCGAGATGATCAAGTTGGGCACGCTTGAGTGTGTCAGACCGAGTGCCCGACAGAAGTAAAGGAGTAGCCGCAACAGTTCCACGCGGGCCATTCCTGTTTGCGTTCAATTTATATCTATGTCAGGCTTGGCCAGTGCAATCCTGCGGCGAGCCGAGTCGATGCGCATGTCGGCCTCGACGTGCAAACATGAAAAAACACAGCCTAATGGCTGTGGGTATCGCCAACCGATTTGTCTTTGATAGGCTCCCTTACCTTCTTTGCGAGAACGCTGTGCCGACAGCCGTATGAAAAGTAGAGCAGAAGGCCGAGCGCCATCCAAACGACGAACCGTTCCCAGGCGACGGCAGGCAGCTTTGATAGCAACCAAAGAGAGAACCCGATGCCAGCCAGGGGTATCCAAGGAACGAAGGGTGTCCTGAAGGTGCGCCGGATGTCGGGCCGGGTCCGCCGTAGCACGATGATCGCAAGGCAGATGATTGCAAAAGCCGAGAGCGTTCCGATGTTCACCAATTCGGCAACCTCCTTGATCGGGAAGAAACCTGCGACGAGGGCCGTGAGCCCTCCCGCAATCAGCGTCGGGCGGTGAGGCGTACGGAATCGCGGGTGCACCTGCGCGAACCATGCGGGAAGCAGGCCGTCACGGCTCATGGCGAACCAGATGCGGGAGCAGCCCAGCATGAAGGCGAGCATGACACTGGCGATGCCCGCCACGGCCGCCGCGGACACGAGCAGCGTCACCCAGGGCATGCCAATCGCTGTGAAAGCGGCCGCAACCGGAGCGGCGCTGTTCAAAGTATCGTAACGCACCACGCCTGTGAGCACCAAAGACATCGCGATGTAGAGCAGAAGAGAGATGGCCAACGAGAGCAAAACAGCGCGGGGAAGCTGTTGCTGCGGGTCTCTGGCCTCTTCGGCAGCGGTGGTGAGGGTATCGTAGCCGAAGACCGCAAAGAAAACGACGGCAGCCCCCTCGACCACGCCCCCGAAACCGTAAGGCATAAAAGGATGCCAGTTGGCAGTATGCACGTGAGGCAGACCGGCGGCGATGACGAGGACGACCGCAGCGATCTTGATAATCACCATAGTCGTATTGAAGTGCGCGCCCCATTCGATGCGGAGCGTCAGGAGGCCCGCGACCGCAAGGCTCCCGAGCATTGCGGGAAGGTCCAAGACGTGGCCTGGGCCTGTTCCGGACGCGCCCATTGCCCAGCTGGAGAGCGTTAAGCCACACTGGCTGAGCAGGGCCTGCAAATAGCCCGACCAGCCGATCGATACGACGGCGACCACCAGCGCATATTCGAGCAGCAGATCCCAGCCGATAATCCACGCGACGAGTTCGCCAAGCACGGCGTAACCATAAGTGTAGGCGCTGCCGGCGACGGGGATCATCCCGGCAAACTCGGCGTAACAAAGGGCGGCTGCTGCGCTGGCAATGCCTGCTATCACGAATGATAGCGAGACCGCGGGTCCCGCTTGTGTAGCGGCCACGACGCCGGTGAGCACAAAGATGCCAGCCCCGATGAGCCCGCCGAGGCCGATAGCAGTGAGCTGCCACAGACCAAGCACCCGGCGAAACTGACCCGCCCGGCCGATCTCTGATTGAAGCTGCTCGATCGACTTGGTGCGCAAGAGCGCTTGCAGAGACATAGTTTCTCCCACTCCTGGGGTTGGCGCGGCAAATCGGTTTATGCACAGAACCGGCTAGAGCCGCTTTTAGGCAACGGCCGCTGGTTTCCTGCCGAGCGGCGCCGTGAGTCTGTTTTTTGACGCGCAGGTCCAGATAATCAATGAATTTGGATGGATGCCTGAAAACCGGCAGCCTTCGCGGCGTATTTGCGATTTTGCTTTTGGCCATTTTCATTACTGAACTATAGTCCGGCGAGTCCGGCGAGGGATCGATCGGAGCAGGCGATTGGCGCAGGAGCGAGAAAGATGAACAAATTGGACCGGCCACGCGAAATTATAGAATATTGTTTGAAGCCGCTTGCGTTATCCAACACGACGGAAGAATACAAGGAAGTCTACCGGCGGCTTGAGCATGTGATAAAAACACTTCAAGTTATGGCGGCGAGAGAAAAAAGGCCCGTTGCAATCGACTTTTCGAACATGCGAACAATCAACATTAATGAAGCCGCGCATGGCGACGACTCGTAAGCAACAGTCTTTGCTAAATGAAGAGGCCTTTATCCGGACCCACGCGGGGCGCGCGGCCAATAACGCCCCTTCATTGCGTGAGCCGGAAAGACTACGCCTCGCCGATCGGACCGGCACGTCAAAAGTGGTGAAAAAGCAGTGGGAGAAGATTTCGGCTCTGTTTGAGCAGGAATACGCGCATGGGACTTTGCGTAGCGGTTCTACAAAACCGCCCGCGGTCCAAAAGACTCGCGGGCGTAATCCCAAAAATGCCGGCAACACTCAATCTCTCGGCGGAAATGGGCCCACGACATTGCCGCATGCGCCCTCTTCCCTCCTTATGAGACTTTATCGAACCCTATTCCTGGCAGATCAGACCGCGCGTCACATAGACCCGGCCGTCGGGACCAACCACACGGGTGACCCTGACGCAATCCTCGTCCTCGCCTGCGGCGGCCCGCCCAAGCTGGAACGCCGGCCCCTTGCCGAGAGGGGCATAGGCTGCCTTTGATTCGCCGGTGTTCTGCGGGGCGCCGAAAACCTTGGCTTTCAGGGTGATCGTCAAAGGCGCCGCGAACACCGCCGCACCCAGGCAAGTGACCGCAACACCCGCCATGGCATATTTCAGGGCCTGGTTCCCGATAGCTTTGCGCGACTGGATCATTCTACCGCTCCTTTCCCACCGGCGAAGTGGAAGCCGGCAGGAGCATATTCTTAGAAAAATAACCGGCAAGACGTGCGCTGTGATACATTCGTATAACGCGAGCCTGACAAAAAGGTTGCGCCGTTTCAGCTTGAAATTGAAAAAAAGTTAAAGCCCCGCCATGTCAGGCGGGGCTTTTCACCGAACGGTTAAAATCGACGGCAATTCGGTGCAAACTTGGAATTAGAGCATTTTCAAGCGAAGTGGGTACCGGTTCGCGTCAAGAAAATGCGATAAAACAAAGATCTAGAGCTCTGAAAGCGCTCTAGTAGCAGGCTTGGACGGGCGCGTAGCCGGCAAAATTGCCCCAGCTGTCATAGACTGGCCGGTTCTGCCAATAGCAGCCGCCGTAATAGGCCGGACCATAGGCATAGGCCGACCCGGCGAGCGCGCCGAGAGCGAGGCCGCCGATGACTCCCGCCGCGACCGGTCCGCCCCAGCCGTAGCCGCCGTGCCAGCCATAGCCGCGATGCCAGTATCCCGCGTGCCACCGACCGCCGCGCCAGCCCTGCGCCGCCGAAGGTGTCGCGGTCGCCGTGATGCCGGCTCCCAAGGTCAGTGCGGCCAAGGCGCCAATAGCGGCTTTTCTCAACTTGCTGGTCATCGTGGATCTCCTCGATATTGCGGCTCTCGGGCCGATTGGCTCTCGAGCTTTGCCCTTGGGCATCGCTCGTGATTATCATGTGCCGGTAAGGCTGAACTTCCCATGAACAAGAAAACTGTGTTTTGGGTCAAAACAGGTCAAAAATCTCCGCGGTGTTTCCAGCACCTACGCCGCCTCCACCGGGTCTCGTGAGCGCGCCCGCTCTGTAAGGGCCGGCGTTTGCGAGCTCGAATCATATTTACCGGGCCGCAATCCACTGCCGCGTGAGGTCAAGAATGACGCGATTTCGCTCGCGGGCATTGGCCGGCTGAATAAATAGCCTTGCATTTCGGTGCAGCCCTCGTTGCGCAACAATTCGAGTTGTTTTTCCGTTTCGACGCCTCGGCCGTCGTGCGGATGCCAAGGCTCGATCCGAGCCTGGTGATCGCCCGGACGATCGCCACGCAATCCCCGTTTTCGGCAAGTTCGGAAACGAACGAGCGGTCGATCTTAATTTTGTCGAAGGGAAAGGCGCGCAGAAAGCTCATGCCGGAATAGCCCGTGCCGAAGATCCATGGATATACTGACCCCGAGGGCGCGCAAACGATGCAAGGTGGCGAGGTTGGTTTCGCTTGCCGCCAGGAGAAGGGATTCCGTGACTTCGAGTTCGAGGCGCCCCGCAGGCAGGCCAGCGTTCGCGAGGGCCGACAAAACGATATGCGTCAAATTACCGTTCTTGAACTGAACCGGCGAAAGATTCACCGCGACCTTCAAATCGTCCGGCCACGCGGCCGCCTCGGCGCAGGCTTCTCGCAACCGATCGGGACAATCAGGCCGATCTCCTCGGCGAGCGGAATGAAATCGGCCGGGGCCACCATGCCACGCACGGGATGGTGCCAGCGAAGCAATGCCTCGAAGCCGGAAATAACGCCGGTCTCAAGGGTCACGAGAGGCTGATAATAGACTTCGAACTCACTGGCCGCGACCGCGTTGCACAAATCCAGTTCCAGCGCGCGGCGGGTGCGCAGGCACGCGTCCATTCCAGGTTCGAAAAAGCGGAAGATGCGGCGGCCATCCTCCTTGGCCTGGTAGAGCGCCATATCGGCGTTCTTCAAAAGGAGATCTGAGCTTTCGCCATCGTCCGGAGCAAGCGCGATACCGGCGCTGACTCCGGTCACGATCCGCTTACCCTCGATATCGTAAGGCTCGCTCATGAGCTTCACGATGCGATCCGCCAAGGCGCTCGCCTCATACGGTTCGACGAGCCCCGGTTGCAGGACCGCGAATTCATCGCCGCCAAAGCGGGCGACAAGGTCGGAGTCGCGCAAGCACAGGCGCAGACGATCCGCCGCTGCCTTCAAAAGAAGGTCGCCGGTGGGGTGCCCCCAGGTGTCGTTGACGGTCTTGAACCGGTCGAGATCGAGATAAAGAACGGCGAGCCTCTCCTTGTCCCGGCGCACCCGCGACAGCGCTTCATTGAGGCGCTCGTGAAACAACACCCGGTTAAGGCAAACCGGTAAGTTTTTGTACCTGGCTAAGCATTTTCAACGTGTTAAGAGCATCGGACACTCAAGTGATCCATATCCTGCGGCGGCGAAGTAGTTTCTGCATTCGGCGGGCTCGAACAGGTC
>VDMG01000207.1 GCA_006514895.1 Beijerinckiaceae bacterium
CATATCGACACCGCCCGTCCACCGAAGCGAATGCCCGCCCGAACCAAAGGCGTATGGCAAACATTACCGCCAGAGTTGCGCGAAGATATCTGGGCTCGCGAAATTGAATTCGACACAGCATTCAAGCGGTATGACGGACTCGGCCCATTTGCGATAGAAGCCGCTAAAAATGGCACCAACCTTGTAAGCGCATTTCGCAGCTATGTTGACTTAGAGAATCGCATTCGGCGCGACCCGCTCGACGCCATCCACGCGCTGGGGATAATGTTCCGATGGGACATGAGGGCGTTCGCGTATGCCGTTGGGGTGCGTTATGGCATCATTGAACCGCCCGCCCCAACGCCGGCTCCGGATCCTGTCGAGGCCGTGCGCGAGGAGGTGACGGCACAGCAAATAGCCGATTTCAAGAATGACCCGAGGAACGAGTTTTTCGATTTAGTGCGACCCCGAATGTCCGAGCTGATATCCTCTGGAGATGCGAAAAGCCTCGGTGAGGCTTACTTACGATCTTGCGAGGAAAGTTTACACGTCCAGGAGATTTTGATGGCTAGAAAACGACAGCAATTGCCCGTTAATCCGTATCAACGGAACAGTACCGCAGTACAGCAATCGAAGGCAGCCAATAAAGCCATTGGTGGTGCGCCGTCAACCGATGTGCGCCCAAGGCCTCCCTCGTCATCAGCCGGGTCCACTTACGACGATGTCCGGCTCGCAGTCGAGCGGCAGAGGCGAGGCTGATATGACTCCCCTAGAGGAAGCGAACGGAACGGCCCCGATGAAGGCGGATGCCGAAAAGCTGCTAGATGTCATCGCAGATCTGAACTCCCGTCTTCTTGCGGTCGAAGAAAAGCTGCGCCAACTTGAAGCTGACGCAGCGTTTAGGGCTAGTTTAGGGCATTATCTGTCATGCGACGTGAGGCACTAGCTCCTCTAATCCGGCTCATCGCAAACCTCCCGCTCGGTCCAGTTGTCCGTATCTAAAATACCATCATGCTCGGTAGTCCGTTCGGTATGGCACCTAGCTTGCGGCGAGGGAAAGACAACAACGGGCGGCGGTTGTACCAACACGGGCGGGGCGCGAAGCTCCGCGCCAGGCGAGTAGTCATAATCCGCCGCCAGTACTGGCGGGACAATCCAGACGACTGCCTCCCCTGCGATCAGTGCGAAAAACACGACGGCTGACATAATCACGACAATCTCGAAAAGTGTGACCGCGAGCGTGACCAGCACGGCTTGGAATAGGTTTCGTGCATTCATTTTCATTTCTCCTTAGTCAAGATCGGAGGCGCAGATCGTGCCCGCCACGAGCGTAACGACAATGCCAATGGCAAAGCCGAGCACCAATTGCCAGCTAAGTATAGCCAGTGCCGCTGCGCCGCAGATGAGTGAAAAGGCGAAGCTGCCAAGGGGGTTTCCTCTCATTTCAATTGTCCTCCCCCACGCCTAGTAATTCGTAAATGAGCGAAATCTCTCGGGTGATTTCGCGCCGTCGCGGGGCATTGACGAAATTCCACTCGTCGATCCGTATGCGTAATTCTTTGCGGAGTTGTTCGCGTAGCCTCGGGCCGATGGCGATGGTTGGCTTGAAGTTTGGTTTTTCTTCATGGATAAGTTTTATAGTCACTGTTTTGCTCCATTAAGGGTTTGCGGTGATTAGAGGCGGCGGGCTGTTGGTACCTGCCCGTCGTCTCGCTTCTATTCCGAGTATTTTTGACCCGGATCAAATTTACGCCCGCACTCACTCATTCAGCCTCCTCCTGTCCATTCAGTGCGATGCGCATGGCCTCTAAATGCTCATTGCGCATCTTGTCCCGCTCCCGGCGCACGGCAGACTCAAAATCGAGAATGGCGCGTTCATAGCGGGTTTCCTCGATCCGGCATGCGCTCGCGACCTGGTCGTTTTCGGCTGCCTGCGGTGTCGCCAACACAGTGCCGGTTAACGCGGATAAGCCTTTGCCTAGCTTCGATTTCATTGCGTTGTTTCTCCTTGACTTTGTGGCAGACACTTCCTAAGTACGTACAATATACGGTCCGAACAAATAGGAAGTCAAGCGTTTTGACTTAAATAGCCAAGGTGACGTAAATGTTAGCTGTGACAGACACTGAGCGTTTCGAAATGCGGATTTCCCCGGAGCTGCTCGCGGCCATCGATAGCTGGCGACTCGGGTTGCCGGACAAGCCGCCGCGTGCGACCGCCGTCAAGCGGCTGATCGGAATGAGCCTACAGGGGGAGGCTAGGAAGGAGGCGAAACGGGAGACGAAGAAATGAGTGTGTTAGAGAAATATTTTTATATGCGAAAGGATAAGTGGACACAGACAGGGACACAGCGCACAGGCAAGGTTTCTTTCCCTCTGCATACGGGCGGCGTGCCTTACCGCCCGGCCTGCCAGGTCAAGCCGAAATAAATAACGATTAAGATAACATTGGCGCCGATCCAGAGCAGCGAAAAGAACCCCGGCAGCCAAAGAGCAACGAAGATTTGCGTGATCGCGCCCAGAAGCCAAATGATCCCGCCCCATGGCGCCGCCAGCCACAAGCCAACCGCCGCGACAAGATCATAAATCGCGAAAAAAATCACTGCGCCGCCGCGCAACGCGCTCACATTGTCAAACAATGGTTCCGATGGCAGCAGGATCGCGCTCCATTGCAAAAGACCTTGGATGACCCAAAGTCCCGCGAGAAGGCGCATGAATACAACTAGGAGAAGCCCCGCGCGGTTTTCCTCGCCGACAATGCGCGCCGGTTCGCCAAGGCGAATGGCCGCCCCCGAATCCGGAGGCACCGACATCTTGCCTAATCCGCGCGAAAACTTCATGGGACACCAATCTGCGCGGTAGACCATGATCGCTTGCACCGCTCATGGTCTCCACGTCTTTAGTTCTGTCGCATGATCCTGTCCAAAAAGTCTGCAAATTTTTTGTGGATCATGCCCTAAAGTCGAGTTCGCCTTCGAGGAGCGGCGCGAAATACGAGTCGATCATGACGGATTCGACGCTCTCCATCGAGGTGGGGTTCCAGCGCGGGCGATTGTCCTTGTCGATGATCACGGCGCGCACGCCCTCGTAAAAATCATGGCCTCTGGCGATGCGCGAGACGATGCGGAACTCGGTCCGTAACGCCTCGTCAAAGTCGAGCTTGGCGCCAATTTGCATTTGACGCAAAGCAATCGCAAGGCTCGACGGCGATTTGGAGCGTATCGCGCCAGCAGCGGAACGCGCAAAATCTGAGCCGCTTTGGCTTGCGTCATCGAGTTTGGCGAGAATGGCAGAAAGCGTCGCGGCGGAAAAACAGCGCTCGATAGACTGACTTTGCTGAGATAACGAAGAGGCGGGCGGTAGCGCCCTCTCGGCCGCGATCGCGGTTTCGATCGCCTCGCCGCCGGTCAGCCTTTGCGCGAGCGCCGCGTGCCGTGCCGAAGGAACATGGGCGCGGGCGACGCCAAAGGCGAGAGCGTCGCCGCAAGTCATCCGGGCGCCGGTCAAGGCAAGATAAACACCGGCATGGGAAGGCAAGCGTGGCAGAAAAAATGTCGCGCCGACATCGGGGAAAAAGCCGATCCCCGTTTCCGGCATCGCAAAAGTGAAATTTTCGCCCGCGATGACGTGCGAGCCGTGCAAGGACAGCCCGGCGCCTCCACCCATCACGATCCCGCTCGCCAAGGCGAGATAGGGCTTGGGATAGAGCTTGATGCGGCGATTGAGCCGGTATTCCTCGCGCCAAAAGCAAAGTTGTTCCGCGTGGCGTCCGGCCTTGCCGAGATCATACAAGATCCTGATGTCGCCGCCCGCGCAAAAGGCTTTGTCGCCCACACCCTTGACGATGACGCAGCTCACCCTTGCGTCATTCTCCCACCGGTCCAGCGCACCCGCCATTTCGCGCACCATATTCAAGGTCAGCGCGTTGAGGGCCTTGGGGCGGTTGAGCGTGACAATGCCGCAAGAACCCACTTTTGCGCAAATAATTTCCGGTTCGCTCATACCCCCTCAAGCAACCGCTGCGCGACTTTTGTGTGGGTCTATTTCGCGCAGGCGGGTTCGTTAAGAAGCTCGAGGCTGGACATTTCCCCAGCGAGAACGAAATCGCCGTAATCGAGCCTGAGCGCGCGCGAAATGCCGTTTTCATAGAGGTCAAACGACAAAATATAACTTGGCGCGTCGTCCTTCTTTCCGCCTTCAAAATAGCTGATGGAAACCGGCCAGCGTCTGATATTGTCGAGTTCCGGAATATGAGCCGCTTTCTCGACCGCGGGATCGGCGATCGGGTGGCCGATATAAGTTGTCGTTTCATAGACCTTCTCGCCGGTCTCGGAACCGTCATAGACCTTGACTTCGAGCAAATTCTCGCCCGCTTCCGCCGCCGCCAGGATGCGTTTCAAATGTTCGGTCGGAAATACCACGCGGGAATCGAGCTCGAACTTGCCGTGCGTGGGTTTGTTGAGGTTGACCAGCAAGTGGCCCGTCGCGGATTTCCAGGCCTTGCCATCGACCGATTCGGGGGCGCCGCTATCTATGCTCGTTTGCATCTTGAAATCGAAATTCCGGCCATCGGCGTCCTCGTAAGTCGCTGAGTGCATGTCCGACACACGGGTGGGACCTTCAGCGGGTTGCAATTCGGTTAATTGCCGGAAATTTTGGACATAGCCATCGCAAGCGGAGCCCGTGAAATCGAAAGCAATGCGTCCATGCGCGGCCGTTGGGCTCTTGCTGCCAACCGATTTCGCCAGTGTCAATTCATACACCGCACGATGCGAAACAAGCGAAATCTCCTTTGTGAGATCTGTTTTCGCATGCGGCGGCGCGGCGTTGGTCACCGCCACGTTTGTTGCGGACGCTATGTGTAGCGCAGGATCAAGCGCGGCAAGGATCAAGGCGATCGCAGCGGCGAGCAGCAGGCGGGCATGAAATGCAAGCATAAGTGTTGGTTCCTCAAACGATAAGCGCGACCGGCAAATTCAATACAGAGCCGGAAAAGGCGGAATCACGTAAGGAGAGGCAAGGATCTTTGCCCTTCCCCGATGCCAGCGAACCCCTCTAAGAACGCGCAGGATTCGCTTTGAAGCCATGCCGTCCCGGTCCGCTTTATGCTATCGGTAAGCCAAGCATCTCCATTTTTCAAAGACAATGCTCTGGATTTTCCCGAAACACGCTCTCGCCAGACATGCGGCAATTTCGTTGTGACGTCGGAGTTTAGGATTTCAAGGAGCTACTGGCAACCCTTTCCGGCCGGCTTGTCTTTCCGCGCTTTACAATCAACGGGTTTTGCGCTTTTGGGTAACCCATCGGAAATAGGGAGTTTTGTCATGACGGCAGAAGATAGATTGGCGGAACTGGGGATCTCGCTGCCCTCCCCGGCAGCGCCAGTTGCCAATTATCTTCCGTTTGTCGTTTCCGGCTCGTTTCTCTTCGTCTCCGGCCAGCTTGCTTTTGGTCCGGACGGCAAGGTCGATCCCGCTCACATCGGCAAGCTCGGCGTGGCGGTGTCGGACACGGCGGGACAAGCAGCGGCCCGCTTGTGTGTCATAAATATTTTAGCGCAAGCCAAGGCGGCTTTAAGCGATCTCGACAGGATTTCGCGCTGCGTAAGACTTGGTGGATTCATCAATGCCGCGCCGGGCTTTTCCAATCTGGCCGGTGTGATGAATGGCGCCTCGGATTTGATGGTCGATGTCTTGGGCGACAAGGGCCGCCACGCGAGATCGACGGTTGGCGTCGCTGAATTGCCGTTGGATTGCGCCGTCGAGATCGAGGCCTTGTTTGAGATCGCGGGCGCGTGACCGGGCGCTCGCTAAATGCGCCGGACTGGCTGACGGCGCGGCCGATCGCGCACCGGGGACTTCACTCCAAACAGTCCGGACTGGTTGAAAATACGCCTGCCGCCGCCATGGCCGCGATCACTGAGAATTATGCGATCGAATGCGACGTCCAATACACAAAAGACGGCGAGGCGGTGGTGTTCCACGATTTTACCCTGGACCGTTTGATGCGGGCAGAAGGCCGCGTCGATGCCTTTCGCGCGAGCGAACTTGGCCACTTTGCCTATAAAAATTGCGATCAGAGGATCATTTCGTTGCCGGCTTTTCTCGCTGGCATCGGCGGCCGCGCGGCGGTTATCGTCGAGATCAAAAGCCGCTACGATGGTGATATGCGCCTCGCGGACCGCGCCCTGGCCGCCGCCGCCGCCTATCCGGGACCGGTTTGCCTCAAAAGCTTCGATCCGGCGGTCCTCGTCCATCTGCGTGCGTTAAACGCCATGTGTCCGCTCGGCCTTGTCGCGCAAGCGCGTTACGTCGGCGATGAATGGGCCGGCCTTCCTCAGGAGCAGCTCGCGGGCTTCACGGATCTCCGCGACTTTCCGCTGGCGCGGCCTGATTTCTTGTCGTGGAGTCTTGGCGATTTGCCGCATGCCGTCCCAATGCTCTGCCGTGCCGGAGTTGGCATGCCCGTCATGACCTGGACGGTGCGTTCGCAAAAGGATTTGTTGCACGCGCGCGCTTGGGCGGACCAGATTATTTTTGAAGGATTCGAGCCCTGATTTTCGCCAGCCGCACAACTCACTCCGAGCAAGAATACGTCATTTGCGATTCAGGCGCTCGTTGACAAGAAATTCGAAAGCCCGGACATAGGCCCTGTCGTCGTCGCCGCGGAATTGAGCATCGACATGCGCAATGTACTCGCCGCTCGCGACATCCGCGACATAAAGGTCGACCGAGGAGATTAAGGTCGAAACCTTATGCACAACCGCAAGGACCGCGAGACCGGCGCCTGCGTCGCGCGCGACGCCAAGCCAGCACCCGTTGCAATTGTAGCGCGGTTCGGTCGCTGCGATTCTTGCTTCGAAGGATGAAAGATCGACGCCGCGATAGAGGCCGGTGTGTTCTAAAAGCTCGGTGAGTTTGTTCGTGGCAAGCTTTAGGCGCTCCGCCTGGCCGGGCTTGACGCCCTCGCCGCTGGTATCCCATAGCTCCACAGGGAATATTGCCGTTGCTCGCGGTTCACTGGCCAGCGCGAGTAGGCCGCACGGCGCAGGAGCAACAAAAAGGGCCGCGAGGATCACCGGCAAAATCTTTCGCATAGCTCCACCACAGTATTTTTCTAAAATTCCAGACTGCAAGCGTCCAACCGGTTGCGCGCTAGCTTTGCTGATCCGCGGCTTTCTGGGCGGCTTCGGCCATATCCCAACGGGTTTTGAAAATCGTGTCGCAAATCCCTGGGGAGCCGAAACCGTCGCTGAAACTGACATTGCTGCGGCGATGATGCTCGCCATGCGCCTTGCTTGTCACCGCGGCGGCGAGCCAAGTGAGCAGTCGTAGCCTCGAATGAGATCCAGCGTCCCGCAGCAACCGAACCGCGAAATCATAACCAGAATGTTCGTAGAGCCCGCCGATCGCACCGAAACTCGCGACGGTGAGGTGGAAGAATACATCGGCGCCAGCTCCGATAAGCGCCAGCGGGACAAGATAGGGCAGGACGATCTCAAGGAAAAAATCCGCCGGGCTCATATAGCAGGCGCTGATGCTTTTGCTGGCGCCGGTTGAATGATGAACGCTGTGCCCCAGCTTCCGGATCAAGCCGGGCCTGTGCAGCACAAAACGGTGGAAAATATATTGGACGACGTCGTGGCCAACGCCCATGAGCACCATTCCGGCAACAAAATGCAAAGCGCTCAAATGTGGTGCGCCGGTGAATGCCAGCCCGGCGCACTGAAACGCAACCATGGCCGGTAGCAGGATAAAAACTTGATTGAACAGAACGCGCGGCAACAACTGGAAATAGGTCAGCCGCTCGATATCCCGCACCTTGAAGGACGAGAGCATGCCCGTCCGATCGCTCCACTCGAAAAACAGCCCGACGCCGTGAAAAACGGCCATCTGCACCGCCCACGCGAGAACCGAGAGCGGCAGCCACCAAGGAAGAAAAGAACTCACGTCGAGCATGTCCTTTCGCCGCCAGGAACACTTCACCCAGAGCGCTTTCAGATACTACGGAATCCGAAAGCAGCTCTAGATCTTTATTTTAATCGCATTTTCTTGACGCGAACCGGTATCCATTTGCTTAAAAATGCTCTCGCTTTCCGAGTAAGCGGCGGCAAACCTTTCGGAGAGATGCCGCTCCGTTTAGCGGACCCTTCACCGCCTTGGATCGCACGCGCGGAGAAGAAAAAGCAGTGCATGACGGAACGATGCAACTCAATTTTCTTGACAATCGGGGCAGTGCGCGGAGGCAACGCGGCATCCAAATCAGCTGGCTCACTGGCGGGATCTTTTTCCAGATCGAAAATCGCTTTCAAGGGGACAAAGCGCAAGGCCAGCCAAACCTTGATCGCCCAGCCGCCCACAAGCGGCGCGACCGTGTCGTAATTTTTAACGAGCGCGGCCGCAGCGCGTGACCGGCGAGCCCAACCCGGTGCGCCGGAATCGGGGTTTTTGCAGTCAACCCGCCATAGCAGCCACAGAAACTCGATCCAAGTCCAGCCGCGCCCGGCGAAACGATCGGCCCGCTCGATCAAATGATCAACCAAAACCGCTCTTGCCTTTGCGTTGCTATCGCCGGTGCCGCCCGGCTCATAGCAAAGAACATGATTCAGTTGTGGCCTTTGCGAATACATGTTGCCGCCGTGCAAGCGATAGACTGCGACCGGAACGTCGATCAAAACGCTGCCGCTGACGGCGTTGATTCCGAGACAAAAATAGAGGTCCGTTCCGGTCTTCAGACTTTGCACCGCAGGGTTGTCGGCAAAAAGGTTCAGCGCATCGCGGCGAAAGCAATTGCCCGACGTCGGCGACCAGACCCATTGCTTGGTCAGGCTTACAAAGCGAATCGTTTCTAGCACGCTGTGGTCAAAATCTTCCGGCGGCCAAGTCTCGCCGAACATGTGCCGATAGGGCCGCGCCGCGCGAGGCTTGATCCCGCGGCCGGTTTGCATCCTCCGGTTGAAACCATCTTCGGTTCCCAAGACCACTTGATCGCCGGACATCTGGAGCATGTCGCCGGAGGTGAAGCCGGCATGAATGCGCAGCGACAGATGGACGAAGATATGGGCTTCGACGCAATGGGGAAGCAGAAGATCGTCGGCGTCGTGAAAGATAACGTAGGACCCAGACGATGCCGCGAACCCCTCCAGCGCCGCCTGGCTTTGGCCCCCGTTTTCCGCGCGGCGGATAATCTTCACACTGGCGTATCGCGACTCGATCGCTTGCAAGACCGCGCCGCTCTCGTCGGTAGAGGCATTGTCGACGACGATACATTCGACATTTGGATAGGTCTGACCAAATATTGAATCGACCGCCGCGTGCAAAAAACGCCCGTAATTGAAATTGACGACAATGACACTGACCAACGGCAGGCGAAGAAACTCCTTTTTTTCGTCGCCAGATTCCTTCCCGGAAAAGCTCTTCACCTTGCGCGCGGGCTCGATCGTGCTTCCGCGCAAGAGAAACCCTTCGCCCGTTCCCTGATCCAAATGAATGCCTCCGCTTTGCGGTTCGCAAACCTGTTTGCCGCCCGGCCCGCAAGGTAACAGACACTTGGCAGTCTCTATATCGCCATTGGAAAAAAAACAATCTTGGCAGGCGCCGCGCGTAACAACCGTCTGAGTGCGTCACGCGGCTAATCAAGGTTTGTAGCTTTGGCAAAGCGAATTTCTTTGGAAAAAAGCGCCTGCATCATCTGCTGCGAACCGCTTGGCACCCAGCGTAACGCCCCGATACAGTCGCAAATGTCGGCACTGCAGTCTTGAGGATGATGAGTCCGGGTTCGTGACCGACGAAAGAATTTTCAATGCTACTTGGTTATTATAATCAACAGATAAGGGTGTTTCAAAAACAGTGCCGCTGCCTTGCCATATTGGCCTTGAGCCAGCAGGCTTTTCTGCTTGCTTGCAATGTCCGAGGTCAGGAAAAGTTTTTTTCGGTGCAGCAGTAGGTCGCGCGATTTCGAAGAAACAACCAATCCATATTTTTGCGTAAGTTCGTCGCAGATTTGGGCAATCAGTGCTACATCATTATTGGAATGGGAATAAGGCGAAGGTTCTTTTGTCGAAGGTGAAACACTGAGTACGTAAACATAGCGGGCCTGCGGAATAAGGAACGCTTGCGCACCAAATAGTATGATCTCAGCAAGAAATACGTAATCCTCCTTATTTCTGTATTTCCTCCAATAATTTATATTGTGTTTACGTAGGAATTCCATGCGAACCATAGGTTTTGAATATCCAATTGAGCTACTACCAAGTAAAGGATTATCCAGCCTAAAAATATCTTCTGGAAACAGTTTAGATGGTTTGTTACCTGAACCGAAATTTGTACGCGTAACGACTTTATTTAAAACATGATCGAATAATTGAAGATTGTCGAGAATGAGGTCCGCTTTCAATTCTTTGGCAGCGTTAAGGAGTACCTCGATCCGATCAGCTTCGTACCAATCGTCAGCGTCGAGCAATGTGACCCATTCGCTCCTAACTTCATTCAGCGCGAGAGCTCTTGCGTGGTAGGCCCCCAAATTCTCCAGTGTCCGGAACAGCCTGATCCGGGGC
>VDMG01000309.1 GCA_006514895.1 Beijerinckiaceae bacterium
GACGAAGAAAGTGGAAACGACGCGCCGTCTCTACCGGCGGGAGGAAAGGCAAAACTTATTTCCCACGCCAGCAAACGGCTCTCAACCGTATAAGGGAAACCAATCATGATTACCAAAACCGAGATCACCGCCGCCACGCTTGCCGCCGCGCTCGCGCTACTTGCGGTGCCTGTTTCCGCCGAGGAAATGGGCGGTCCAAAACCAGGGAAGGAAAAATGCTACGGCATCGCGCTCAAAGGACAAAATGATTGCGCGTCGAAAGGCGTCAACAGCTGCGCCGGACAATCGAAGGCTGATTATGAAGGCACAGCTTGGAAATACGTCCCCAAGGGGACTTGCGAAACCATGCAGACACCGAACGGCATGGGTTCGTTAACGCCTACCAAGTCGTAACTTGCAGCGGGGCTCGCGGGCATCCGCGCGCCCTTTTTGCGGCACTCCATCGAGCACCATAGTAAGGTTCAGGAGAACATCCATGCGTGTTTCGCGGCTTCCCTTGAGCGCTGGCGCTGGCTTCAAGCCGGAGCATTTCGCGGCTATTTCGGCCGCGCCGCAGCCTATCGGCTTTTTTGAGGTCCATGCCGAGAATTATATGGGCGCGGGAGGCATTCCGCATGCGCAGTTGCGATTTCTGCGGGAAAACTATGCGCTTTCCCTGCATGGCATTGGATTGAACATCGGCTCAGGGGAACCGCTCGATCGCACCCACCTTGCCCGGCTGAAACGGCTTTGCAACGTTTATCAGCCGGAGTGCTTTTCCGAACATCTAGCCTGGTCCTCGCACGGTGGGTTCTTTTTGAGCGATCTCCTGCCCCTGCCCTACACAGAAGCAACTTTGACCTCGGTGATCGATCATATCGACGAAGCACAGAGTACGCTCGGGCGCCGCCTGCTCCTCGAAAATCCAGCTACCTATGTGCGCTTCGCGCAATCGGCCATTCCTGAGACGGAGTTTTTGCAAGAGATCGCCCGCGCGACCGGCTGCGGCCTTTTGCTCGACGTCAACAATGTGTTCGTTTCGGCGCGCAATCATGATTTCGACGCCAGCACCTATCTCGAAGCCTTTCCGCTCGATCTCGTTGGCGAGATTCACCTTGCCGGTCATTTCAAGACCACGGATGACATAGGATCACCGCTCTGCATCGATGCGCATGGATCGCCCATCATCGCGGATGTCTTCGCCTTGTTCGAGCGCGTCATCGCCCGCGTCGGGCCTTTGCCAACTTTAATTGAATGGGACAATGATGTACCGGAGTGGCCGGTGCTTCGCGCCGAGGCCCTCGCGGCGCAGCGCTGCCTCGACCTGGCGAAGTCTCGCCGCGCCGCGCCGGCCGCGGCTTGAAGGAGCCCCGCGCCGCCATGCCGGACTGTTGCCAAAACGCATTTGCCCAAGACGCTTTCGCCCAGGCGCTGCGCGATCCCGATGCGGCCTTGCCTTTCGGCGTGATCTCGCACAATTCCGATGCGCCGCGAAAGCGATTCGCGGTCTACCGTAACAATGTCATGGTGGGCCTCGTTAGTGCGCTGGAAGCACGCTTTCCGGCGGCGCGCAAAATTGTCGGCGAGGATTTCTTCAAAGGCGCGGCGAAAGTGTTCGCCGCCGCGCAGCCGCCGCGCTCGCCCCTCATGATGTTTTATGGCGACGGGTTTCCCGCGTTTTTGGCCGAATTCGAGCCGGCGCGGGACGTTCCTTATCTCGCCGATGTGGCGCGGCTGGAGGCGGCGCGCACGCGGGCCTATCACGCCGCCGACGCACAACCTCTGACGCCGGCGGCGCTCTACACGGAAGCCCTGGCGGATCTGCGTTTCATTTTGCAACCCTCGCTTGAAATCGTGGCGTCGGATTATCCTATTGTCACGATCTGGGCGATGAATTCCGGCGAAATGGTGCTTGCGCCGATCATGGATTGGCGCGGCGAGGATGCGCTTGTTTCGCGCCCCTCGGTTGACGTCGAGGTGCGCCGCCTGCCGCCCGGCGCCAAGACGTTTTTGCAAAGCCTCGCTGCTGGGGATTCACTTGGCGTGGCGGCCGCCTCGGCGCTCGCCGCGAACACGCGCTTCGATCTCGCGGCCAATCTCGCGGCGCTTTTCGCGGGGCTTGCGATCGACATAACAAACGAACCCTTCGAGGTGCCGCTGCCATGACCCGCGATCCTGCAACCCATGCAAGCAAGGCATCGGGGCTGCCCGGCGCGATGCTCGCCGCCGCCGCCATCTTGGATAAGATTCCACAATCCCTAATCTCGCTCGCGGCACGGATTTTTCCCGCCGCCGTGTTCTGGCGGTCGGGTGAGACCAAGGTCGAAGGCTGGCATGTGACGGACAATGCGATCGCGCTGTTCAAGGACGAATATGCGCTGCCGCTGATCGATCCCGCGCTAGCCGCGAAAATCGCCGCGTTTAGCGAACATTTCTTTCCGGTGCTGCTCGTTATTGGTTTTGCGAGCCGGCTATCGGCGCTCGCCCTTCTCGGCATGACCGCCGTCATCGAAATTTTCGTTTATCCCGACTCCTGGCCGGAGCATGGCGTTTGGGCCACTTGTTTTCTTATCGTCATCGCCCGTGGTCCAGGCATCTTTTCTCTCGACCATCTGTTGGCAAGGCGTTGGTCACGTGGCGAGCAGCGTAGCTAAACAATTCCAAACCTCCGCATCCCGTTCCCCAGCGCCCGGCCAGCACCACCTGCACCGCAATTGGATGAGACCGTCGGGCCGATGCACCCGGAGGTTTACTTTTTCGGAAAAACCAAGGATAGTTGCTGTCCCTTTTTTTGACCAAGCCTTGACCGCTCCTCCCCAATGGAGAAATTCCATGATCGGCCGCCGGTCGCTTATTGGTTCATTCGGCGCCTTCGGCCTTTCCGTGGCAATACTCCCCATTGCGTTGATCACCACGAAATCCTTCGCGGCATCAGCGATTGCGGCGCTCGACAAGGATAAGGACGGCACCCTCGATCTTGCCGAGGTGAAGGACGCCGCAGCCGCCGTGTTCGACAAGCTTGAAAAGGACAGCGACGCCACGCTCGACCGCAAGGAAATCGGCGGGCGTCTAGGCACAAAGGAATTCAAGGAAGCGGACTCGGACAATGATAAAACTTTAAGCAAGGACGAATATCTCGCCCTTGTCGAAAAGCTCTTTAACGCGGCCGATGCCGATAAGGATGGGACGCTTGACGCGAAGGAACTTCGTTCAAAGGCCGGCCGCGCGCTTTTGCGTTTAATTCGCTAAGCAATCCGAGTGGCGTGAGCACGGCCTTTGGGCAGCGCGCGAAACGCTGCGGTTTGCTCGCCGGGCGCCCCCGCAAACAGTTTTCTTGAGGAACACTCCCCTCCCCTCGCGCGTGTATTATATAATAATATTCTGAGTCATCTCGAACGGTAAGACCCATGCCCTCAAAACTCGATCAATTGAAAGCCATGACAACCGTGGTCGCCGATACCGGCGACATGGATGCGATCCGCCGCTTCAAGGCGACCGACGCGACAACCAATCCGTCGTTGATCCTCAAAGCTGCGCGTATGCCCAATTATGCGCATCTCTTGGACGAGACCATTCTTTGGGGGAAGAGTCACAATCAGTTGACCAGCGAGATCACCGACCGGCTTGCCCTGAAATTCGGCTTCGAACTGTCAAAAATCGTCCCTGGCCGCGTGTCGACGGAGGTCGACGCAGATCTGTCGTTCGACCCGGAGGGAACAGTTACCAAAGCCGGCCAGATCATTACCGAATACGAAAAGCTGGGCTTAAACCATAAGCGCATCTTGATCAAAATCGCCGCTACCTGGGAAGGCATTAGGGCCGCTGAGATTCTTCAACGTGAGGGTGTCGACTGCAATATGACGCTGGTCTTCTCCCTGACCCAGGCCGCCGCTTGCGCCGATGCCGGAGCCTTCCTGATCTCGCCTTTCGTTGGACGGATTCTCGACTGGTACAGCAAAGCCGAAGGCAAGACATACACGGCGGAAACCGATCCCGGAGTCCTCTCCGTGCGGCAAATCTACAATTACTATAAGGCGCATGCGATTGAGACGGTCATCATGGGCGCGTCGTTCCGCAACAAAGGCGAGATCGAGGCTCTGGCCGGTTGCGACCGGCTGACGATCTCGCCGCAATTGCTCGAAGAGCTCGCGAATGACATGGGCAATTTGCCACGCAGGCTTGATCCCAAGGCGGCCACGGCTCAGGCGCCGGCAAAGTTCGCTCTCGACGAAAAGACCTTCCGGTACATGTTGAACGAGGACGCCATGGCGACCGAGAAGCTCGCCGAGGGGATCCGGGCTTTTGCCAAAGATTTGCGTGGGCTGCGAGAGCTGGTGTCGAAGCGCCTGTTGGAAGCCGCTTAGAGCATGATCCCAAAAAGTTGCAGACTTTTTGGATAAGATCATGCGACAAAACAAAGAGATAGAGACCATGAGCGATTCACCTTGGAGCGATCATGGTCTGGAGCATGTCCCGAAAAAGTTGGTCGCCTTTTTCGATAAGGACATGTTCCAACTCTTTGAATTTGAGCGATTCCTTTTCGATCACGTGACGTGATCGCGAAGCAATCTGGAGTTCAATTGGCCACGCTGCCGCCCGAGAGTACCGCCAAAAGCAAAGCGAGCCCCAAGCCCAAGACCGCGACGGCGGCGCCGAACTCGAATAGGCGGCCCGCAATTAGAGCCTGCTGGGAACTGGATTTGGAATATTTGACCGCCGCGTTCTTGGCGAAGACCGCGGCGCTGGCGAGGGACGCCGTCGTGATCGCGGTCCCAAGCGACATCGCTCCGACGGCAAAAATTCCGGCTGAAAAAATTCCTTGCGCCAAAGCAAAAACAAGAACCAGAATTGCGCCCGAGCAGGGGCGTGCTCCGGCGGCGATCATCGTCAGCAGGGCGCTTTTCCAAGAAAATCCAGCACCGAGCGTGCGCGGATCGGGTGCGTGGAAATGGGCACAGCCGGGGCCGTGGATATGATCCTCCATGCAATCGTCCGCGAAAAAGGCGCTGGCGGTTCCGCCGCCCGCCACATTGGCCGCAACTCTGGGCATGGCGCGCCAAGCTGAAAGAAGCGCCGCGCCTTTTCCATAGACCAAAACGGCGCCGAGAACCATTATTCCGGCATAGCTCACGATCTCGACCGCGTTCGCGGCCGCCGTCATCCGCGTGGCCGCCGCCTTGAAGACGAGGGCGCTCAAGCCAACGATCGCAATTGCGCTAAAGCCTTGCAGGAGCGCCGCGCCAAGGGCGATCACGAGGCCACGCCGCAAGGCGCGTTCATTGGCAAGCATATAGGAAGCAATCACCGCCTTGCCGTGGCCGGGGCCCGCGGCATGGAAAATCCCATAGCCGAAGCTTAAAGCCACGAGCCCCCAGGTGGCCGCGCCGTTCTGTTTGGCTGCGCGGATCGCGCCGCTGAGCAGGCGATAAAAGCCTGCTTCTTGGGCCAGGATCCAGCCGCTTATACCTTGCGCGCTGGAGATCGCGCCCTCATTGGCGCCAACCGCGAAGGGATGATGGACGCCCTGCCCCAGGCCTTGGGAAGGGAGCAAAACCGCAAGACAGAGTAGGGTGAGCGGCAGAACAAACCTCGCCTCCGAATGGGCGAGCCGTCCCCGCCGCGCAACGAGCGCGAAAGAAACCAAGATTGGATTCAACAAGACCTCACGGACAAGCAACAATGATCCGGCTCGCGAGTTTGACCCCGAAATCATAGCCCGGCGATAGGCCACTGAAAAAGGATTCCGAGAGTTTTTTGGTGTCGTCCGCCGCCAAGGGCTTCGATCCGAGCAAATTGATTGAACATCCTTGTGGCGCCCCAGCCAAGCCGACTGGATTATCCTTGTCCATCTCGAAAGCCACGAAATAGGTTGGATCATAGACTTGGAACGAAAACGCCTTGGCTGCGCTGGCGGCCGTCTTCAACGGAAGCGTAAACCGGAGCACCACGAGCTTGTCCTCCCGTTGCTCCAGCGAATAGTCCGTGGGCGTCGCGAATTCTACTTTTTGGCCTGCCACCTTGGCATAAGTGAAATACTCGAATTCGGCCAGGGATTCGACGTTGGTCTTGGCGAGCGGCGCCAGTTCCTCCTTGGTCAACAGCTGGCCGTCTTTCCCCTGTCCTTCCGTCACGAAAGCTGAATACATCTCGTCGAATGTCCAGGTGTTGCGGATCGCCTCGATCTCGCCTTTTGCGTCGAAAATCACCTGCGCCCGCGCCGTTACCCATACATGCGGGTGTGCCGCCGCGCTCCCCGCGGCAATGGCCACGAACACAGCAGCGGGGAAAAACCTCGAACAGTAATGCCTGAGCATGCAGAGTCCTTCGGACGGCGCGCGCGACGCGGACCCCCTGCCTCGGCGAACCGGCACCCTTTATGAGCGCGCGAGTCTGGCCGAAGAAAGGCGGCGATGCCACCCGCGCGGGCAGACAGCCGCGCGCAATGAGAGGCCTCGAACAGTTCCCGATCAAACGGAATCACGTCATCGGGAAGCGCTCAAATTCAACTAGAGTTGGAGCATGTCCTTATCGAAAAAGTCGAGCAACTTTTCCGTGACGTGCTCCTAGAGTGCTTTCAGATTGCAAGGGAATCACAAAGCGGCTCTAGATCTTTGTTTTATTGCACTTTCTTGACGCGAACCGGTATCCACTTCGCTTGAAAATGCCTTAAAGACAGGCGATTCGCCTGCCGGTCTTCAAGCGCCGTCGAAATGCCCCCGCTCTAGCCGCCGTTTTGATTTAAGGTTGATTGGGGGCCGCGGATAGGGCATAGATTTTCAACCGGCCCGGATGGCCGGTTGTTTTTTGGGATCTATCCGATGAAAGTCCGCAACTCATTGAAATCCTTGCGCACGCGGCACCGCGATAACCAGCTGGTGCGCCGCAAGGGCAGGATGTATATCATCAACAAGACGCAAAAACGCTACAAGGCCCGGCAAGGCTGATGCCGGGGGCGCAGGCGTAAGCCAAGTTTTTACCGGTGAAGCCGATGCGTGGATATTTCCTCCGTGCGGCAAGTTTGGCGGCCGGGGTTCTCTTCGGCGGTTATGCCCTGGCCCAAGCGCCTGACGAAGGCTCCGGCGCGCCGGGCGGCCAGTCAGACGAAATCCCGGGCGATGAGTTGCCTCACCCTTCGCTGCCGGAGCCTTTTTCCCGCTTCGATTTCAATAAGCTCTGGGCGGTGCCCGAAGGTAAGAAAGCCGAAGAAGGTTTGGGCCCGGAAGGGCGCAAGCCCGGCGGACCGGCTGGTGCGGCGGTGGATGCGCCCGCAGGCGGGGCGGCTCAACAATCCGAGGCTGCCCAAGCCGAGCAGCTCAAGAAAGCCTTGGCGCCAAAGCCGGCACCCGAAGCCGTCCGCAAGCAAATGCTCGATACGCTCTTTGAGCGCCTGCGGAAAGCCAGCGACCCCGAAGATGCGCAGCGCATTGCCGAGACAATAGAGCGGGTCTTTTTGCAATCTTATTCCGGCACCGCAAATCTCCTCATGCAACGGGCGACGGCTCAAGTGCAGGCGGGACAATATGAGCTGGCGCTTTCACTCTTCGACAAGCTTGTCGCGCTGGAACCCGATTGGGCCGAGGCCTGGAATCAACGGGCGACAACGCGGTTTCTGACCGGCGACACGGATGGCGCGATGGCCGACATCGACCGGGTCATGAAATTGGAACCGCGCCATTTCGGCGCGCTCGCGGGCATGGGCATCATCTTGCAAGGGGCCGGGTTCGGCAAAGACGCCTTGGAGATTTTCAACAAGGCGCTCGCGATCTATCCGCTTGAGCCGGATATTAGGAAACTGACTGAAAAGCTCACGCTCGAAATCGAAGGACAGGATATTTAAAGCGTAATTCAAATCGAAACTCGGCCTCTTCGCATTCGCGCGACGGTGATCACAAAACCAGGGTTCGTGCGCGCATCGCGTGCTCTCAACTGGCGCCGATCCAGCTTTCGCCCGAAAGTTCGAGGCGCGCTTTATCTAGCTCATCCGTGTAGCGGCGCAAAACATGCGCCTCGGTCAAAAGCCCGATGATATGGCGCTCCTTCTCATTGTCGACGACGGCCAGCGCCTCATTTTCGCTTTGCTCGAAGAATTGCACGGCAAGCTTGATGTTCATCTCTGGCAGCAGGAAAACATCGGGCGAACGCGCGAAGGTGCCGAGACCGGCCGGGCCTGCGTCGTCGTGTACTACGGCAAGATGCACGTCGGGAACGAAGACCATTCCCGCGTAACCGCCCGACGGTCCGATCACGGCGACCCATTGGTTGGTTGACCGCGCTGGGAACTCCTCCATGAACTCTTTGATCGTCATATCGAGCCGCGCCTTCGGTACGTCGGTTCGCATCAGGCGGCCGGCCGTGAGATCCCGCATCCAGCCGACGTCCTGCGCGCTGCGGATGGATTCGCCGCGCAGATGCAACCGCCAAGTGGCAAAGGAATAGCCGAACGTGCGCCGCACGATAATCGAAACGACACTCGCGACAGCCAGCATCACGAGGCCAAGCGGAAAATCGCCCGTCGTTTCCAAGGCCAGAAAACTCATAGCGAGCGGCGCACCGATGATCGCAACGGCAAGCGCCGCCATCCCGACAAGGGTGCAAACGATCACATCCGGCGCCAGCGACGGATCGAAATATTGAACCGCGAAGAAAAACACCTGACCGATCATGCCGCCAAGATAGAGCGAGGCGAAGAAAAGACCGCCGCGAAAGCCGGTGCCGAGCGAAACCACCGATGCGGCTGCCTTCAACCAAAGCGTGATAAGGACCACATCCGACGGACCCGGGTGCGGCCCAAAAAGCTCGAACAAGGCGCCATGCCCCGAGGCCAGCACATGCGGCGTCACGAGCGCGAGAAGCCCAACGATTATTCCGCCGATCGCGGGTTGCAGCGCGCGCGGCAGCGCAATGCGTCCGCAGATCCTCTCGACCAAACTTACGGCCCGCATCACGCGGACCCCAAACAGAGCGCAAATGATCCCCAGCAGAAGCAAAAGAGCCATATCGGTTTGAGAAAGCGCCGATTTTAGCGCCATTTGATTCATGAATTCGCCGCTTGCGCCAAACGCCTTGGAAACGAGAACCCCGCAGACTGCCGCCGCGCCGACAGGGGCAAGGCCGAATGGCGTATAGGTCCCCAAGATGAGTTCGAACGCATAGAACGCGCCGGTCAGAGGTGCGCCAAATGCCGCGCTAATGGCACCCGCCGAACCGCAAGCGACCAGCGTGCGCATGTCGCCGCGCCGCAGCCGGAACGCCGTTCCAAGCCAGGACGCAAACCCCGAACCCATTTGCGTATAGGCAGCCTCCAACCCGACCGATGCGCCAAAGCCGTTCGAAATCACCGTTTGCGCGGCAATGAGCGCGCTGTCCTTGAGCGACATCCGGCCGCCTTGCAGCGCATTGGCCTCGATGGGATCGACCGGCCGCCGGGGCATCCACTTTCGAACATAGATCCCGGAAATGCCGAGAATGAGACCGCCCGCAACCGGAGCTAATGCCTGGATCGGTGCATCGAGTGCAACGAGGCTGCTCAAATGCCGGTGTCCGTAAAGCCAGCCGTGCAGAAAGTTTGCGCCAGCGAGGAGCGCCGCCACGCACAGGCCCGCGATGCCGCCGGCGGCAATTGCGAGACCAATGAATCCCGCTTCGTTGCGCCGGACAAGCCTGCGCACATGCACGGGAACGCCGAAGAGGAATTCAAATTTCGAAATCGCCCGCTCCTTTGGCCGCAAGGCGGCCCTCAGTCCGGCTTATATCCTATTCGTAACAAACCCTTGCCCGGCGTTCCGCCCCATGCGTAAAAAGTGCCGTGGTTAAACATTGCATGTGCAGGAGCGCGCCGCTATAAGCCGCGCAGCGTCCCTTCCGGCACCCCTGGAGGCTCGGGCGCATCATCTGTGAACTATTTTCTTAAGGACACCGAAATGGCCGGGACGAGAACTCTCGCGGCCACGGCGCGTAAGGGGACAGGCAAGGGGGCCGCCCGCAGCGTTCGCCGTGAAGGCCGTATTCCAGGCGTGGTCTATGGCGGCGGCGAAGCCGCCGAGCCGATCGCGCTCGATCACCACGAATTAAACAAGCTGATCTACGCCGGGCACTTCCTGACGACGATCTTCGAGCTTGACGTTGGCGGCGTGAAGCAACGCGTCATTCCGCGCGATTACCAGCTTGATCACATCAAGGATCAGCCTCTGCATGCCGATTTCCTGCGCCTCAAGCCGGGCGCGAGCCTGCGTGTGCAGGTGCCGGTGCATTTCATCAATCAAGATATCTGCCCTGGCATCAAACGGGGCGGCAGCTTGAACATTGTGCGTCACGCGATCGAAATGCGGGTTCCGGCCGATGCCATCCCCGAGGCGGTCGTCGCCGATCTCGCGTCCTTGCAAATCCATGATTCGGTGCATATCACCGAAATTCCATTCCCGGAAGGCTGCAAGCCGACCCAGCGCGAACGCGATTTCACGATTGCGACGATCTCGGCTCCGCTGGTTGCCGCGGACGAGCC
>VDMG01000289.1 GCA_006514895.1 Beijerinckiaceae bacterium
TCTCTATACGTCGTCGAACTTTATTCCGAGCACATACGAGGTACGTCAAAAGCAGACATTTGCACCGTTCACGACCTCGCTTTCAGCGCGCGCAGGTCGTATTCGATTCACCCTATTTCGATCCTGGCAAAAAGCACCTCATGTACGCGGCGTTTAGGCTGGGGAGCGCATGATCCGCGCGTTTCGGGAAGAATGAGACTCGCACCACCCCTGACCACTGAGAGAGAAGGCGGGAAAAGCATGCGTCATGCGGCTAAGGTATTCGCCGGAAGCATTGCTTCCGCCAAGGGCACTCTCTTGGCGGAAGCGAAGCAGGTGTACAATTTCTGCAATCAGAACAGATGGCGGAACACGAAGAAGAGGAAAGCCGACAGAGCCATCGCGCAGGGCAGGGTCAACACCCAGGCGAGAGCGATGCTGCGGATCGTCGACATTTGCACGCCGGACCCATTGGCCGCCATCGTGCCCGCGACGCCAGACGACAGCACATGGGTCGTCGAGACGGGCAAGCCAAAACTGTCCGCCACCGCGATCGTCCCCATCGCCACGATCTCGGCCGCCGCGCCCTGGCCATAGGTCAGATGTTCCTTACCGATTCTCTCGCCCACGGTAACGACGATGCGCCTCCATCCGATCATGGTGCCAAGCCCGAGTGCGAGCGCGACCGACACTTTCACCCAGTTAGGAATGAATTTGGTCGCATTGTCGAGATTCTTTCGGTAGGCGCCAAGCGTTGCAATATCTTGCTTTGAAAGCTCCGCTGCCTTGTCCTTTTGCAAGAAGCGGATAGCCTCGGACGCGAGATACATGTCGTTGCGGGTATTGCCGACCTGCGTCGCCGGGATTTTTGCTATCGCGCCATAGGATTGGACCTGGTTCGCGATGTCGCGGATGAGCACGGCGAGCGAGGGAAAGGTGCCTTCATTGATTTGGTGCGAGGTCAAATAATTGGTGACGGCCGGACGCGGATCGCCGAGGACATTGTAGCCCGCCGCCTTGGCTTCGACGATCTTGGACGCGGCCAGCGAGTTTTGCACGAAGCTCGGCACATCGCCCGCCGACGGCGTCCGGTTCAAGGCATAGGTGGTCGGCACCGTGCCGATCAGGATCAGCATGATGAGACCCATGCCTTTTTGTCCATCGTTCGACCCATGCGCGAAAGATACGCCGGCCGAGGTAAAAACGAGAAGCACGCGAATCCACCAGGGTGGGGCGGACCTGCCCTTCGGCTCGGAATAGAGCTCGGGCTTGCGGATAATGAATTTCATAAGGAGGAGAAGGATCGCGGCGCAGATGAAACCGACGAGCGGGGAAAGCAACAGCGCGTAGCCGATTTCGATCGCCTTGCTCCAATCGACGCCGGACGTTCCGTCGCGCCCGCGCATCAAAGCGTTGGCGATCCCGACGCCAATGATGGTGCCGATCATTGTATGCGAGCTCGATGCCGGCAGGCCGAGCCACCATGTCCCGAGATTCCAGATGATGGCGGCGATCAGCATCGCGAAAACCATTGCGAATCCAGCTTCGGAGCCAACTTGAAGGATCAGCTCGACCGGCAACAGCGAAACAATTCCGAAAGCGACGGCGCCACTCGAGATTAGAACTCCGAGGAAATTGAAGAAACCCGACCAAACCACCGCGACGGGAGGAGCGAGCGAGTGCGTGTAGATGACAGTCGCGACCGCGTTCGCAGTATCGTGAAACCCGTTGACGAATTCGAAGCCGAGCGCGATCAGCAGGGCGACGCCGAGAAGCAGGAAAGGCAATAGGCTGGTGACTGCGGTCCCCGACGCCGAAATGTCTCTGTAAATGTTGTAAGCGGCGAAGAAGAGCCCGAGAGCCATGATGGCAAGGAAAATCAGGATCGTCCGGATCCCCATCGGCTGATCGAGCTTTGGCCGCGGACTTTCGGCTGGCGTGGACGCAATATCTGTCGAGGAAATGGCCGTCATGGAACGCCTCCTTGCGAGCCCGCGACGGGTAGCCGTGGGGTATGACAGGCGTGTGACAAACGCACCCGGCGGTCTCGGCAATTTGCGTGCATTGAAGCGAAACGCAAGTTTTGGCACGACCGGCCGTCGCACCAAACGTGGCAGGCAACGCCTGCTAAAAAACGGGAATTTAAGAGAGCGATCAGAATGACGCAGGTTACGGTGCCGGAAACAGCGCGTCCGTCTTACCGGCGAGCCGATAAGCCAAAAGGCCTATCCATTCGCGCACGCCCAAATCGAGCATAGCCAATCTGTCGAGAATGGAGACGGTGACCCTGAACTCGCGTCCGTCGCCAAAAGTGCGGTAAGCGACCGGATAAGGCACGACCGGAAAGCCAACGTGGCGGAATATGCCGACCGATCGCGGCATGTGCCAGGCTGAGGTCACGAGCAGCCAAGTCTCGCCAGGCTTTGGCTTGACGAGATCGCGCGTGAACACGGCGTTTTCCCAGGTGTTGCGGGATTTTTCCTCGAAAACCATTTGCTCGGCGGGCACGCCCAGGGCAAGCCAGAGTTCTCGCACACTGATCGCCTCTGCTAACCCCTCATACGGAAAACCGGCGGATCCGCCAGTAAAGACAAGCCGCGCGTTGGGATAGCGCCGCGCCAATTCGACGGCGGCGGTCATCCGGGCGGCATCGGCGTCCAAGTAGACCTGTCGGCGCGATTCCGATCTTGCCGTGTCCACCGCACCGCCAAGCACGATAATACCGGTGGGCGGCGGCATGGCGGCCGACGGCTGCGGAAACCGGTCCTCCAACGGGCGCAAAAGGACCACGCCAATCGGTGTCAGCGAACCAACGGCAAGCGCGATCATCGCGCCGGCCACGAGGGCGCGCCCCGCGCGCGCGAAACGGGTGAACAAAAGAACGATACCCAAAAGCCCCACAAAAATGGCCACGGATACCGGCTCGGCGATAAGCCAAAAAATCTTCGAAGCATTGAAAAACATGCGTTGTTCCGAACGAAGATTAAAGAGAGATCACGGAGTCGAGTCGGTCGCTGGGCGTTGCAAGGCCAGAGTTGCAATCGCGCGTCCTCCGATTTCAGGCCTTGTCCGCATCCTTGTCCTCTGCTTCCCCGTCCGCCGCGTCCGCCACCGGAATCGCATAAACGCCGCCAAGCCAGCGGTGGAGATCGACGTCTGCGCAGCGCTTCGAACAAAACGGGCGGGTCGCAAAGATGGCGGGTTTTCCGCAGATAGGACAAGGCTTTGCGCGAGGTCCCGCTGATTTTTCGGCAAACGGAATTTCGGATTTGGCTTCGGGCATGGGTTCGGCCGCTGCGAGAGGAAGGTGGTCAGACCCTGTTCAACCAAGCAACATAGGCTGGAAAGCCTTCGCCTGAAAGCAGGGACATGGTCTCGTAAAGCGGCAGGCCAGCCACCGCGGAATAAGATCCAATGAGTTTTTGGGTGAAGGCGCCGGCAAGGCCCTGGATCGCATAGCCTCCGGCCTTGCCACGCCATTCGCCCGATCCGAGATAGGCCTCGATCTCGGCCGCCGAAAGCCGTTTGAGGCGCAGCCTCGTCTCGACAAGCTTGTGGCGCGCGCGGCCCTTTGGCGTGATGAGGCAGACCGCGGTGTGAACCCGGTGCGCCCGCCCCGATAAGAGCCGCAAGGATTGCGCCGCCTCCGCCACAATCTCGCATTTCGGCAGAATGCGGCGGCCGACGCTGACGACCGTGTCGGCCCCGATAATATAGGCATCGGCAAGTTCCGGCCTGCGCGAAGCAATTGCCGCGGCGGCTCTCGTTTTTTCCTCGGCGAGCCGCGCGGCGAGAGTCCTCGGCAGTTCATTCTTGCGCGGAGTTTCATCGAGATCGGCGGGAAGCAGGGCATCCGGTTCGATGCCGATCTGTTGGAGAAGTTCGAGCCGCCGGGGCGACGCCGAGGCCAGAACAAGCCTTGGCCGCCAAGTCTTATCGCCGCTGGTCATGGCGGCACTTCATCGCTGGAAGCTCAATCATTTGAACCGGTAGGTAATGCGGCCCTTGGTCAGGTCGTAGGGGGTCATCTCCACGAGAACCTTATCGCCAGTGAGAACACGGATTCGATTTTTGCGCATCTTTCCCGCGGTGTGGGCGATGATCTCATGGTCGTTTTCGAGCTTGACGCGAAAGGTGGCATTCGGGAGCAATTCGACGACGGTCCCCGGAAATTCGAGCAATTCTTCCTTGGACATTTGTTTCCTTGTAATTGGGCCGCCGCCGTCCCCACGTTGGGCCGGCCGGGCTTTCGGCGCGGACCCTAATCGAGAAACGCAGCTTTGTGAACAGGCGGGAGAGGCTTTCGGCTCGGGCCCCTGACGCTTGGGCATTTATCGTCAGGGCCGGACGCCCGCATTTGAGCGCTTCCCGATCACGTGGAACCACGTGATCGAAAAGGGAATCGCTCAATTTCAAAAGTTTTTGAGCATGTCCTAATCGAAAAAGTCGAGCAACTTTTTTAAGGACGTGCTCTAGAGGCGGGACACGCGACTGAAATGCCCGCGGTCATTTCCGCGCTTGCGAAGCGGGCGGCGCTTGGACCGCGGCCGCGCTCGCCTGCCTTGCGGCATCCTGAGCCGCATAGGCGTTGAAACGGCGGATGGCAAAGGGGATGGTCGCAAGATAGAGGAAGGTCAGAGCGATCAACATTTCCATAGGAAAGCTTGCCAGCAGCAGAACGCAGGCGACAACACCGAAAAGGACGAAGATCACATATTCGCGCGGCACCCGGCCGATCCTCTTGCCGGAAAAATGCGGGATGCGGCTCGCCATCAAAAGCGCAACGGTCAAGACATAGGCGATTTCGAATGGAACCAGTGCGCGCACATTAGGAACCGCGAAAATCGAGAGATTGAGATAAAGCGGCAAAAGGCCGACGATGGCGCCCGCCGGGGCTGGCATGCCGGTAAAGAAATGCGCATGCCAGGCCGGACGGTTCGGATCGTCGATCATGACATTGAAGCGGGCAAGGCGCAGCGCTGCCGCGATCGCGAACACAAGCGCTGCGTACCAGCCGAAACTCTTCATTTCGTGCAGGCCCCAAAAATAGAGAATGAGCGCCGGTGCGACACCGAAATCGACGAAATCGGCAAGCGAGTCGAGTTCGGCGCCAAACCGCGAAGTGCCGCGCAGCACGCGCGCGATGCGCCCATCCAATCCATCCAGAATTGCGGCGGCAATGACCGCGATAACCGCGGTTTCAAACTGGCCTTCAATCGCGAAACGAATCGCGGTGAGGCCCATGCAAAGCGCCAGTAAGGTGACGAGATTGGGCACGATGACGCGCACCGGCACGGCGCGAATCCCGCGCATTCGCCGTGGTCTGCGGAAATCCTCATAGTCGCCGCGAGCGCCATGCAGCCGCCGCACCTTAGCGTCGTAAGCTTGGAACCCATTGTCTTGCAGGCCAGTGTCTTGGCGAGGGCCGGGCGAACCGTCTTTGGAATACATGCTCATTCTTGCAACATAAAGCGACAGGTTCTCCGGCACAAGATTTGATTGCGGCCGGATTACCCGGCACAAATCATTTTGCAAAGGCCGGGATTATTCAATAAATATGCAATTTCAAATATGCAATTTCTCTTGGCAAGAGCCGCGGCGGTTCCGCCAGGCCATAATCTAAACACTGTCCGGGCCAAAGCCATTGGCTTGATGTTTGGCTGCTCTGGCCACGCTGGCGGGATCGGGCGGCTTATATACCGTTATACCGTAAGCTCGAAAATATAACGTACTTTAGAGAGGAGGCGCTCGTGGCGGATGTGAACGAGGTTGAACGCGCTCTTGCCGACGCGATCGAGAAGCGGATGCTGGAGGGGGCAGGAAAGCTGAGCGGCGTCAAGACCGTCGATGGCGTCGTGCAGGTCACCTTCTTGGGCGTGACCGACGACGCGCATGTGTTCGACACTTTGAGCGGCGCCTTGCTGGATCTGCGCATCCTATTGGAAGTCCAACCTGATCTCGATGTGAAAATCCGGCGCAAATAGCGCTTGCCCGCTTATGGTCCGGCGGGCCGCCTTGGGCCCATCTTGGGGCGAGGAAACGGGATCGCCGCGATGGCCCCGCTGTAGCATATTTACGGCGGTGGGACGCTGTCACTTCGCGCTCCGGTTCCCATCGCCCCAAAATCTCAACGACAAGGCTTCGGGCTTCTGCTAAATGGACGCGCTGCTGGCCTCCGAGACGCGGCTTTTTTTGTGTGCTTTGACGAGACCAAATGCCCAAGCGGACGGATATTTCCACCATCCTGATTATTGGCGCGGGGCCAATCATCATCGGCCAAGCTTGCGAATTCGATTATTCCGGCACCCAGGCCTGCAAGGCGCTGCGCGAGGAAGGCTATCGAATCGTGCTCGTCAACTCCAATCCAGCGACGATCATGACTGACCCGGACATGGCCGATCGCACCTATGTCGAGCCGATCACCCCGGAAATCGTCGCGAAAATCATTGCCAAGGAGCGCTATGCAGTTCCCGGCGGCTTCGCGCTGTTGCCGACCATGGGCGGCCAGACCGGCCTCAATTGCGCGCTCTCCTTGAAAAAAATGGGGGTGCTCGAAAAATTCGATGTGGAAATGATCGGCGCCAGCGCCAGCGCGATCGACATGGCCGAGGATCGCAAGCTTTTCCGCGAAGCCATGACGCGCATCGGCCTTGCAACGCCGCGCTCGCATCAGGTCAAAACCTTGTCGCAAGCACTTGCCGTTCTTGACGACATTGGTCTGCCAGCAATCATCAGGCCCTCTTTCACCATGGGCGGAACCGGCGGCGGCATCGCCTATAACAAGGCCGAATTCATCGAGATCATCGAGCGCGGAATCGATGCCTCGCCCACGAGCGAGGTTCTGATCGAGGAAAGCGTGCTCGGCTGGAAGGAATTCGAGATGGAGGTGGTTCGCGACAAGGCGGACAATTGCATCATCGTTTGCTCGATCGAAAACATCGACCCGATGGGCGTGCATACCGGTGATTCGATCACCATAGCCCCGGCGCTGACTTTGACCGATAAGGAATACCAAACCATGCGCGACGCCGCGCTCGCGGTATTGCGCGAGATCGGCGTCGAGACCGGTGGCTCCAATGTACAATTCGCGGTCAATCCGAAGGACGGCCGCATGATCATTATCGAAATGAATCCGCGCGTCTCGCGCTCCTCGGCGCTGGCTTCCAAGGCAACTGGGTTTCCGATCGCCAAGGTGGCCGCGCGGCTCGCCGTCGGCTTCACCTTGGACGAGATCGCCAATGACATCACTGGCGGCGCGACGCCGGCTTCCTTCGAGCCTTCGATCGATTATGTGGTGACCAAAATCCCGCGCTTTGCCTTTGAAAAATTTCCCGGCGCCGAACAAATTCTGACGACCGCGATGAAATCCGTCGGCGAGACGATGGCGATCGGCCGTACATTTGCCGAAAGCCTGCAAAAGGCGCTGCGCTCGCTCGATACCGGATTGAACGGTCTCGATGAAATCGAAATCGAAGGGCTCGGTCTCGGCGATGACATGAATGTGCTGCGCGCGGCTCTCGGCCGCCCGACGCCCGACCGGCTGCTTGTGGTCGCGCAAGCGCTGCGGGATGGCATGCCGCCAGCCGAGATTTACGAAGCGTGCGGCATCGACCCCTGGTTCATCGCGCGCATCGAGGAAATTCTGGCTCTCGAAGCCAAGGTTCGCACGCATGGTTTGCCGGACGGCGCCGCCAACTTCAGAATGTTGAAGGCGGCGGGTTTCTCCGATGCCCGTCTTGCGAGCCTCGCTGGCGTGCCTGAGGCGGACGTGTCAAGCTTGCGGAAGAACCTCGGTGTGCGGCCGGTGTTCAAAAGGATCGATACCTGCGCGGCGGAATTTGCCTCGCCGACGGCCTATATGTATTCGACCTATGCGCCGCCTTTTGGGCAAGCGCCCGTCTGCGAATCGCGTCCCACGGCGCGCAAAAAAATCGTCGTTCTGGGCGGCGGTCCGAACCGGATCGGACAGGGCATCGAGTTCGACTATTGCTGTTGCCATGCGAGCTTCGCGCTGCGCGAGGCGGGTTTCGAGACGATCATGGTCAACTGCAATCCGGAGACGGTATCGACGGATTATGACACCTCGGACCGGCTTTATTTCGAACCCTTGACCGCCGAAGACGTGCTTGAAATCCTTGCCACGGAAGGCGAGACGGGCGAACTCAAGGGCGCGATCGTGCAATTCGGCGGGCAGACGCCGCTCAAACTCGCGCATGCGCTCGAACAGGCGGGTGTCCCCATACTTGGGACATCGGTCGATTCCATCGATCTTGCCGAGGATCGCGACCGTTTCAAGCGGCTCCTCGACAAGATTGGCCTGAAGCAGCCGCTGAATGGGATCGCCTATTCGGTCGAGCAATCGCGCCTCGTTGCCTCTGATCTCGGTCTCCCCCTTGTCGTGCGCCCATCCTATGTCCTCGGCGGGCGGGCGATGGCGATTATTTTCGACAAGGCGGCGTTCGACGACTATCTGCTCGGCACGCTTCCGGGTCTGGTTCCGTCCGAAATCAAGGCACGCTATCCAAACGACAAGACTGGGCAGATCAATACCGTCCTTGGCAAGAACCCTCTTTTGTTCGATCGCTATTTGTCGGATGCCATCGAGATCGACGTCGATGCGCTTTCGGATGGCAAAGATGTCTTCATCTGCGGCATCATGGAACATATCGAGGAGGCGGGAATCCATTCGGGCGACAGCGCCTGCTCGCTGCCGCCGCGCTCGCTTGGCCCGCAAAAAATCGCCGCGCTTGAAGATCAGACTAAGAAGCTCGCCCTGGCGCTCGGCGTCGGCGGCTTGATGAATGTTCAGTATGCTCTGAAGGACGGCGAGATCTATGTGCTCGAAGTCAATCCGCGGGCGGCGCGGACGGTGCCTTTCGTCGCCAAGGTCATCGGGTTGCCGATCGCCAAGATCGCGGCGCGGATCATGGCCGGGGAAAGCCTCCCCGGCTTCAAACTGCTGCCGCCGCATCTCGATCATATTGGTGTCAAGGAGTCGGTGTTTCCCTTTGCTCGGTTCCCAGGGGTCGATACCGTGCTCGGGCCGGAAATGCGCTCGACCGGCGAGGTGATGGGCCTTGACCGCTCGTTTCCGGTGGCTTTCGCCAAGAGCCAGCTCGGTGGCGGCACGAAAGTGCCCAGGACGGGCACCGTCTTTGTTTCGGTGCGCGATATCGATAAACCGCGCGTCCTCGAAACCACGCGATTATTGGCGGGGCTCGGGTTCAAAATCGCTGCGACCGGCGGCACCGCACGCTACCTCGATGGCGAGGGCGTCAAGGCGCAGCGGGTGAATAAGGTTTCCGAGGGCCGTCCACATGTCGTCGATTTCATCAAAAATGGCGAAATACAGCTTGTGCTCAATACGACCGAGGGCGCCCAAGCTCTCGCGGATTCGCGGTCGTTGCGCCGCGCCGCCCTCTTGCATAAGGTGCCTTATTATACAACTCTTGCCGGCGCGATCGCCGCGGCGCAGGGAATCCGGGCTTATCTCGCCGACGATCTGGAGGTTCGCGCCCTGCAGGATTATTTCGTCTAGAGTATGATCTTAAGAAAGTTGCAGACTTTTTGGATCGGATCATGCGAAAAAATTTGGATAGTTCATGCGAGAAAACTAAAGTGATAGAAACCATGAGCGATCGAACTTGAAGCGATCGTGAACTAAAGCGCGGCTGGGCCGCTGCAGCGCGGCAAAATCGCGGACCGGACGTGCTCCACCAAAACAGCGCCACTTGCGGCCGGTTCCGCGAAGGTGTCTGTTACACTCTGGCTTGGGCAGGATTGGCCTATAGCGGGACCTGCGCGCGTTCGGCGTGGCGTCTTTGCGAAACCATGGCGTTACATAATGCGCTTGGGCGTGGACACAAGCCGCGCCTGAACGGGAATTGGTAAATCGAGAGAGACGCGAAAGAGAATAAGCATGGACAAGTTTCCCATGACGCCGGGCGGATATTCCGCCCTCGAAGAGGAGTTGAAGCGGCGCCAGCAAATTGAGCGGCCGCGCATCATCCAGACGATCGCGGAAGCGCGTACGCACGGCGATTTGTCCGAAAATGCGGAATATCACGCCGCCAAGGAAGCTCAGGCCTTGAACGAAATGCGCATTGCGGAACTCGAGGACAAATTATCGCGCGCCGAGGTTATCGACGTCTCGAAACTCTCTGGAAGCACGATCAAATTCGGCGCGACGGTAACGCTCGTCGACGAGGACACGGACGAAAAAAAGATTTACCAGATCGTCGGCGAGAGCGAGGCCGATGTGAAGGCCGGACGCGTGTCGATTACCTCTCCGACGGCGCGCGCCCTGATTGGCAAGAAAACGGGCGATTCGGTCGAGGTAAATACGCCCGGCGGCGGCAAGAGCTATGAAATCGTCAATGTCGCTTTTCAGTAGCACATCCAGAATTAGGGCATGGAGCGGCGTTGCTCGCCTTGAGCTTGTAGGCTCGGGGTGCTGATTCCACGAGAGGAAAGCAACGCCA